>JADGHE010000085.1 GCA_019689555.1 Variibacter sp. | reverse complement strand
CCGGGGGGGGCGGGGCCGGGGGAGCATGGTGGATGCAAGGGCGGGTTCGGATGGGACGAGAAGGCCGGCGTCCGGACCCGGCGAGGCGAGGAGGCGGGCCGCACGCGCGCTCGGGCCCGTCAGTCGATCGGCCAGGGCGGTAGGCTCACAGCAACACGGAAACGGTGGAGACTTCCGGGCCTTGATCCTGGAAACGCCGGAATCGCCGCCGAGGCGGCACCGCAAGATCATACCGGGGCAGCGCGGCACCGCGCTCCCCGCTTTTGGCGTCGGGCGCTCGGGCCCGACCGCCGCGACCGCGGCGCGTTCCCTTCCGGAGTCGGCACGCGGGAAATAGCGAGAGGCACTATGGCGCAGACGTTGACCGGTCGCAAACGGGTCCGCAAGTATTTTGGCAAAATCCACGAAGTCGCCGAGATGCCGAACCTCATCGAGGTTCAGAAGGCGTCCTACGACCAGTTCCTGATGATCGAGAAGCCCGCGGGCGGCAGGCCCGACGAGGGCTTGCAGGGCGTCTTCAAGTCGGTCTTCCCCATCAAGGACTTCGCCAACACCGCCCAGCTCGACTTCGTCGACTACGAGTTCGAGCCGCCGAAGTACGACGTCGACGAGTGCCGGCAGCGCGGCATGACCTATGCCGCCCCGCTCAAGGTGAAGCTGCGGCTGATCGTGTTCGACGTGGACGAGGAGACCGGCGCCCGCTCCGTGAAGGACATCAAGGAGCAGGACGTCTACATGGGCGACATCCCGCTCATGACCAACAACGGCACGTTCATCGTGAACGGCACCGAGCGCGTGATCGTGTCGCAGATGCACCGCTCCCCGGGCGTCTTCTTCGACCACGACAAGGGCAAGACCCACTCGTCCGGCAAGCTCCTGTTCGCGGCGCGCATCATTCCCTATCGCGGCTCCTGGCTCGACATCGAGTTCGACGCCAAGGACATCGTCTATGCGCGCATCGACCGGCGCCGGAAGATTCCGGTGACCTCGCTTCTATTCGCGCTCGGGCTCGACGGCGAGGACATTCTCGCCGCCTTCTACAAGAAGATCATCTACAAGCGCACCAAAGACGGCTGGCGCATGCCGTTCGATCCCAACCGCATGCGCGGCTACAAGGCCGTCAACGACCTCATCGACGCCGATACCGGCAAGGTGGTGATCGAGGCCGGCAAGAAGCTCACCGTGCGGCAGACCCGGCAGCTCGCCGAAAAGGGCCTCAAGGCGCTCCGCGTCACCGACGAGGAGCTCATGGGCAACTACATTGCCGAGGACCTCGTCAACCCGGAGACCGGCGAGATCTACGTCGAAGCCGGCGAGGAGATCACCGAGCGGGTTCTCAAGGTTCTCAGCGACGCGGGCTACGACGAGATCCCGGTGCTCGACATCGACCACGTCAATGTCGGCCCGTACATCCGCAACACGCTCGCGATCGACAAGAACATGACGCGCGAGGACGCGCTGTTCGACATCTACCGCGTGATGCGCCCGGGCGAGCCGCCGACGCTCGAGACCGCGGAGGCGATGTTCCACTCGATGTTCTTCGATCCGGAGCGCTACGACCTCTCGGCTGTCGGCCGCGTGAAGATGAACATGCGGCTCGATCTCGATTGCCCGGACACCGTGCGCGTGCTGCGCAAGGAAGACATCATCGCGGTGATCAAGACGCTGGTCGACCTGCGCGACGGCCGCGGCGAGATCGACGACATCGACCACCTCGGCAACCGCCGGGTGCGCTCGGTCGGCGAACTGATGGAGAATCAGTACCGCATCGGCCTGCTGCGCATGGAGCGCGCGATCAAGGAGCGCATGAGTTCGGTCGATATCGACACCGTGATGCCGCAGGACCTCATCAACGCGAAGCCTGCGGCGGCGGCGGTGCGCGAGTTCTTCGGCTCCTCGCAGCTCTCGCAGTTCATGGACCAGACGAACCCGCTGTCGGAGATCACGCACAAGCGGCGGCTCTCGGCGCTCGGGCCGGGCGGCCTCACGCGCGAGCGCGCGGGCTTCGAGGTGCGCGACGTGCATCCGACGCACTACGGCCGCATCTGCCCGATCGAGACGCCGGAAGGGCCGAACATCGGCCTCATCAACTCGCTCGCGACCTATGCGCGCGTGAACAAGTACGGCTTCATCGAGACGCCCTACCGCAAGGTCAAGGACGGCCGCGTGACCGACGAGGTGGTCTACCTCTCGGCGATGGAGGAGAGCCGCTACTACGTCGCGCAGGCGAACGCGCCGGTGGACGCGCGCGGGCGCTTCACCGAGGAGCTGATCGTCTGCCGCCACGCGGGCGACGTCGTCATGGTCGCGCCCGAGCGGGTGGACTACATGGACGTCTCGCCGAAGCAGCTCGTGTCGGTGGCCGCCGCGCTCATTCCGTTCATCGAGAATGACGACGCCAACCGCGCCCTGATGGGCGCCAACATGCAGCGCCAGGCCGTGCCGCTGGTGCGCGCGGAGGCGCCGTTCGTCGGTACCGGCATGGAGGGCGTGGTCGCGCGCGACTCGGGCGCGGCGATCGCCGCGCGCCGCACCGGCGTGGTCGACCAGGTCGACGCCACCCGCATCGTCGTGCGCGCGACCGAGGACCTCGACCCGACCAAGTCGGGCGTGGACATCTACCGCCTGCAGAAGTTCCAGCGCTCGAACCAGAACACCTGCATCAACCAGCGGCCGCTGGTGAAGGTGGGCGACTACGTGAAGAAGGGCGACATCATCGCCGACGGCCCGTCGACCGACCTCGGCGAGCTCGCGCTCGGCCGCAACGTGCTCGTCGCCTTCATGCCCTGGAACGGCTACAACTTCGAGGACTCGATCCTGCTCTCCGAGCGGATCGTCAAGGACGACGTCTTCACCTCGATCCACATCGAGGAGTTCGAGGTGATGGCCCGCGACACCAAGCTCGGGCCGGAGGAGATCACGCGCGACATCCCCAACGTCTCGGAAGAGGCTCTGAAGAACCTCGACGAGGCGGGCATCGTCTATATCGGCGCGGAGGTGCACGCCGGCGACATCCTGGTGGGCAAGATCACGCCCAAGGGCGAGAGCCCGATGACGCCGGAGGAAAAGCTCCTGCGCGCCATCTTCGGCGAGAAGGCCTCCGACGTCCGCGACACGTCGCTGCGCGTGCCGCCGGGCGTGCAGGGCACCGTCGTCGAGGTGCGCGTGTTCAACCGGCACGGCGTCGAGAAGGACGAGCGCGCGCTCGCCATCGAGCGCGAGGAGATCGAGCGGCTCGCCAAGGACCGTGACGACGAACAGGCGATCCTCGATCGCAACGTCTATGGCCGCGTCGCCGAGATGCTGGAGAACAAGGTCGGCATCGCCGGCCCCAAGGGCTTCAAGAAGGACACCCGCATCACGCGGGCAATTCTTGAGGAGTATCCGCGCTCGCAGTGGTGGCAGTTCGCGGTCGCGAACGACAAGGTGATGGCCGAGCTCGAGGCCATCCGCAAGCAGTACGACGAGTCGAAGAAGTTGCTCGAGCAGCGCTTCCTCGACAAGGTCGAGAAGCTGCAGCGCGGCGACGAACTGCCCCCTGGCGTGATGAAGATGGTCAAGGTCTTCGTCGCGGTGAAGCGCAAGATCCAGCCGGGCGACAAGATGGCCGGCCGCCACGGCAACAAGGGCGTGGTGTCGAAGATCGTGCCGGTCGAGGACATGCCGTTCCTCGAAGACGGCACGCCGGTCGACATCGTGCTCAACCCGCTCGGCGTGCCGAGCCGCATGAACGTCGGGCAGATCCTCGAGACGCATCTCGGCTGGGCCTGCGCCGGGCTCGGCAAGCGCATCGGCGAGGCCTACGACGCCTACATGGCCAAGCAGGACACGAAGCCGATCAAGGAGATCCTGAAGAAGATCTACGGCGAGGACGAGACCATCAAGTCGCTCAGGGACAACGAGCTGGTGGAGCTCGCCGCCAATCTGCGGCACGGCGTTCCCATCGCCACCCCGGTGTTCGACGGCGCCAAGGAGGCGGACATCGAGCAGATGCTCGATCTCGCCGGGCTCGAACGGTCGGGGCAGGTGACGCTGTACGACGGGCGCACCGGCGAGCCGTTCGACCGCCCGGTGACGGTGGGCTACATCTACATGCTCAAGCTGCACCACTTGGTCGACGACAAGATCCATGCGCGCTCGATCGGCCCGTACAGCCTCGTCACGCAGCAGCCGCTGGGCGGCAAGGCGCAGTTCGGCGGACAGCGCTTCGGCGAAATGGAGGTGTGGGCGCTCGAAGCTTACGGCGCGGCCTACACCTTGCAGGAGATGCTGACGGTGAAGTCGGACGACGTCGCCGGCCGCACCAAGGTGTACGAGGCGATCGTGCGCGGCGACGACACGTTCGAAGCGGGCATTCCCGAGAGCTTCAACGTGCTCGTCAAGGAGATGCGTTCGCTCGGCCTCAACGTCGACCTGTACAACTCGAAGCAGCAGCGGCTGCCGGGCAGCGTGGAAGGAACGGCGGAGGCCGCGGAATAAGGCGCACGGGAACAGGCCTCCTCCCGCGCGGGGGAGGCCGATCGCCGAGCGATCGGAAGGGGGGGGCGCGGGCGGCGCCCCCCGGTCGACCCCGCACCCGGCGAGCCGGGCTCGCCGGGCTCTCCTCAAGGAGAGACGTTGAGACAAGCCTCGGGAGCGTGTCGGCGTATTGGCGGCGCTCCCCAACGAGGAGACGGTGATGAACCAGGAAGTGATGAATCTCTTCAGCCCGCAGGCGCCGGCGCAGGTCTTCGACCAGATCCGGATCTCGATTGCGAGCCCGGAGAAGATTCTGTCGTGGTCCTACGGCGAGATCAAGAAGCCGGAGACCATCAACTACCGCACCTTCAAGCCCGAGCGGGACGGGCTGTTCTGCGCGCGCATCTTCGGCCCGATCAAGGACTACGAGTGCTTGTGCGGCAAGTACAAGCGCATGAAGTACAAGGGCATCATCTGCGAGAAGTGCGGCGTGGAGGTGACGCTCTCGCGCGTGCGGCGCGAGCGCATGGGCCACATCGAGCTCGCCGCGCCGGTGGCGCACATCTGGTTCCTGAAGTCGCTGCCGAGCCGCATCGGGCTCCTGCTCGACATGACGCTTAAGGAGCTCGAGCGCATCCTCTACTTCGAGAACTACGTCGTCATCGAGCCCGGGCTCACGCCGCTCAAGGAGCGGCAGCTCCTCACCGAGGACGAGTTCCTGCGGGCGCAGGAGGAGTACGGCGAGGATTCGTTCACCGCCTTGATCGGCGCCGAGGCGATCCGCGAAATGCTCAAGTCGCTGGATCTGCCCAAGATCGCCGCCGACCTGCGCGCGGAGATGGCCGGCACCGATTCCGACATCAAGAAGAAGAAGGCGGCCAAGCGCCTCAAGCTGATCGAGGCGTTCATCGCCTCCGGCAACCGGCCGGAGTGGATGGTCATGACCGTGATTCCGGTCATCCCGCCGGACCTGCGGCCGCTGGTGCCGCTCGACGGCGGGCGCTTCGCCACCTCCGACCTCAACGACCTCTACCGGCGCGTCATCAACCGCAACAACCGGCTGAAGCGGCTGATCGAGCTGCGCGCGCCCGACATCATCATCCGCAACGAAAAGCGGATGCTGCAGGAGGCCGTCGACGCGCTGTTTGACAACGGCCGGCGCGGCCGCGTCATCACCGGCGCGAACAAGCGGCCGCTCAAGTCGCTCGCCGACATGCTCAAGGGCAAGCAGGGCCGGTTCCGGCAGAACCTGCTCGGCAAGCGCGTCGACTATTCCGGCCGCTCGGTGATCGTGGTCGGCCCCGAGCTCAAGCTGCATCAGTGCGGGCTGCCGAAGAAGATGGCGCTCGAACTGTTCAAGCCGTTCATCTATGCGCGGCTCGAGGCGAAGGGCCTCTCGGCCACCGTCAAGCAGGCCAAGAAGCTCGTCGAGAAGGAGAAGCCGGAGGTTTGGGACATCCTCGACGAGGTGATCCGCGAGCACCCGGTGCTGCTCAACCGCGCGCCGACGCTGCACCGCCTCGGCATCCAGGCCTTCGAGCCGGTGCTGATCGAGGGCAAGGCGATCCAGCTCCATCCGCTGGTCTGCGCGGCCTTCAACGCCGACTTCGACGGAGACCAGATGGCCGTGCACGTGCCGCTGTCGCTCGAAGCGCAGCTCGAGGCGCGCGTGCTGATGATGTCGACCAACAACATCCTGCATCCGGCCAACGGCTCGCCGATCATCGTGCCGAGCCAGGACATCGTGCTCGGCCTCTACTACCTCACGCTGATGCGCGACGGCGAGCCGGGCGAGGGCAAGATCTTCGGCGACATGGCGGAGATCGACCACGCGCTGCAGGAGAAGGCGATCACGCTGCACTCGAAGATCAAGTACCGCTGGCAGGGCGTCGACGAGAACGGCAACACCGTCCGCAAGTGGTACGACACGACGCCCGGCCGCGTCGTGCTTGGCGAAGTGCTGCCGAAGCACCACAAGGTGCCGTTCGACATCGTCAACAAGCTGATGACGAAGCGCGAAATCTCGGCGATGATCGACACGGTCTACCGCCACTGCGGGCAGAAGGAGACGGTGATCTTCTGCGACCGCATCATGGCGCTCGGCTTCCACCACGCCTTCAAGGCCGGCATCTCCTTCGGCAAGGACGACATGGTGGTGCCGCAGTCGAAGTGGAAGATCGTCGAGGAGACGCAGGCGCTCGTGAAGGAGTACGAGCAGCAGCAGAACGACGGCCTCATCACCCCCGGCGAGAAGTACAACAAGGTGGTCGACGCCTGGTCGCGGTGCACGGACCGCATCGCCGAGGAGATGATGCGCGAAATCTCCGCGGTGCGGAAGGTCAACGGCCGCGACGCGCCGATCAACTCGATCTACATGATGGCCCATTCGGGCGCGCGCGGCTCGCCGGCGCAGATGAAGCAGCTCGCCGGCATGCGCGGCGCCATGGCCAAGCCGTCGGGCGAGATCATCGAGACGCCGATCATCTCCAACTTCAAGGAGGGGTTGTCGGTGCTCGAGTACTTCAACTCGACCCACGGCGCCCGCAAGGGCCTCGCCGACACGGCCCTCAAGACGGCGAACTCCGGCTACCTCACGCGCCGGCTCGTCGACGTCGCGCAGGACTGCATCATCACCGAGGAGGACTGCGGCACCTCGGCCGGCATCAAGGTGCGGGCGATCATCGACGCCGGCACGGTGGTGGCGTCGCTCGCGAGCCGCATCCTCGGCCGCACCACGGCGGAGGACGTGTTCGACCCCGTGAGCCACGAGCTGCTCGTGAAGAAGCACACGCTGCTCGACGAGGAGCACGTGGAGCGGATCACCCAGGCCGGCGTGCAGGAGGTGCGCATCCGCTCGGTGCTCACCTGTGAGACGAAGAACGGCGTCTGCGCCAAGTGCTACGGGCGCGACCTCGCCCGCGGCACGCCCGTCAATCTGGGCGAGGCGGTGGGCGTCATCGCCGCGCAGTCGATCGGCGAACCGGGGACCCAGCTCACGATGCGCACGTTCCACATCGGCGGGGCGGCGCAGATCTCCGAGCAGTCCTTCATCGAGTCGAACTTCGACGGCGTGGTGCACATCCGCAACCGTGCGCTCGTGCGCAACTCGGACGGCGAGCTCGTCTGCATCGCCCGCAACATGGCGGTGGTCGTCGCCGATCCGGACGGCACCGAGCGCGCCGTGCACCGCATCCAGTACGGCGCGCGGCTCAAGGTCGACGAAGGCGACCGAATCAAGCGCGGCCAGCGCATCGCCGAGTGGGATCCGTATACGCGGCCGATCATCACGGAAGTCGACGGCATCGTCGGCTTCGAGGACCTGGTGGAAGGTCAGTCGATGTCGGAGACGCTCGACGAATCGACCTTCATCGCCAAGCGCATCGTCACCGACTGGCGGACCTCCAGCCGCAGCGCCGACTTGCGGCCGGCGATCGTGATCAAGGGGAGCGACGGCAACGTGCTCAAGCTGCCGCGCGGCGGCGAGGCGCGCTACCAGCTCCCGGTCGACGCCATCATCTCGGTGGACCCCGACGCGCCCGTGAAGGCCGGCGACATCATCGCCCGCATTCCGACCGAGAGCGCTAAGACGCGCGACATCACCGGCGGTCTGCCGCGGGTGGCGGAGCTGTTCGAGGCGCGGCGGCCGAAGGAGGCGGCGATCATCGCCGAGATTTCGGGGACCGTGCGAATCGGCCGCGACTACAAGAACAAGCGGCGCATTGTGATCGAGCCGAACGAGGAGGGCGTCGAGCCGCGGGAGTACCTGATCCCGAAGGGCAAGCACATCCACCTGCAGGACGGCGACGTCATCGAGAAGGGCGACTTCATCGTCGAGGGCAACCCGGCGCCCCACGACATCCTGGCCGTCAAGGGCGTGGAGGAGCTCGCTTCCTATCTCGTCAACGAGATCCAGGAGGTCTACCGGCTGCAGGGCGTGGCGATCAACGACAAGCATATCGAGGTGATCGTCCGGCAGATGCTGCAGAAGGTCGAGGTCGACGACCCCGGCGAGACGGACCTCATCCAGGGCGAGCAGGTCGATCGCGTCGAGTTCGACGAGATCAACGCCAAGGCCGTGCAGGCCGGCAAGAAGCCGGCGACCGCGCATCCGGTGCTGCTCGGAATCACCAAGGCGAGCCTGCAGACGCGCTCCTTCATCTCGGCGGCGTCGTTCCAGGAAACGACGCGCGTGCTCACCGAGGCCGCGGTCAACGGCAAGGTGGACACCCTCGAGGGGCTCAAGGAGAACGTCATCGTCGGGCGGCTCATCCCGGCCGGCACCGGCGCGCTGATGAACCGGCTCCGCGAGATCGCCGCCCGGCGCGACGAACTCATCCTCGAGGAGCGGGAAAAGGAGGCCGGCAAGAAGCAGCCGGAGGCGCTGCCCGCCGCCGAATAAGCGCGCCGCCGCGTCCGTCCCCCCGAGGACGAACGGATCGAAGGGCCGCCCCGCCGGGCGGCCCTTTCCGTTTCGGGGGCGGGGGCGCGGAGGCGGGGCGCCCCGGGGTCC
>JADGHE010000084.1 GCA_019689555.1 Variibacter sp. | reverse complement strand
GATGGGCGACGCCGGAGGTACGAAGCCATGAGTGCCCACTACCGCTTCTCCATCATCCCGGCCGGGGCGATCACCGACGAGCGGCTCACGCCGCGCGCGCTGCAGGTGCTGTGCCTGCTCGGTCGCCACACCAACGACAACGGATGGTGCTCGCGCTCGCAGGTCAAGATGGCGCGCGAGATCCGCTGCTCGCGCGCGGCGCTGTACGAGGCGATCCAGCTCCTGCTCGAGACCGGATGGATCGAGCGCAAGCGCAATGGCCGCGGCGGCACCGGGCCGGAGGCGAGCGAGCATCCGTTCGCGGCCTACTCCTACCGCGTGGTGCTCGACCGCGACGATCTGCCGGCGCGCCTGCAACCCGATGCGGACGATGCAGACACGACTGCAGCCGATGTCCGCGGCGTGCACGGTGCGCCGGCCGCGCCGACTGAGGGCCCCAAGGGGGGTGCCGCTATAGCGGCAGGGGGTGCCGCTATAGCGGCAGGGGGTGCCGCTCCAGAGGCGGCACCCTTAGAACGATCCCCTTGTAAGGGAATCCCTGCTGAACCTTCTGAGAGAGAGTGCGCGCGCGCGCGTGAGCACGAGCGGCTCGCAAAGCTCAAGGCGGCGTGGCCGACCGCGGCGCTCGACGATCAGGCGCGGATCCTGCGGGCATGGGAGGCGCTGGGCGAGAGCGAAAGGGACGCGGCGCTCGCCGGCGTCGAGACCTTCCTCGACGCGCTCCGTCGCCACAAGCGCGGCCACACGCCCACCCTCTGGCGCTACCTCGAGGAGCGGCGCTGGACGCTGCTGCCGGAGGAGAGGGCGGCGCGCGTCGACTCGATCCAGTGCTGGTCGAAGGAGTGGTGGGCGGCGCTGCTCGCGCGCATCGACCGCGGCCAGCCGGTGGCGTGGATGGTGCAGTTCGCGGCGGAGCGCGGCGGCGCCTGGGCCGTCGCGCCGGATGAGCTGCCGCCGCCGGAGGCGATGGCAGTGCTCAAGTCCTATCCGAGCGACGGGCCCGAGCTGGCGGCGTGGCGGCCATGGCTCGCCGTGCGCGGCGCGAAACTTCCGCAGTGGCGCGAGCGGATCTGGGTGTTTCTGCCCGGCCCCGAGCCGCCGCACGGACAGCCGGCGCTGCGCGCCGGGAGCGAGCCGCAGGCGGCGTGACCCATCGATCGCGCCGCAAACGTGACGAGACGAGGTGAGGGGACGAGATGCTGATGGCGACGACGAAACAGCAGAGCCCGTGGCGGCCGCACCACCTCTCTGCGCGTGAGAAGGCGCTGGAGCCAGGGCCGCATTGGCACGTCGTGCACACCGAGGCGAAGGCCGAGGCCGTCGCCAAGAGGATGCTCGAGCGAGAAGGGTACGAGCACTATCAGCCGATGTTCCGGCGATTGGTCACGCCGCCGCGCAAGACGGTGAGCCCTGGCCAGCGACGCAATCTGCACCTGCTGGCGCGGGAGGTGTTGGTCCCGCTCTTCCCGCGCTATTTGTTCGTGCGCTTCGACGCACAGCACGATCCCTGGCACGATCTGTTCCGCATGGTGGGGGTTCACGGCATCGTGTGTGCCGGGGGGATGCCGTACCCCGTGCGCGACGAGGTGATCGAGAAATTCCGGGCGCTCGAGCTGAATGGGGCCATTCCCCTCGGCACGCCGGTCAGGTCCGTGCTCTATGCGATCGGCGACGAGGTGAGGGTCAAGACGGGACCGTTTGCGGGCTTTGCCGGCACCATCGAGCAGGTCGACGATGCCGGGCGGGTGCTGCTGCTGATGAGCCTGTTCGGACGCAAGGTGCGCGTCGAGATGGCAGACGACTATATCGGGCGCGCGTGAGGCTGTTGCCGGCGCGGGCCGAATCAGTGCATTGTATCTGCAGCCACCCCGGGCCACCCGGGCGGCGGAGCATGCTTGAGCCCCGGCGCGGACGCGACCGGGGCTTTGTCGTCCGTAGGGTGCGACGTCTATCTGCTTCGACGAGGACCAGCATGAAGTAGGCGGAAATCGAGCGACAGCCTTTCGGGAGGCGCCCCGCGCATGGCGACGTGCGCGGGGCTTTTGTTGTTGTCCATAGGGTGGCGCTGCAGAGTTGCCACCGTTTTCATGGCCCCGTGCGACAGGACCCGATGTGCTCACGATCAGGATCGACGGCATCCGCGAACTCGATCGTAGGCTATCCGCCCTGCAGCGGCGCGACATGCCCTTCGTCACGGCCTACGCGCTCACGAAGACGGCGCAGGATATTCGGGCCGAGGAGCGCGCTGTGATGATGTCGGTGTTCGACCGGCCGACGCGCTTCACCCTCAACTCGCTATTTGTCAAGCCGGCGACCAAACAGGACCTCGCTGCGATCGTCCACTTCAAGGAAGGCTTCGGCTCCGTGCCGGCCTGGCGCTATCTCGGGCCGCAGGTCGCAGGCGGGCCGCGCGTGCACAAGAGCTACGAGCGGGCGCTCATTCGTGCTGGCGTAATGCGCGCGGATGAATTCACGGTGCCGGGTGCGGGCGCTCGGCTCGATGCGCACGGGAATATGCGTGGCGGGGAGATCACGCGCATCCTGTCGCAGCTCGGCGCGAGCCCAGATCCGATGCAGAACATGACCGAGCGCAGCAAGCGGCGTGCGCGGCGTACAGGCGTCGGCCGTTACTTCGTGCTGCGGGGCACGCGGGCGCCAAACGGGGTGTACCTGCGCAAAGGCGGCCGGGAGATCGTGCCCGTGCTGATCTTTGTGCCGCAGCCACGGTATCGGAAGCGCTTCCCATTCTACGACACGGCGCAGCGCGTGTTCGCTGCGCGCTTTGCCGAGCGCTTCCGCGAGGGCCTCGCGCGCTTCGCCGGCGGACGGCGCCGCAAGGCGGCGTGACGCGCGCGGGTCCTTCCCCGGGCCGCGCGCGGCCGGCGTAATTCGAACCTCGATGGTTCGCCAGTTTGGCGGTCGCAAAAGAAGGTTGACGATGTTGACGAACGACCGTCTCCCGGTTGACGGAGCATCTCCGCCGTCGCCCGGAGTCTGGCTGTCGGTCTCCGCTCTCGCCAAGGCGAAGCGGATCAGCAAGCAGGCGTTGAGTAAGCGGCTCGGCCGGCTCGCAGGCGTCGTCTCGACCAGGCGCGAGGGGCGCGAGCTGCTCGTCAACGTGGTCGAGTACGACCGCGCCACAAACGAACACACGGATCCGGCCCAGGCCCTGCGCGGAAACATCAAGCCTGCCACCGCGCCGTCGGCGGGGGAGGAGGACGACGCCGGCCCGTCCTATACGCGCAGCCGTGCGCTGCGCGAGACCTATCAGGCCGAAAACGCGCGGCTCGATCTCGAGGAGCGCATCGGGCGGCTCGTCGACCGCGCGGAGGTCGAGCACCGGGTCTACAACATCTTCCGGCGCCTGCGCGATCGCCTCCTGTCGCTCGCGCCGATTCTCTCCGAGCGCGTGGTGGCCGCGCCCGATGCGCGCGCGGCCCGCATGATCATCGACGAGGAAGTGCGCCGGATGCTCGACCAGCTGGCCGCCGAGCTCGATCAGGAGGCTGAGGAGGAAGCGGCTTCGCGCGCCGCCGTGTCCGCCGATGCTGCCTGACGTCGCCACTCAGCTCCGGGCGAACGCCGCCGTCGTCACGCGCGCCGCCGCCGCGGCGCTGCGCCCGGACCCGCGCATGCGCGTCTCCGAATGGGCGGCGCAGTATCGTGTCGTGCCGGAGGAAATTTCCGCGCTGCCGGGCCCGTGGCGCAACGAGGTCGCGCCCGAGCTGGTCGAGATCATGGACCGACTGTCGCCCGACGATCCCTGCGAGGAGGTCAAGCTGATGAAGGCCTCGCAGTCCGGCGGCTCCGCCGCCGCCGAGAACTGGATTGGCTTCATCATGCACAAGGCGCCGGGCCCGACTATGTACATCGGCCCGACGGTGAAGGCCGCCAAGGACTGGAAGGTCGAGAAGCTCGATCCGACGATCGCCGCGACGGACGTCCTCAATCCGTTGAAGGGCGGCGTCGTATCGCCGCAGAAATCGCGCTCCGGCGACGGCTCGACGGCGGATCGCGTGCGCTTCAAGGGCGGCTTCCTGTTGCTCGCCGGCGCGAACTCCGCCGCCACGCTGCGCCAACATTCCATTCGCTACATGGTGCGGGACGACCGCGGCGGCTGGCCGGCGGACGCCGAAGGGGAGGGCGATCCCAAGAGCCTGTCCGATCAGCGCCTCAAAACCTACCGCAGCTTCGGCCTGTCGAAGGTCTTCGACATATCGACGCCGGTCGACAAGGGCTCGGACATAGATCGCGAATACGAGGCGACCGACAAGCGCCGCTATTATGTGGCCTGCCTCGGCTGCGGTGCGATCTCGGATCTGGTGTGGGAGGACATCGCGAAGAATCCCGATCCGCCCTATCGCTGCCGCTGGCGCTGCCCGCTCTGCCGGCGCGAGCACGTCGAGACCGACAAGCCGGAGATGAAGCGGCCGGAGCGGGGCGCGTGCTGGATTCCGACGGCGCCGGACGCGAACGGCGTCGTTCCGCCGAAGACGATCCGGCCGGAGGAGATCGCGCGCTGGCGCTACCGCGACTGCGGCCGCTACACGCCCGGCTATCACCTCACGGGCGAAATTGCGGCGTTCGAGCGGTGGGAGAACATCGCCAAGGCCGAGGCCGAGGCGGGCGACGACCCGGAGCGCATCAAGCCGTTCGTCAACACGGTCTTGGGCCGCCCCTACGAGGCCAAGGGCGAAGGGCCGCCGTGGGAGTCGCTCTCCGCTCGCCGCGAAGCGGATTGGCGGCGCGGCGAGGCCCCGGCCGGTGCGCTCTATTTCACCCTCGCCGCGGACGTGCAGGGCGACGGCATCTACTGGGAGCGGCTCGGCTGGGGCCCGCGCAAGGAGTGCTGGGTCGTCGACTACGGCTATCTCTCGGGCGCGACCGACGCGCCGCTCGAGGGCGCCTGGCCGAAGCTCGACGCGGTCGTCGACCGCGGCTTCCGCCTTGCCTCCGGCGCGCGCGTCGCCGACGACCTGATCGGCGTAGATTCGGGCTACAACGCCGAAGCCGTCTACGAGTGGGTGCGCCGCCGGCACAACGCGCTCGCACTCAAGGGCGAGGACGGATGGTCGAAGCCCGCGATCTTCGGCGCGCGCAGCGCCGAGGTGCGCAAGAGCGGTTTCTCCGCCGGCAAGGTGCGCCGCTTCGGTCTCAAGGTCTGGCTTATCGGCACCTGGGGCCTCAAGGGCGCACTCATGGTCTATCTCGCGCGCACGCCGCGCGAGGACAAGTCGGGCTTCCCGACCGGCTATCACCACTTCCCCGCGGACGCCGAGGAGGAGTACTTCCGCCAGCTCGTCGCGGAATACGTCAGGGTCGAGTCGGGCAAGGGCGGGCCCGAGCGCGTGTGGGCGCGTCGCGGCCCGAACCATTGGCTCGACTGCCACGTCTACAACCTCGCGCTCACGCACCACGCCGGGCTGTGGGCGTGGGACGAGGCGCGGTGGGAGACGCGCGCGGCCGAGATCGCCGCTCTCGCGCAGACCTCTGCGCCGGATCTCTTCGACGGCGACGCTGCGGCGATGCGCCCAGCTCTGCCGCCCGTGGACGAGGAGAGCGAGGAGGCGCCGCCTGCCCCGCCCGTTCCGCCGCTCGCCGCGCGAGCCGATCGCTTCGGCCTCGCGAGCCTCAAGCGCCTGAACCAGTGAGAGCGTCGCCATGGCCATGACCGTCGAGGAGATCGACGCCGCGATCACCGAGCTCGAGGCCGCGCGCCACGCGCGGCTCGCGGGCAGGCAGCGCGCCGAGGTGTCGTATCAGAGCGGGCGCGTCCGCTTCGCCGAGGCCTCGATCGCGGAGATCAGCGCGGAGATCGCGCGGCTCAAGGTCGAGCGCGCGAAGCTCACGGGCTGCTCGTCCGGCCTCGGGCCCATCCGCGTGGGATTCGGAGATCGCCTGTGAGCAAGTCCCGCATCCGCGTTCCTGCGCGCACGCGCGTCGCCGCCTCCGCGCGCACGAGCCTGCCGCCGCGGACCTCGCACGCTGCCGCCGACCTCAGCTCGCAGGCGCTCGCCGGCTGGATGCCCGCGCTGCTCTCGGCCGACGCCGAGTGGCTTCTCGAGCGCGACCTCTCGGTCGCGCGCATCCGCGATCTCACGCGCAACGACGGCTGGGCGCAGGCCTCGATCGACCGGCAGGTCGACATGGCCGTCGGCGCCGCGTTGCGTCTCAATGCGAAGCCGGACGCGCGTGCGCTCGGCATCACGCAGGACGAGGCCGACGAGTTCGCCGCCCAGATCGAAGCGAAGTGGCGCGCCTATGCGCTCGATCCCACCTTTCGCTGCGACGCCGAGCGCATGTTGCCGTTCCCCGGCCTCATGGGCCTCATCGCGCGCGAATTCGTGCAGGTGGGCGAGGCGCTCGCGGTGCTGCGCTGGATCCCGCGCCCGGGCTGGCCCTACCGCACCGCCGTGCAGGTCGTCGACCCCGACCGACTCGGCAACCCGCAGGGACGGCCCGACGACGAGCGCTTGCGCGGCGGTGTCGAGTTGGACGCGTTCGGCGCGCCCGTCGCCTATTACGTCCGGCGCGGCCACCAGGGCGACGTGGGCATGTTCGGGCAGGCGTGGATCTGGGATCGCATCCCGCGCTTCGACGTGACGGGATGGGAACGCCCGAAGGTGCTGCATGTCTTCGAGCGCCGCCGCTCGGGACAACACCGCGGCATCTCGCGGCTCGTCGCCGCGCTGGTGCAGATGCGGCTGCTCGCGAAGTATTCTGAGGCGGAGGTGAAGGCGGCCGCGATCAACGGCTCGATCATCGGCTCGATCTACACGCAGCTCGGCGCCGAGTTCGCGGCCGAAGCGCTCGGCAACGACACGCGGACGGACTGGAGCGTCTTCAATCAGCAGCGCGCGGATTTCTACGGCGACCGCCGCGTGCTCGACGAGGCGCGCTTCATCACGCTGTTTCCGTCGGATCGCCTCGATCTCAACACGACGCCGCGGCAGACGTCGGGCTTCCCCGCGTTCCAGACCGCCTTCTTGCAGCGCTTCGCCGCATCGCTCGGCATCTCCTACGAGCAGCTCTCGATGGACTGGTCGCGGACGAACTATTCGTCCGCGCGCGCTGCGCTCAACGAAGTGTGGCGGTCGATCCAGCGGCTGCGCGCGATGATCGTCTGGGGCGCGGCGCAGCCGATCTACGCGGCCTGGCTCGAGGAGGCGATCGACATCGGCGAGGTGGTGCCGCCCCCGCGCGCGCCCGACTTCTACGATGCGCCGGCCGCCTACGTGCAGGCGGAGTGGATCGGGCCTGGCCGCGGCTACGTCGATCCGGTCAAGGAGGCGCAGGCCGCGGCGCTGCGCATCAAGGCGCGCATCTCGACGCTGGAGCGCGAGGTCTCCGACCAGGGCGGCGACTATCAGATGGTGCTCGCGCAGCTTCGCCGCGAAGCGGCGCTGCTCGCAGCCCTCGGCCTCTCCGAGCCCGAGCCCGGCGTCATCGTCGAGGCGCCGGAGCGCGAGGAACGTCAGGTCACCAACTAGGATCCACCATGCCCCGCGTCGATCTGCTGCTGCGGGCGGCCGGCCGCCCCGTTGCCCTGCATCGCGACTATGCGCGCGCCCTCGTCCTGCGTGGCGAGCGGGCCCGGGACGGCCTCGTGCGTCGGGCGCTGCGCGCCGTCGGCCTTTCGGCGGAGGAGGAGGGGGCAGTCCCGCCGCCGCAGGCTTGCGCGCCCAGGCTCGCCTGGGCGCCCGATGCGGAGCGCTGCGACGGCTACGCGCTCGCCGGCGCGCTCGCGGTGATCGACGTCAAGGGCCTACTGACGCAGGATGGTTGCTATGACTGGTGGGAAGGCTGCTGCTGCCCCGGCTACGAGCAGATCGGCGCTGCGCTGCGGCTCGCCCGCGCCGACGGGCGCGTGAAGGGCATTCTGCTGCGGATCGACTCGCCCGGCGGTCTCGTCGACGGCTGCTTCGAGCTCGCGGACGAGATCCGCGCAGGCTCCGCCCGCGGCGGCGGCAAGCCGATCTGGGCCGCGACGTCCATGGCGTGCTCGGCGGCCTACGCGCTCGCCTCCGCCTGCGACCGCATCGTCGCCCAGGCGACCGCCTATGTCGGCTCGATCGGCGTCTACATGCTGCACGTCGACGAAACCGGCTGGCTCGAGGAGCTGGGCATCAAGATCACGCCAATCGAGAGCGGCGCGCGCAAGACCGATCTCCAGCCCTTCAAGCCGCTGTCGGAAGAGGCGCGCGCCGACGCGCAGGCGGTGATCGACGAGACGGCGGCGTTGTTCTTCCGCGTCGTGAGCCAAGGCCGCGGCCTTGCGGTCGAGGCCATCCGGGCGATGGAGGGGCGCGCCTACATGGCCGCGCACAGCGATCCGGCGCGCTCCGGCCGCGCTCTCGGGCTCGTGGATGCGATCGGCACCGACCGCTCGGCGGCCGCCGAGCTCGCCGCGGCCGTCGCTACGGCGTCATCCGCTTCGCCGCCTCCGCCGGGAGGCGGCGCCACCTCGGCCGATTGCGGCCGCGAATCCATGGAGGACGACATGGCATTGAAGGACCGGCTCGCGGCTCTGCTCGCCGAAGACGGCGGCGACGCCGAGAAGCTCGAAAAGATCAGGCAGATCCTCGACGGCGAAGGCGACGATACGCCGGGCAAGGACGATGAGGAGGAGACGGAAGAGGAGCCGGAGCCCGCCGCGGCCGCGACGGCGAATCCGCGGCAGGCCGACGCCTGGGCCGTGCTCGACCTGCCGGAGGCGAAGGGCCGCGAAGGGCTCGCGAAGTCGCTCGCTCGCAAGGTGGCCGAGGGCAGGCTGACCGTCCAGGAGGCGAAGAGCATGCTCGCCGCCGCGCCGCGTGCGAGCAGGCTCGACGAGGCGATGGCCGGCCGCGACGTCCATCTCGGCGCCGGCGATCCTGGGAAAGCCGACGGACTCGCGGCCGCCGTCGATCGACTGATCGCGCGCCAGAAGGCGGCGCGCTAGGCGCGTGGCGCCTCGAGCCGACCGCGCCGCATGCGCGATCGCATCATTCCTCGAACCCGTGGAGACACTCATGCTCGCTCACATCGTGACGGCGCCGAAGCTGCAGACCGCCGTCCTGAAATACGAAGTCAATCCCGAATTCTGCCGCGAACAGGGCGTGCTGCTTGCGGGCAGCGGAGCCGTGCGAGAAATCGAGATCGGCCGCGTGCTGGGCAAGATCACC
>JADGHE010000038.1 GCA_019689555.1 Variibacter sp. | reverse complement strand
GGGAGAGTCAGGGAGGGTCGACAAACGCGAGGGGGCGAGAAACGCGAGGGGGCGAGCGGAGCCCGCGTCTCCGCTCACTTCCGGGCGGTCGCGATGACCGGCGGATCGTCGTCGTCCGGCGAGAGCTCGCCGAGCACGGTGCGGAAGTCCTTCGCCTCGCGGAAGTTGCGATAGACCGAGGCGAAGCGGACATAGGCGACGTCATCGAGCTTGCGCAGATGCTCCATGATGCATTCGCCGATGGTCTCGGTCGAGATTTCGGTCTCGCCGAGGCTTTCGAGCTCGCGCACGATGTTCGACACCGTGCGCTCCACGCGCTCGGGCTCGACCGGGCGCTTGCGCAGCGCGATCTCCAGCGAGCGCTGCAGCTTGTCGCGGTCGAACGGCACGCGCCGGCCGTTACGCTTGATGACGATGAGCTCGCGCAGCTGCACCCGCTCGAAGGTGGTGAAGCGGAAGTTGCAGGAGAGGCAGACGCGGCGGCGGCGGATCGCGCTCGAATCCTCGGTCGGGCGCGAGTCCTTGACCTGGGTATCGAGGCTTCCGCAACTCGGGCAACGCATAGCTCGCCCCGCCTGTCCTCTCCACGCCCCTAGTAGATGGGGAACCGGGCGACGAGCCGCTTCACCTTCTCGCGGACCGCCGCCTCGACCATCGAATCCTCGTCGGTTCCCTTCTGCGACAGCACATCGAGCACGTCGGCGATCATCTCGCCGATCTGGCGGAACTCGGCGACGCCGAAGCCGCGCGTCGTGCCCGCCGGCGTGCCGAGGCGAATGCCGGAGGTCACCATCGGCTTCTCCGGGTCGAACGGGATGCCGTTCTTGTTGCAGGTGATGTGCGCGCGGCCGAGGGCCGCTTCCGCCACCTTGCCGGTGAGGCGCTTCGGCCGCAGGTCCACCAGCATGAGGTGGTTGTCGGTGCCGCCGGAGACGATGTCGAAGCCCCGGGACTTGAGGCTGTCGGCCAGCGCCTTGGCGTTGGCGACGACGTTCCGCGCATAGACCTTGAACTCCGGACGCAGCGCCTCGCCCAAGGCCACGGCCTTGGCGGCGATCACATGCATGAGCGGCCCGCCCTGCAGGCCGGGGAAGACCGCGGAGTTCACCTTCTTGGCGATCGCCTCGTCGTTCGTGAGGATCAAGCCGCCGCGCGGGCCGCGCAGCGACTTGTGCGTCGTCGTCGTGACCACATGCGCGTGGGGGAACGGCGAGGGATGCACGCCCCCCGCGACAAGGCCCGCGAAGTGCGCCATGTCCACCATGAGATAGGCGCCGACCTCGTCGGCGATCTCGCGGAAGCGCTTGAAATCCCAGATGCGCGAATAGGCGGTCGCCCCCGCGATGATGATCTTCGGCCTGGTCTCGCGGGCGAGCCGCGCCACCGCATCCATGTCGATGAGCTGGTCCTCGCGCCGCACGCCATAGTGCACCGCCTTGAACCACTTGCCCGACATGTTGACCGGCGAGCCGTGGGTCAGGTGCCCGCCGGCCGCGAGATCGAGCCCCATGAACGTGTCGCCCGGGTTCATCAGCGCGAGGAACACGGCCTGGTTCATCTGGCTGCCGGAGCTCGGCTGCACATTGGCGAAGGCGCAGCCGAACAGCTTCTTGGCGCGCTCGATGGCGATCGTCTCGGCGACGTCGACGAACTGGCAGCCGCCGTAGTAGCGCCGGCCGGGATAGCCTTCGGCGTATTTGTTGGTCAGCACCGATCCCTGCGCCTCGAGCACCGCCCGGCTGACGATGTTCTCGGACGCAATCAGCTCGATCTCGTCGCGCTGGCGACCGAGCTCCTTGCGGATGACCTCCGCGATCTCAGGGTCGGCCTCGGCGAGTGAAGCGGTGAAAAACGAGTCCGCGCGGCCAGGGGCGGCGGACGGATCGGACAACAACATCAACACCCTCTGCCAGTCTGGGATGAGCCTTGACGTCAGCGCGCCGGCCAGCCGGCGCAGTGGGGATTACCATACCGGGCGCGGGAGCGCCAATCATCGCGCGTCGCGGCGGAGACAACCCCAGATATAGCGTATAATCAAGGCGTTGGCCGTCCGACCGGCCCGCCCTTCGGTCCCGCCCGCGCCGGCCGCGGCTCGGCGCCCGCCCGCCGGCGCCCCCTTGCGGGAGCCGCCGGATGCGCCGGGGCGGTCAGCCCCGCTGCGCGTAGGCGGTGAGCCCGTCGCGGTTGTAAATGTCGTCCCGGAACTGGACCACGCCGTCCGCCGTCGCCCAGGCGGTGATGTAGACCCAGGTGAGAGGCACCGGCTTCTTGATCCGGGCGTCCTTGCGCTCCCCGCTCTTGATGACCGCGTCGATCTCCTCGCGCGACCAGCCGGGCGTCTCGGCGAGCAGCCAGTAGACGAGCTGCCGCACATTCTGCACCCGCACGCAGCCGGACGAGTGGAAGCGGAAATCCTCGCCGAACAGGTTCTTGAGCGGCGTATCGTGCATGTAGACGCCGTGCGCACTCGGGAAATTGATGCGGATCGAGCCGAGCGAATTGAAGTCCCCGGGGTCCTGCTTGAAGCGGTAGTTAACCGCCTCCTCCGAGTACCAGTTGATCTGTCCCGGCGGGACCTCGTGGCCGCGCTGGTCGAAGACCCGGATGTGGTTCTTGATGAGGTAGTCCGGCTCCTCCTGCATCTTGGGGATGAGGTCGCGCCGCACGATCGACACCGGCACCGTCCAGTAAGGGTTGAAGTTGATCTCGACGATGCGGCTGTTGATCTCTGGCGAGGGCCGGTCGGGCTTGCCGACGACGGCGTTGTGGCGGCTCACCACGACGCCGTTCTCGATCGCCTCGATCTGGGCGGCCGGGATGTTGCACACGACGAGGCGCGGAGGCACGGACGTTCCCATGGCCCGCAGGCGCGCCAGATTCACCTTGAGCTGATTGAGACGGGCCTCCGCGGGAACGTTCATCGTCTTGAGCGTCTGCTCGTCCGCTATGCCGTCGACGGTGAGCCCGTGGCGGGCCTGATAGCGCCGCACCGCGCGCTCGACATAGGAATCGTAGACGTCGGTCAGGCTGCTGTTGATCTCGAGGTCGCCGCCCGCCATCAGCCGCTGGCGCAGCGGCACGACGCTCGGGTGGCGCACCCCGAGCCGCAGCTTGTCGGTGACCGGCACGTGCGGCCAGCCGCCCCGCGCCACCAGCGCCTCGTAGGCGGAAATGGCGCGCTCGGTGGTCTCGACGGTCGCCGGCGAAAGGGTCGGCAGGGACGCCTTCGGCATGAGCGCGGTGCGCAGGCCCGCATCGTAGCCCTCGGCGAGATCGTTGCTCTCGCGCATGAGGGTCTCGAGCAGGGCGTCCTGGGCGGCGCTCGGGCGCAGCGCGCCCACGAGCGCGGCCGCCGCCCCTGCCGCACGGAGAAAACCTCGCCGGTTCACGATTGGGTCTCCGCCTCCGTCGTCACGATGGGCCCGGTGACCGAGAGGCCGCTGCACCTGCGAACGGCCAGGTTCGATAACACGGGCCCGCGCCGCCCGACAACGCCGAGGCGTCCAGCACGCACGCCGTGCGCAGCACTTGGGGGGAGTCTGTCCGACCCGGGGGTCGAAGCGGCGATGGTGATGCTCGCTAGCCGCGCCGCGCGGCGATTTTGTGGCTTTTTCGCTGCGGCGGCGCGCGCCCGGCGCGCTTCCGGCCCCTGCAGACGCCGAGGGCCCCGGCGCGCGTCCGGGGCCCTCGCAGGTTCGGTTCGAGCTGCGCGGTCTCGGGGCCGGCGCGGCACAACCCTCACAGACGGTAGAGGATCTGGTCGGTCCAGAAGCGCTCGAGCCGCTGCAAGGCCTTGTTGAGGCCCACGAAATCCTCGGCCGAAATGCCCCCCACCTGCTCGATCGTGCGCACGTGCTTCTTGTACAGCTCGTCGACGATGTCCCGGATCTCGCGGCCCTTGTCGGTCAGCTTGATGCGCACCGAGCGCCGGTCGATGCGGGAGCGCTGGTGGTCCAGGAAGCCCATTTCGACGAGCTTCTTGAGGTTGTACGAGACGTTGGACCCGAGATAGTAGCCGCGCGTGCGCAGCTCGCCCGCGGTCAGCTCCTTGTCGCCGACATTGAACAGCAGCAGCGCCTGCACCGCATTGATGTCCGCTCGGCCACGACGATCGAACTCGTCTTTGATGACGTCGAGCAGCCGCCGGTGCAATCGTTCGACCAGCGTCAGGGCCTCGAGGTAGTGAGGCCGGATCTGCTCGAAACGAGCCTGACGGTCGGCGGGTTCAACCGCCTTGGCAACGGTCTTCATAATGACGCCCTTCTTGACTGTCGTTTTCTTTGCACGAGGCCCTGCTTCCTCGTTGCTGGCGGCACCGTACGCCATGCGCTCTAAGATCGGCTTAAATTGTAGAATAAAGATTGGGTTTATCTGTAAGAGTAAACGGTCTCATTACAGAAAATGGAGACCGGGAGCGTTACGACCCGTTCACCTTTCCGCGCCGCAGAATTACTTGCTAACAAGCCGTAAGGAACCCACTAACAAGCCGTAAACACTGTGGACATCGTGGAGAATTGCGCTCCCGCGGGCAAACCCGGCCGGGCGCGGCGTCCTGCGCAGACTTTGAGCATCATGGCCGCGGCGCAAAGGTGAGCGCGGCGACCCGTGCAACGGCGACGCCACGGCGGACATTTCCGCTGCGGTCGACGAGCAGGACCGGCTCGAGAGGAGCAAAAAGCGGACAGGCCGCATTTGCAGGAGCAAACGTCGTCCGCGCCCCACGAAAAACGTCAGCGGTCGAAGCCGGTCTTTCAGAATCCGATCAGAGCGCGGCAGCTATGGTTTCGATTGGCAGGACCAGCGTCGTCGACCCGGCCGGGAACGCCTTAAATCCGTACTGAACGTAAAACGGCACCGCCGAGTGGTCTATGGCATGGACCATGACCGCTCTCGCCCCCACCGATTGCGGGGCCGCCGACACGCGTTTGAGGGCATCCTGCAACAAGCCCCTTCCGATGCCATGGCCTTGATGCCTAACGTCGACAGCCAGGCGACCGATAACCCTGGTGGGGATCGGGTTGGGCATATTCCGCTTGAGGGCGGACAGCGCCGCATGGTGAGCGACCGCACCTGTCGCCAAGCAGTAATAACCGACGACAATATTGCCGGTGCAGACCACGTAACATCGTGCGGACCGGCCCTCAAGACGCGCGGCCGTTTCGGTTCCGGCCAGGCCTGAGGGCGACGGCACGGCCGGCCTCAGACCGCGCCGCTTCCGCGGATGAATCGGATGATGCCGGAGAAGTCGCGCGCCCCCTCCCCGTGCGCCGCATAGAGGCCGTAGAGCGCGGCGGCTTCGGCGCCGAGCGGCGTCGCCACATTGGCCGCGCGGGCAGCGTCCTGCGCGAGCTTGAGGTCCTTGAGCATCATGGCTGCGGTGAAGCCGGCCTGGTAGTCGCGGTTGGCCGGCGACGTCGGCACGAGGCCCGGCACGGGGCAGTAACTCGTGAGCGCCCAGCACTGGCCGGAGGACTTGGACGCGATGTCGAACAGCTTCTGCGCCGCGAGGCCGAGCTTCTCGGCGAGCACGAAAGCTTCCGCCACCGCGATCATCGACACGCCGAGGATCATGTTGTTGCAGATCTTCGCCGCCTGCCCGGTGCCGGAGCCGCCCGCGTGCACCACCGTCTTGCCCATCGCCGCGAGCAGCGGCTGTGCGCGCGCGAAGGCGTTGGCGCTGCCGCCCACCATGAAGGTGAGCGTCGCGGCCTGCGCGCCGGCCACCCCGCCGGACACCGGCGCGTCGATCATCGGCAGGCGACGCGCCTCGGCCGCGGCGGCGACGAGCCGCGCCGTCTCGACGTCGATGGTCGAGGAATCGATCAGCAGCGTGCCCGCATTGGCGCTCTCGATAATGCCTCCGGGCTCGAGATAGACCTCGCGCACGTCCTTCCCGGCGGGCAGCATGGTGATGACCACGTCGGCGCGGGCGGCCGCGCTCTTCACCGACCCCGCCGAGGCGCCGCCGGCCGCGACGAGCCGGTCCACCTGGGCGCCGCTGACATCGAAGCCTTCAACCTCGTGGCCCGCCTTGAGAAGATTGATCGCCATCGGCAACCCCATGTTGCCGAGGCCGATGAATCCGATCCTCGCCATCGCGCTTCCTCCCTCCTTCGCATCGCGCGTTTACGCCCCTCGCTCGCGCGCCGCCATCACCGTCAGCGTGAGATAGGCGGCGATCGCCGCCGCCTCCGCCGCGATGACCACGACACGCCCCCCGAAAACCTGCGGAAAGAACAGCTCCACCGCCATCATCGAGATGGCGGCGGTGAGCCAGACCACGCCGCCCCAGGCTGCCGCGAGCCACAGGCCCACCGCCGCGACCGGATCGATGACGGCGAAGAAGATCGTCGCCGCCTTCCACGACAGCGGCGCAAGCTCGAACGTGGAATCGATTGTGTCGCCGACGCCGCAGACGAGAGCCCAGTGATAGAGCCCCTTGGCCATCGAGACGGCCGCGATCACGCGCACGAAGAGGATGAGCCGCGCCGTCCAGAGCGCGTTTGCCTCGCCGGCTGTGGTCTGGTCGAGCGCGCGCAGCGGTTCGGTCATGGCAGTTCGAGCTCTCCCTCGGAAAGCGGGGCGAAATGGCGCTCCACGTCGCTGTCGCTGACGGCCGCGAGCGAGTCGGGCCGCCAGGCGGGCCGCTGATCCTTGTCGATGATGGTCGCCCGCACGCCCTCGTAGAAGTCGTGCGCGTAGACGATGCGCGAGACGATGCGGAACTCCGTGCGCATGCACTCCGTGAAGGACAGATGCCGGCCGCGCCGCATTTGCGCCAGGGCGATCTTCACGCTCGTCGGCGACTTCGCGCGGATGACGGCGGCGGTTGCCCCGGCGAAGCCGGCGTCCGGACCGCCGGTTTCGGCCTCGCGGTCGAGCGCGCGCAGAATGTCCTCGACGCGGTCGCCGACGAACAGGCGGTTGACGGCGCTCATGCGGTTGGCGAGCGGCCCCGGAGGGAGCGGGCTCGCATAGCGCGCGAGCACCGCGTCGACGGGCGCCGCGCCGGTCAAGTCCGCGATCAGGTCCTCCCAGCGCGCCGAGGGCACGTGATGGGTGGCGACGCCCGTCGCGATGGCATCGGCGGCCTTCAGCCGCTCCCCGGTGAGTGCGCAGTAGGTACCGCTTTCGCCGGGCATGCGCGGCAGGAACCAGGTCGCCCCCACATCCGGGAAGAAGCCGATGCCGACCTCCGGCATGGCGAACTGGTAGCGGTCGCCGGCGACCCGGTGCGAGCCGTGCACGGAAATGCCCACCCCGCCGCCCATGACGATGCCGTCGATCAAGGCGACGTACGGTTTCGGGTAGCGCTTGATGAGGGTGTTGAGGGTGTACTCCTCGCGCCAGAACTGCAGCGCGCGGTCGTGCCGGCCGGCGCGGCCGAGCTCGTAGAGCGCGCGGATGTCGCCGCCCGCCGAAAAGGCCCGTCCGCCCATCGCGGTGACGAGCACGCGCGTGACCGCAGGATCGCGCGCCCAGGCCGCGAGCTGCGCGGCGAGTGCCCGCACCATGCCGTGGGTGACGGCGTTGAGCGCCTGCGGGCGGTTGAGCGTGACGATGCCGGCCGCACCGCGGCGCTCGAACAGGATTTCGGGTTCGGCATTCATGAGGCTGTCGCGGGCACGTGTCGGCTGGCGGGCTCGAGGATTGGAACGGCCTTTAGACCGAATTGCGGATGAGCGGAACCGCAATTTCGGGTGACCTGCCCCCTTCACGCGATCCCGCTCGCCCAGCGCGGGGTTGGCCGAGTTCGGTTCAATTGCGCAGAAGATTCCGTTCAATTGCTCAGGAGCTGACGGCTGACGATGAGCCGCATGACCTCGTTGGTGCCCTCGAGGATCTGGTGCACCCGCACGTCGCGCAGCACGCGCTCGATCGGATGGTCGCGCAGATAGCCGTAGCCGCCGTGGAGCTGGAGGCAACCGTTGACGATCTCGAATCCTGCGTCCGTCGCGAGGCGCTTGGCCATCGCGGCAAGGCGCGTCGCGCCCGGCTCCCCGTTGTTCACCGCGACCGCGGCGCGCCACAGCAGCAGGCGCGCGGCCTCGAGCTCGGTCGCATAGTCGGCGACACGGAACCGCAGCGCCTGGAAATCGGCGAGCCGCGACCCGAACTGCTTGCGCTCACGCATATAGGCGACGGTGCGGTCGAGGCAGAACTGTGCGCCACCGAGCGAGCAGGCGGCGATGTTGAGCCGTCCCCCGTCGAGCCCCGCCATGGCGATGCGGAAGCCCTGGCCCTCCGCGCCGATGCGGTTTGAGACCGGCACGCGGCAGTTCTCGAACATCACCATCGCCGTCGGCTGCGATTTCCAGCCGAGCTTCTTCTCCTGCGCACCGAACGAAAGGCCGGGCGTGCCCTTCTCGACCACGATGCAGGAGATGCCGTCCGGCCCCTCCCCGCCCGTCCGCACCATGCAGACATAGAGGTCGGAGACGCCGCCACCGGAGATGAAGGCCTTGGCGCCGTCGAGCACGTAATAGTCGCCGTCGCGGCGCGCGCGCGTCTTCAGGCTGGCGGCGTCGGACCCGGACTCGGGCTCCGTGAGGCAGTAGCTCGCGAAATGCTCCATGGTGCAGAGCCTGGGCAGGAAGCGCCGGCGCTGCGCCTCGTCGCCGAACGCGTCGATCATCCACGCCGCCATGTTGTGGATCGAGATGTAGGCCGCGGTCGACGTGCAGCCCTGCGCCAGCTCCTCGAAGATGATCGCGGCGTCGAGCCGCGACAGCGCCGAGCCGCCCACGTCCTCCCGCACATAGAGGCCGGCGAAGCCGAGCGCCGCCGCCTTGCGCAGCGTCTCCACGGGAAACACCTCGCCCTCGTCCCACTGGCGGGCGAACGGCATCATCTCCTCGCGCGCGAAGGTGCGGGCCGTCTCCTGGAAGGCGCGCTGCTCCTCGGTGAGGTCGAAGTCCATCGCCAAACCTCCTCCCGGGTATAGTTATCAAGCGATCACGACCACAAAGCCGCCCGGAATGCGCCCCTTTCTGCGGTGTCTAATACCCGGGCAGCGCGCTGCACCCTACCTGACAAGCAAAGGAGCGCAGAATGGCGGAGGAGACAAGGCCGGAGGGCCCCGATCTGACACAGGGCGTGGACGCGCCGCCCGACGGCGGCATGCTCCTCGGGCGCGTGGGCGACGAAGCGGTGCTGCTGGTGCGCCGCGGGGCCGAGTTCTGCGCCATCGGCGCCCACTGCACGCATTACCACGGGCCGCTCGCGGAGGGCCTCCTCGTCGGCGACACGGTGCGCTGCCCGTGGCACCACGCCTGCTTCGATCTGCGCACCGGCGCGGCGGTGCGCGCGCCCGCGCTCGCCCCGGTGCCGTGCTGGACCGTGGTCGAGCGGGACGGCAAGGTGTTCGTCACCGGCAAGAAGGAGACCCCGGCCCGGGCGCCGCGCGTGCAGCGCGCAGCCGCAGCGGAGTCGCCGCAGCGCATCGTGATCGTGGGCGGCGGCGCGGCGGGCCTTGCCTGCGCCGAGATGCTGCGGCGCAACGGCTACGAGGGCCGCCTGGTGATGCTGAGCGACGACACGGCTGCGCCCGTCGATCGTCCCAACCTGTCCAAGGACTACCTCGCCGGCAACGCGCCGGAGGAGTGGGTGCCGCTGCGTCCGGCGCGGTGGTACGGCGAGAACGGGATCGATCTGCGGCTGCGCCGGCCGGTCCGCCGGCTCGACCCCCGCGCGCGCGAAGTCGTGCTCGCCGACGGCGAGCGGATCGCCTACGACCGCCTCCTGCTCGCGACCGGCGCCGAGCCGGTGCGGCTCAGCATACCGGGCGACGATCAGGCGCGCGTGCACCTTCTGCGCTCGCTCGACGACTGCCGGGCGATCATCGCGGCGGCCGAGGGCGCGCGCCGCGCCGTCGTCATCGGGGCAAGCTTCATCGGGCTCGAAGTCGCGGCCTCCCTGCGGGCCCGCAAGCTCGAAGTGCACGTGGTCGCCCCCGAGAAGCGCCCGCTCGAGCGCGTCTTCGGACCGGAGATGGGCGACTTCATCCGCCGCCTGCACGAGGAGCACGGCGTCGTCTTCCACCTCGAGGACAGTGTCGCGGGGCTGGAGCCGGGCCGCGCCGCGCTCGCAAGCGGCGCGCGGCTCGACGCCGAACTCGTCGTCGCCGGCGTGGGCGTGCGGCCCCGCACGGCGCTCGCCGAAGAGGCGGGCCTTGCGCTCGATCGCGGCGTTGCGGTCAACGAATACCTCGAGACCGGCGCGCCGGGCGTCTTCGCGGCGGGCGACGTCGCGCGCTGGCCCGATCCGCACAGCGCCGCGCGCATCCGCATCGAGCACTGGGTGGTGGCCGAGCGCCAGGGGCAGGCGGCGGCCCGCAACATGCTGGGCGCGCGCGAGCCGTTCGCCGAGGTGCCGTTCTTCTGGAGCCAGCACTACGACGTGCCGATCAACTATATCGGCCATGCGCAGGGCTGGGACGCGCTGGAAATCGAGGGCGACGTCGCCGCGCGGGACTGCCTCATCCGCTACAAGCAGAAGGGCCGCACGCTGGCGGTCGCCTCGATCGCCCGCGACGTCGCGAACCTGCAAGCCGAAGTCGCCATGGAACGCGAGGCGGGCCGGGGCCCGGGCCTGTCCGCCTGGTGAGGACCCTGGCCGTGGCGGCCCGGAAGGACTAGAACCCCCTCCATCGGGGAACCCTGACCGGAGAATGCGTCATGGCCATCAAGTTCGGTCGCCCGCTCGAAAGCCGCGTGCGCGTCGTCCCCTCCGAGCCGGAGGCGCCGGCGCGCGCGGGCACGCGGCTCGATCTTCCGCACCGGCTCCGGCGCAACCGCAAGGCCGAATGGGCGCGCCGCATGGTGCGCGAGCACGTGCTCACCACGGACGACCTGATCTGGCCGCTCTTCGTCATGGACGGGACGGGCGAGCGCATGCCGGTGCCCTCGATGCCCGGCGTGGAGCGGCTCTCCGTCGACGAGGTGGCGCGCGAAGCGGAGCGCGCCGCGGCGCTGGGCATCCCCTGCATCGCGCTCTTTCCCTACACCGACCCGGCGCTGCGCGACCCGGAGGGCAGCGAGGCGCTCAACCCCGACAACTTCGTCTGTCGCGCCATCCGCGCCATCAAGAAGGCGGCGCCCGAGGTCGGCGTGCTGTGCGACGTGGCGCTCGACCCCTATACGAGCCACGGCCACGACGGGCTGCTACGCGACGGCGTGATCCTCAACGACGAGACGGTCGCCGTGCTCGTGCAGCAGGCGCTGGTGCAGGCCGAGGCCGGCTGCGACATCATCGCGCCCTCCGACATGATGGACGGCCGCGTCGGCGCGATCCGCGCGGCGCTCGATGCCGCCGGCTTCTCCGACGTGCAGATCATGTCCTATGCGGCGAAATACGCCTCCGCCTTTTACGGTCCGTTCCGCGACGCGGTCGGCTCCAACGCGACGCTGATCGGCGACAAGCGCACCTACCAGATGGACCCGGCCAATTCCGACGAGGCGCTGCGCGAGGTGGAGCTCGACATCCTCGAAGGCGCCGACATGGTGATGGTCAAGCCCGGCCTGCCCTATCTCGACATTCTGCACCGCGTGAAGGAGGCCTTCGGCATGCCGACCTTCGCCTATCAGGTCTCGGGCGAATACGCGATGATCATGGCGGCGGCGCAGAACGGCTGGCTCGACGGCGAGAAGACGATGCTCGAGAGCCTGATGGCCTTCAAGCGCGCCGGCGCCGACGGCGTGCTCACCTACTTCGCCCCGCGCGTGGCCGAGAAGCTCGCGCACCAGCGATAGTCATTCCATCGCCGCGCCGGCTTCAATCGGCACCGGCGCGAAGCCTTCGTCCGCAAGCATCCGCAGGATCGTTTCGGCGTGCGCGCCGTCGCGCGTTTCGATCGTCACGTCGAGCCGCGTCCCTCGCGCCGGCACGTCGAGAAACAGGCGCCTGTGGTCGACCGCGAGGATGTTGGCGCCGAGCGCGCCCAGGCGCGTGGCGATGCGGCCGAGCGCCCCCGGACGGTCGTCGAGCGTGAGACGGAACGAGACGATGCGGCGCTCGCGCTCGAGCTCCCGCACCATGACGGACGCGAGGATGCGCGGGTCGATGTTGCCGCCGCAGAGAACGAGGCCGACCTTGCGGCCGCGGAACCGCTCCGGCCGCGCGAGCAGCGCGGCGAGCCCAGCCGCGCCCGCACCCTCGGCGATGACCTTCTGCAGGGTCAGATAGGCGTTGACGGCGCGTTCGAGCTGCGCCTCGTCGACGAGCACGATGTCCGCCACATAGGCGCGCACGAGCGGCAGCGTCAGCTTGCCGACGCGTTTGACCGCGATGCCTTCCGCGAGCGTCGGCCCGCCCATCGGCCGATCATCGCCGCGCAGCGCGTTCCAGAACGAGGGATAGAGCGCGGCCTCGGCGACGACGACCTCGATGCCGGGCCGCATCGCATGCGCGGCGACCGCCATGCCGGCCGCGAGCCCGCCGCCGCCGATCGGGACGACGAGCGTATCGAGGTCGGGGCAGTCCTCGAGCATCTCCGCCGCGACGGTGCCCTGGCCGGCGATCACCAGCGCGTCGTCATAAGGGTGAACCCAGGTGAGCCCGCGCTCCTCGGCGAGCGCCTGGGCGCGCGCCTGGGCCTCGTCGAGCGTTTCGCCATGCAGCACCACCTTGGCTCCGTGCGCCTCGGTGGCGGCGACCTTCACGTGCGGGGTGGTGACGGGCATCACGATCGTCGCCGGGATCGCGAGCCGCCGCGCGTGGTAGGCGACCGCCTGCGCATGGTTGCCGGCGGACATGGCGATGACGCCGGCCCGCCGCTCCGCGGGCGAAAGCACGGCGAGCTTGTTGAGCGCGCCGCGCTCCTTGAACGAGTTCGTCACCTGGAGGTTCTCGTGCTTGACGAAAACCTCCGCGCCGGTGAGGTCGGACAGCCTGCGCGCCGGCAGCATGGGGGTGCGCAGGACCGCACCGGCGATGGTGCGCCGGGCGGCTTCGATGTCGGCGGACGTGACGCTCAATGGGGCACCGGACAGGACGTGGGAGTGTGGCGGTCGCCCGCCACCATACGCCAGGCCGCCGCCGCGGTCACACCCCCCGCGAAGGCGCCCGCCCCCGCCGCGGCAGGCGCGCCGCGCCTTGCGCTGGGGCCCGTCCGTGTCCATCTTGAAAAGCCTTCGACAGCGGGAGTTGAGCCATGTCCGACTCCGGACCGAAGCAGATCGGCTTCTCCTTCGAGATGAAGCCGCACGCCTACGACCCGGTCGCCAATCCCGAATATTTCGAGGGCGTCTTGCCGCGGCGGGTGGTGGCCTTCTTCATCGACGTGCTGATCGTGGCGGTCCCCATCGTTTTTCTGGCGATCTTCATTTTCGCGGTCGGGATCGCCACGCTGGGCCTCGGCTGGCTGCTCTTTTGGCTTTTGCCGCCTGCGGCCGCGATCTGGGCCATCGTCTACAACGGGCTGACCCTGGGCAGTCCGGCATCCGCGACCATCGGCATGCGGGCCGTCGATCTCGAAATGCGCACCTGGTACGGCGCCCCGGCCTATTTCCTCCTCGGCGCGGTGCATGCCATCGTCTTCTGGATCACGGTCTCGGCGCTGACCCCCCTGATCCTTCTCGTCGGGCTCCTGAACAGCCGCCAGCGGCTGTTGCATGACATGCTGCTCGGCACCATCGTCATCAACAACGACGCGCGGGCGCGCGCGCTGCGACGCAACAAGACCGCCTGATCGGAACGGGGAGCCTTTGACGAATCCCGCCCGCCCGCGCGACACTCGGAACGGAGTCCCGGAATCCCGTGGATCCCTCGGCCAGGCTCGGTCATCGGCTCGCACAACCGTGACGCACCACTCCCGCGAAACTCCGCAGTTCTACCTGACCGCCCCCTCGCCCTGCCCGTATCTGCCGGGCAAGGAGGAGCGCAAGGTCTTCACGCATCTCGTGGGCGAGCGCGCGGCCGAACTCAACGACCTGCTCACGCACGGCGGCTTTCGCCGCAGCCAGTCCATCGCCTATCGGCCGGCCTGCGAGGGCTGCCGCCGTTGCGTTTCGGTGCGGGTGCTCGTCGACGAATTCCGGCCCTCGCGCAATCTGCGGCGGGTGCAGAAGCGCAACGCCGACCTCATCGGCGAGATGCGTCCCGCGGTTCCGACCTCGGAGCAGTACGCCATCTTCCGCGCCTATCTCGATTCCCGCCATCGCGACGGCGGCATGGCCGACATGACCGTGCTCGACTACGCGATGATGGTCGAGGACAGCCATGTGCGGACCCGGGTCGTCGAATATCGGCGGCGCGGTCCCGACAGCGGCTTCAACGGGCGCGGCACCGGGCCCTTGCTGGCCGTGGCGCTGACGGACGTGCTCTCCGACGGACTCTCGATGGTCTATTCCTTCTTCGACCCCGCCGAGGCCGCGCGCTCGCTCGGCACCTTCATGGTGCTCGACCACATCGCCCGCGCCCGCGCGATGGGCCTGCCCTACGTCTATCTCGGCTACTGGGTCGAGGGTTCGCGCAAGATGGACTACAAGCGCCGCTTCCTGCCGCAGGAGCGGCTGATGCCCGACAAGTGGACCCGCGTCGACGAGTGAACGCCGCGCGCCGACCTCGCCCCGTCCCCGTCTCCGTTTCCGCGCCTGCAACGTTTGGTTCCGTGCCTTCACAGAGCTTCGATCCGTCGTCCTTCGAGGCTCGCTTCGCTCGCACCTCAGGACAACGGGAGTTTTTCGGCTCAGGACGACGGCTTTGTTCCGCCCTTTTCCCTTCTCCCCGCCGTGTTTCACCTCTCCCCGCCGTGCGGGAGAGGTAACGGCGCGCCGAGCGGACCGCTACGGCCGCGCCCGGCCGAACGTGTTGGAGCGCGGGAAACCCTTCGGCGCGAGGCGGCCGGCGTCGGCCCGATTGCCGCGCCAGTCAGCGAGATCCTTCATCGACAGCGTGAAGACGCGCCCGCTGCTGTCCGCCCAGGTGAGGCCCTCGGCGGCCTTGAAGGTCGTGACGTCGGAGAGCCCGCCGTCCTTGTAGCGTTGCAGCCGCACGCCGCGCCCGCGCGTCATCTCCGGCACCTGCTCGAGCGGGAAGATCAGCACCTTGCGGTTTTCGCCGACCGTCGCCACCCATTCGCCTTCGACCGGAACCACGACCCGGGCCTCGTCGGGCGCCTCGACGTTGAGCACCTGCTTGCCCTTGCGCGTATTGGCGAGGCATTCGTCCTCCGGCACCACGAAGCCGCGGCCGGAAACGCTCGCGACGAGAAGCTTGCGTCCCCCCTGGAAGGGGAACACGGTGACGAGGTCCGCCTCCTGTTCAAGGTCGATGAATAGCCGCACCGGCTCGCCGTGGCCGCGCCCGCCCGGCAGCTTGGACGCTTCGATCGTGTAGAAGCGGCCGTTGGTGGCGAAGACGATGAGCTTCGACGTCGTCTCGGCGAAGAAGGCGAGGTTCAGCCGGTCGTCGCTCTTGAACTGGAGGCCGGAAAGGTCCGCGACATGGCCCTTGAGCGAGCGGATCCACCCCTTTTCCGACACCACGACGGTGATGGGCTCGCGCTCCACCATCGCCGCCTCGATCGCGGCCTCGTCGTGCTCCGGCGCCTCGCCGAAGCTCGTGCGCCGCTTGCCGAGCGGCGTGTCCGGCCCGAACGTCTTGCGGACCTGCTTGATCTCCCACGCCACCGTCTTCCACTGCATCTTTTCGGATGCAAGCAGCTTCTCGATCGTCTCCTTCTCTTTGGTGAGGTCGCTGTTTTCTTTGCGGATCTCCATCTCCTCGAGCCGGCGCAGATTGCGCAGGCGCATGTTCAGGATGGCGTCCGCCTGCACCTCCGTGAGATCGAAGCGCCTCATCAACGCCGGCTTCGGCTCGTCCTCCTCGCGGATGATCCTGATGACCTCGTCGAGGTTGAGATAAGCGACGAGAAAGCCGCCCAGGACTTCGAGCCGGTGCTCGATGGTCTTGAGCCGGTGGCGCGAGCGCCGCAGCAGCACGTTGCGGCGATGATCGAGCCACTCGCGCAGCGCCTCGGCGAGGCCGAGCACCTTCGGCACCCGCCCTTTCACCAGCACGTTCATGTTGAGCGGGATGCGGCTCTCGAGCTCGGTGAGCTTGAAGAGCGATTCCATCAGCAGCACGGGATCGACGGTGCGCGCGCGCGGCTCGAGCACCAGGCGCACTTCGTCCGTCGACTCGTCGCGCACGTCCGCGAGCAGCGGCAGCTTGCGCTCGGTCAAGAGCTCGGCGATCTTTTCGACCAGCCGCGACTTCTGCACCAGCCACGGAATCTCGGTGACGACGATCGCGTAGGTGCCGCGCCCCGTGTCCTCCTTGTGCCAGCGCGCGCGCACGCGGAACGAGCCGCGGCCGCTCTCATAGGCTTCGGCGATCGCCGCCGGCGGATCGACGACGACGCCGCCGGTCGGAAAATCCGGCCCGCGCACGAACTTCATGAGATCGCGGGTGCCGGCCTTGCGGTGTTCGATGAGATGCAGCGCCGCGTCGCACAGCTCCGCCACGTTGTGCGGCGGGATCGACGTCGCCATGCCGACGGCGATGCCCTGCGCGCCGTTCGCGAGCAGGTTGGGGAAGGCGCCGGGCAGCACCGTCGGCTCTTCCTCGGTGCCGTCGTAGGTCGGACGGAAGTCGACGGCGTCCTCGTCGATTCCGTCGAGCAGCAGGCGGGCGACCTCGGTGAGGCGCGCCTCGGTGTAGCGCATCGCCGCCGGGTTATCGCCGTCGATGTTGCCGAAGTTGCCCTGGCCGTCGATCAGCGGATAGCGCTGCGCGAAGTCCTGCGCGAGGCGCACCAGCGCATCGTACACGGCCTGGTCGCCGTGGGGATGGAACTTGCCGATGACGTCGCCGACGACGCGCGCCGACTTCTTGAACGCCGCGCCCGGGTCGAGGCGGAGCTGGCGCATCGCATAGATGAGCCGCCGGTGCACGGGCTTGAGGCCGTCGCGCGCATCGGGCAGCGCCCGGTGCATGATGGTGGACAGCGCATAGGCGAGATAGCGCTCCTCGAGCGCCTCGCGCAGCGGGATTTCCTGCACGTCGCCGGGAACCGGCGGAATCAGTTCTTTACCCATGGCTGAGAGCGGTACTGCGGACCATCCGCATGAACAAGGGCCGGGGCGCCACTGCGGGCCGCGTTTGTTTTCTCAATGCACCCGGCGTTCCGAGCCGGTAGGATGGCACGGTCCGGAGCGGTTCGGATCAGTCGGCCCCGGTCGATTCGCGCTGGCCTTGGACCCAACGGAGCTCTCGGGAGGACCTTCATGCGCAAGCTCTGGGTCGCCGCTCTCGCGGCGTTTTCGCTCGGCGCCTTGGCGCCGGACCGTTCGCAGGCGACGCCGCTCGGCGGGACGAGCGGGCTGCGGCCGGCCGTCGACGGTCTCGGATTTATCGAGAAGGTGAGATATTGTGAATATTTCGACCCCGTCATCGGCGGGTGGGTCGTCTTTTGGGTGCCGGGCCCCTGCCTGCGTTACGGCGCGCCGGGCTTCGACATCTGGCTCGGCCGCTACTATCGCGGGCACCGGTTCTGGCGCGGTCGCGCGCACGACCGGCCGTGGGTCGAGCGGCGCGTCGGCCCGCGCGTGGCGCCCGGCCCGCGCTTCGCCCCGGGGACGCGCGTCGCACCCGGGCCGCGCGTCGCACCCGGAACACGGGTTGCGCCCGGACCGCGCTTCGCGCCCGGACCGCAGATGGGCAGCCCCGGCTCACGGGCGGTCGGCAGCGGCCGGGTCGAAGGCGGTCGCATGGGCGGCGCGCGTGGCGGCGGCGGACGTGGCGGCGGCGGGGGTGGCGACGGCTCCGACCGCCGCGGCGGCGGCTCGCCCAGCGGACGATAACGGATCGTCGCTGCCGCCCGGATGACATGGACCCGCGGCCGCCTTCGGGCGGGCGGGTCGGTCGCCTTCGTGCAGCCGTCATGCAGCGGGCACGGCGCGTGCGACGGCGGCGAGGAATTGCGCGCGCTCCGGCGGCAGGCTCGTGCCGCGGGGCTCCAGCACGTTCCGCGAGAGAAAGTGGCCCGTGAGGGCGAAGGCCTGGGCGAGCTCCTCGCCGCTCGGGGCGCGTTCGCTCTCGCGGACGAGAAAGGCGGGCAGCCGCAAGAGCTTGTCCTCCCACGGCGCGCCGGCGGCGCGGGAGACCGCCCGGCCGGACTTCGGCGAAACGTAGACGAGGTCTTCGCGCGTGCCGGTCGCCGCGCAGGTTTCGAGATCGAGCCCGAAGCCGAGCTCGGCGAGCATCCGCAGTTCGAAGCGGGCGATGGCGACCGCCGCGGCGCGGGGCTCGCCGAGCGTTTCGAGGATGCGCGACAGCGCCGCGTGCAGCCCCGGATGCGGGTCGCGCTCCGGCAGCAGCCGCATGAGCGCGCACAGATGCGCAAGCCCGTAGAGCGCATGCGGAACGGAAAGGAAGGCGGCTGCGCTGAGCTGCAACCCTTCGACGGTGTAGTGGCCGAGATGCTCGTCGAGACGCGCGCGCCAGGTGACCCTGACCGCGTTGCCGGGCTGCAGGATCGGCCGCAGCCGCGAGCCCGCCCCGCCCCGCACCAGGCCGAGATGGCGGCCGTGTTCGACGGTCATCACCTCGGCGATGGCATTCGCCTCGCCATGGCGGCGGACGCCGAGCACGATGCCTTCGTCAGTCCATTCCATGCCTGCCCGTCCCTGGCGGCGCCTGGCGCCGTCCTTTCGCCGAGCCCGGGTTCGGTTCGCGCGTCGATCGCGCCTCGCCGTGGCGAGCCCCGGGCCGGCTGGCCGCGACCGCGGCGCCGCATCCGCGGCTCGTCATCCGAGGTTTTAAGCCGGCACCGGCTCAATCGCGCGGGAACTCGAGCCCCATCATGCGATAGCGCTCGGGATCGTCTTCCCAGCCTTCGCGCACCTTGACGAAGAGAAACAGGTGGACCGGTCGTTCGAGCAGCAGCGACAGTTCTTTGCGCGCCTCGGCGCCGATCGCCTTGATGGTCCGCCCGCCCTTGCCGAGCACGATCTTGCGCTGGTTTTCGCGCTCGACATAGATCGTCTGCGCGATGCGCACGGAGCCGTCCGGCCGCTCCTGCCATTCGTCGGTCTCGACCGTCGACTGGTACGGCAGCTCCTGGTGCAGATGCAGATAGAGCTTCTCGCGCGTGATTTCCGCGGCGAGATGGCGCTGCGGCGCATCGGAGAGCTGATCCTCCGGATAGAGCCACGGCCCTTCCGGCGCATGGTCGGCGAACCAGCGTTTGAGGTCGTCGACCCCGCTGCCGGTGAGCGCCGAGACCATGAAGGTCGCGGCGAAGGGCACGCGCCCGTTGAGCGCGGCCGACAGCGCGAGCAGGCGCGGCTTTTCGACGATGTCGACCTTGTTGAGGATGAGCACGCGCGGCTGGCGCACGTCCTTGAGCCGCTCCAGGATCGCCTCGCTGTCGGGGTCGAGCTCGCGCTTGGCGTCGAGCAGAAAGCCGACGAGATCGGCGTCGTAGGCGCCGCCCCAGGCCGTCGTCACCATGGCGCGGTCGAGGCGCCGCCGCGGGCGGAAGATTCCCGGCGTGTCGACGAAGACGAGCTGCGCCTTTCCGACGATCGTGATGCCGCGGATCAGCGTGCGCGTGGTCTGCACCTTGGGCGTGACGATCGTGACCTTGGCGCCGACGAGCGCGTTCGTGAGCGTCGACTTGCCGGCGTTCGGCGCACCGATGAGCGCGATGAAGGCGCAGCGCCTGCCCTCGCCAGGGCCGCCCGACGTCTCACCCATAGCCATCGTCCTGCACCACCCCCTCGCGCTGCAGCATGGCGGCGGCCGCGGCCTGCTCGGCGGCGCGCTTCGAGCGTCCGGTGCCCTCCGCCGGCGGAAGATCCGGCAGCTCCACGGTGACGCGGAAGCGCGGATCGTGGTGCGGCCCGCTGCGGGCGACCTCGCGATAGAGCGGGGTGGGAAGCCCCCGCCCCTGCGCCCACTCCTGCAGCACGGTCTTGGAATCGCGCAGCGGCCGCGGCGGCGCCAGCATGCGCTCCCGCCAGAATCGCTCGACGAGGGCCGCAGCCGCCGCATAGCCCCCGTCGAGAAACACCGCGCCGATGACGGCCTCGCAGGCATCGGCCAGGATCGTCTGGGTCAGCCGGGCGCGCGCCCCCTTGGTCGTGCCGAATTGGATGGCGGAATCGAGCTGCATCGCGCGCGCGACCGCGGCGCAGCTTTCCGCCCGCACGAGGTCGGCGAGCCGGCGGGAAAGCTCCCCTTCGGTCGCCTGCGGGAAGGCGCGCAGCAGCATGTCCGCGACCGCGAGCCCGAGCACGCGGTCCCCCAGAAACTCCAGCCGCTGATAGCTCTCCGAGCGCCCGGATCCCGCACTCAGCGCCGAACTGTGGGTCAGAGCGCGCTCCAGCAGCGTCGCGTCCGCGAAGCGGTAGCCGATCCGTTCCTCCACGGCCGACGCAGCGTTCGCCTTGCGCTTCATCTCACGATCGTGAACAGACGGTTCCACCGCACGGTCCAGGGCCAGCGCCAGATCTGCCAGGCGTGCTCACCCTCGGCGACCGAAAAGAAGATGATCTCCGCCCGGCCGATGATGTTCTCGAACGGCACATAGCCGACGGCCGAAAGCACGCGGCTGTCCGTGGAATTGTCGCGGTTGTCGCCCATCATGAAGAAATGGCCGGGTGGGACGACGTAGACGTCCGTATTGTCGTAGAATCCGTTGTCGACGAGATCGAGCGTGGTGTAGCTTACCCCGTTCGGCAGCGTCTCCCGGAAGCGCCGGACGCGTTGGACGTGCCCCGTCTCGTCCGTCTCGACGAAGTCGTCGACCGCCTCGCGCTTCACCGGCTCGCCGTTGATGTGCAGCACGCCATGGATCATCTGGATGCGGTCGCCCGGCAGGCCGATCACCCGTTTGATGTAGTCGACCGAGTCGTCCTTCGGGAGGCGGAAGACGACGACGTCCCCCCGCTTGGGCTCCGAGGCGAAAACGCGGCCGGAAAACAGCGGCGGCGAGTAGGGCAGCGAATAGTGGCTGTACCCGTAGGTGTATTTGGAGACGAACAGGTAGTCCCCGACGAGGAGCGTCGCCTTCATCGACCCCGAGGGGATGTTGAAGGGCTGGAACAGAAACGTCCGGATGACGGCGGCTATGATGAGGGCATGAACGATGACGCGGACGGTTTCGGCAAAGCCGCCCTCCTTGCGCTTCTGTTCGGTGCTCACTCGCATCGGCCTCTCGATGTGTTGGGACGCGCACGGGCCTGCGGGGCCTTCGGCGGCATCCGGTGCAGAACCGGCCCGGAGATGATCAGGGTCGTGGTTGTAGCGGGCGGCACGGGGCCGCGCAATCAATGGCAGCACCATTCCTGTGGCGGAATCATGCCGTCGGCCGTGCCGAAACGGCCGTTGTCCGCTGCGGTCTCGCGGGGGCTGCCATGCGCGGCGGCGCGCCGAGGCGCGGGCCTGCGCCCGGGGCGCGCCGGCCGGACGAAATGGGGTCTCCCGCGACCGCCGCGGCGCCCTAGGCGGGCCGGCCGGGCGCCATCGCCCCCTTCCCGCCCTCGCCCCTGTCTTGAACCCGCGGACCGCGCGGGGGCGGCCCCCTTGCGGCGCGCTCAGGAGGGCTCGGATTTCGGCGCGGGCCGTGCGGAGATGACCACAAAGGCCTGCGCGAGCGGCCATTCGTCCGTGATCGTGAGGTCGATATGCGGCTCGTAGCCTGGGGGCGTGATCGCCTGCAGCCGCTTGAGCGCCCCGCCGGTGAGCTGCATGGTCGGCCGCCCGGAGCGCTGGTTGACGACGCCCATGTCGCGCCAGAAGACGCCGGCGCGCAGACCGGTGCCGAGCGCCTTGGCGCAGGCTTCCTTGGCGGCGAAGCGTTTCGCATAGGTGGCGGCCCGGTCGCGACGGCGCTCGGCGCGCGCCTGCTCGGCCTCGGTGAACACGCGCGCGACGAAGCGCTCGCCGTGGCGCTCCAGCACGCGCTCGATGCGGCGAATGTCGATGAGGTCGGAACCGATGCCGATGATCATGGCGCCGCAGCCGCCCTGGCGCGCCCGCGATCCATGGCGGCCCGCATGGTCCGCACCGCCTGTCCAAGCCCGACGAAGACCGCCTCGCCCACCAGGAAATGCCCGATGTTCAGCTCGACGATCTCGCCCAGCGCGGCGATTCGCTCGGCCGTAGCATAGTCGAGGCCGTGGCCGGCATGCACTTCGAGCCCGGCCGCGCGGGCGAGCGCCGCGCCCAAGCGGATGCGCTCCCACTCGGCTTCGGCCTCGCCGGTGCGCCCCGCGGCCACGGCGTCGCACCAGGCGCCCGTATGGATCTCGATCACGGGGGCGCCGATGCGCGCCGCCGCCTCGATCTGTCGGGGCTCGGCCGCGATGAACAGCGACACGCGGATGCCCGCCTCGGCGAGGCGCGCCACGACGGGCGCGAGCGCGTCCTGCTGGCCGGCGACGTCCAGGCCGCCCTCGGTGGTGCGCTCCTCGCGCCGTTCGGGGACGAGGCACACCGCATGCGGGCCCGTCTTGAGCGCGATCGCGACCATCTCCTCCGTCGCCGCCATCTCGAAGTTGAGGGGCTTGGAGATTTCCGCCTTCAGCCGCGCCATGTCCTCGTCGCGGATGTGGCGGCGATCCTCGCGCAGATGCGCGGTGATGCCGTCGGCGCCCGCCGCGATGGCGAGCTTCGCCGCGCGCAGGGGGTCGGGGAGTGCGCCGCCGCGCGCATTGCGCAGCGTGGCGACGTGATCGACGTTGACCCCGAGGCGGAGGGGGGGAACCGGTTTCATCGTGTCGACTTGCGCATGGAGAGACGCTTCATCGCGCCCTGATCTCGAATCTTCAAGGGGGCGCGGCCTTGCCCGCGGCCGCTGTGGTCAATGAAAGGCGAACGGGCCGAGGTTTCGGCGCGTGGCCCCAAGGCCCTATCCGTTCACGCGCTCGGCGCTCGCCACGACGGGCTTCGCCCGGAGCTGGGCGAGGATCGAGGTGAGGTGCTTGAGGTCGTAGACTTCGAGGTCGATCTGCATCTCGGTGAAATCGGGCGAGCGGCGGGTCATCCGGACGTTGTCGATGTTGCCGTCGTGCTCGGCGATGACCTGCGCGATCTGGGCGAGCGTGCCCGGCTCGTTCAGCGACTGCACCAGGATGCGCGCGGGGAAGCGCTGCGGGCGGTCGTCGTCCACGTCCCACTGCACGTCGAGCCAGCGGTCCGGGTCGTCCTCGAACTGCTGCAGATCGGGCGACTGGATCGGATAGATGGTGATGCCTTCCCCGGGGGTGAGGATGCCGACGATGCGGTCGCCCGGCACCGCGCCACCGTTGGGGGCGAAGCGCACCGGCAGATCGCTGTTGATGCCGCGGATCGGGATCGCCGGCCCGTCGTCGCGATAGGTCGGCACCTTGAACTTGAGGGCGCGCGCGCGCTTGAGGCCGAACCAGCCGCTTTCGCTCTTGCGCGCGAGCGGCGTGCGGCGCACCGTGCGCTCCTCCTTGTAGTCCGGATACATGGCGCGGACGACGTCGGAGGCGGTCATCTCGCCCCGCCCCACCGCCGCCATGACGTCCTCGATCGAGGCGCGTGCGAGCCGCGGCAGCGCGCCCTGCAGCTTCTCGTCGGAGTACTCGCGCTTGACGCGCTGGAAGAGCCGCTCGACGATGCGCCGGCCGAGCCCGGCATATTGCGCGCGCACGGCCGCGCGCGTGGCGCGGCGGATGGCGGCCCGCGCCTTGCCGGTGACGACGATCGACTCCCACGCGGCGGGCGGGGACGATTGCGCCTTCGAGGTGATGATCTCGACCTCGTCGCCGTTCTGCAGCTCGGAGACGAGCGGGCTGATCTTGCCGTTGATCTTGCAGCCCACGGCCGTGTTGCCGATGTCGGTGTGCACCGCATAGGCGAAGTCGATTGGCGTCGCCTTGCGCGGCAGGGCGATGAGCTTGCCCTTCGGCGTGAAGCAGAAGACCTGATCGTGGAAGAGCTCGAGCTTCGTGTGCTCCAGAAACTCCTCGGGGTTCGAGCCTTCCGCCAGCAGCTCGATGGTGCGGCGCAGCCACGCATAGGCGTTCGACTCCCGCGACAGCAGCTCCGAGGGCGAACCGCGGCCGTCCTTGTAGAGCGCATGGGCGGCGATGCCGTACTCGGCGATCTGGTGCATCTCGGTGGTGCGGATCTGCAGCTCGACGCGCTGGCGGCCGGGCCCGATCACGGTCGTGTGCAGCGAGCGGTAGTCGTTCTGCTTCGGGGTCGAGATGTAGTCCTTGAAGCGGGTCGGCACGACCGGCCAGGTCGTGTGGACGATGCCGAGCGCGCGGTAGCACTCCTCGACGGTGCCGACGATCACGCGGAAGCCGAAGATGTCCGAGAGCTGCTCGAATCCTACCGATTTGCGCTCCATCTTGCGCCAGATGGAGTAAGGGCGCTTCTGCCGCCCCTTGACCTCGGCGACGATGCCGCGGTCGGCGAGCTTGCTGCGCAGCTGGCTTTCGATTTCGGCGATGAGGTCGCGGTTGCGCTGGGCGAGAGTCGTCAGGCGCTGGATCGTGACCGCATAGGCCTCCGGATTGATCTCGCGGAAGGCGAGGTCTTCCAGCTCCTCGCGCATTTCCTGCATGCCCATGCGGCCGGCGAGCGGCGCATAGATGTCGATCGTCTCCTGCGCGATGCGCTGGCGCGCCTCGGGCGCCATGTACTGGAGCGTGCGCATGTTGTGCAGGCGGTCGGCCAGCTTCACGAGGAGCACGCGCACGTCGGAGGCGATGGCGAGCAAGAGCTTGCGCAGGTTTTCCGCCTGCGCGGCCTGCTTCGAGACCAGGTCGAGCTTTTTGAGCTTCGTCAGCCCTTCCACCAGCGCGCCGATCTCCTGCCCGAAGAGCTGATCGATCTCGGCGCGCGTTGCCTCGGTGTCCTCGATGGTATCGTGCAGCAGGGCGGCGACGATGGTCGCGTCGTCGAGCTTGAGGTCGGTCAGAATGGCGGCGACCTCGAGCGGATGCGAGAAATAGGGGTCGCCGGAGGCGCGCGTCTGCGCGCCGTGCGCCTTCATGGCGTAGACATAAGCGCGGTTGAGCAGCGCCTCGTTCGTATCGGGATTGTAGCGGCGGACGCGCTCGACCAGCTCGTACTGCCGCATGATCTGCGGCTTAGCCGGCCTGTCCCGGCGCTCGGCGGGGGCGGGCGGAGAGCCCGCGGGCGCAGCCGGCGGCGCGCCGGAACTCGCGGCCGGCGTCGCTTGCGGCAGCGCTTCCGAACGCATCAGAGCCATGGGCCCTCCTCCACGCAGGCCGCGGGTCGGCGGGGCGGCGCTGGATCGCGGAGATTACCACCGTCCGGCCCCGCTTCGGCAAAGCGAAACGGCGCCCGCACGCGTGGGTGACGCGCGGCCCGGTCGAGCCAGGCCGCCAGAGGCGACCGCGCCCCCCCGGTCACTCCTCCTCTTCGGGCTGCTCCTCGGGCGGGGTCAGGCCTTCCAGGCCCCGCAGCAGCTCCTCCTCGGTCATACGCTCGACCGCGACTTCCGTATCGTCGGCATCGACGCTGCCGCCCCCGGCCCCGATGAGAGGCACGCTCTCCGGCTCCGGCTCGTCGACTTCGACGTACTTCTGGAGGGAATGGATCAGGTCCTCTTTCAGATCCTCGGGCGACACGGTCCGCTCGGCGATTTCCCGCAGCGCCACGACGGGGTTCTTGTCGTTGTCGCGGTCGACCGTGATCGGGGCCCCGGACGAGATCATCCGGGCGCGGTGGCTGGCCAGCAGAACCAGCTCGAACCGGTTTTCGACCTTGTCGATGCAGTCCTCAACGGTGACACGCGCCATACCGGCTCGCTCCTTCGCAGGAATTTCTGGAGACGCTGTTCAGGTATATCCCGTAGAACGAGAGTGCAAGGCATTTTCGCTTGGCGGCTGCCGGGCCCCCTGTTAGGCAGGCACTCACGGGAACAAAACGTGGCTTGGCAGTTTTAGTGCCGGGGTGGTCTTTCCGCGTGGACGCGAGCAATCCCATGCACGGTTTTGCCGACGTGGCGATTGGCGACGACGGATTCGGCCGGGGCGCCCGCTGCGCCTGCGACGCCGAAGTTTCCATTACGAGAGAACGAGATGGCTTCACAGATGGAAAAGATCGCGCTTTTCATTGATGGTGCAAACCTTTACGCGACCGCAAAATCCCTTGGATTCGATATTGATTACAAACGTCTTCTTCGCGAATTCCAATCCCGGGGCTATCTGTTGCGGGCCTTCTACTACACCGCCGTCGTCGAAGACCAGGAATATTCCTCGATCCGCCCGCTGATCGACTGGCTCGACTACAACGGCTATACGGTCGTCACCAAGGCAACCAAGGAGTTCGTCGACCAGTCCGGCCGCCGCAAGGTGAAGGGCAACATGGACATCGAGCTCGCCGTCGATGCCATGGAGATCGCCGAGCACATCGACCAGATGGTGCTGTTCTCCGGCGACGGGGACTTCCGTTCGCTGGTCGAGGCCATGCAGCGCCGCGGCGTGCGGGTGACGGTGGTGTCGACGATCGCCACCCAGCCGCCGATGGTGGCCGACGAGCTGCGGCGGCAGGCGGACGTCTTCCTGGACATCGTGGAACTGCAACCGAAGATCGGTCGCGACCCGTCCGAACGCGCCCCGCGCGAGCCCCGGGAACCCCGGCATACGCCCCAGTTCCTGCAGCGCAGCACCGCGCAGCGGGCCATGACTCCTCACGAGGAGGAATTCGGCGAAGACTGACCCCGATGCCCCCTTCGCCGGAAGTCTGCGAGCCGGGCCGCGACTGCCCGCTGTGCCCGCGCCTGGTTCAATTCCGCGCGGCCTGGCGCAAGCGCGAGCCCTTATGGTTCAACGCGCCGGTGCCCTCCTTCGGCCCGGCGGATGCCCGGCTTTTGATCGTCGGCCTCGCGCCGGGCGCCCAGGGCGCGAACCGGACCGGCCGGCCCTTCACCGGCGACTATGCGGGCGAGCTTCTCTACCCGACGCTCTTGCAGTTCGGCCTCGCCCGGGGCCGCTATGCCGCGCGGCCCGACGACGGCCTCGTGCTCGTCGATTGCCGGATCACCAATGCGGTGCGCTGCGTGCCGCCCGGCAACAGGCCGACTCCTCAGGAGATCGCGACCTGCCGCCAGTTCCTCGCGCGCACCGTCGCCGGGATGCCGCGCCTGCGCGCCATCGTGGCGCTCGGACGCATCGCCCACGACAGCGTGGTGGCGGCGCTGAACGGGCGCAGGAAGGCGGCCCCCTTCGCGCATGCGGCCGCCCACGACCTCAACGGCCTCAAGCTGTTCGACAGCTATCACTGCTCCCGGCTCAACACGAATACGGGCGTGCTGACACCGGAGATGTTCCGTGCGGTCTTCGCGGCCGTGCGGGCGCATCTCGACGCGAGCCCGTAAGGACCGCGAGCCGATCGGGGAAAGCCGGCGAGGCGTTCTCGCCGAAGGGTCACGCCTCCGCGCCGCGCTGCCCCCACAGCCAGGCGACGACCTCCGCCGCATTCCGGTCGGGCGGGAAGACCGGATAGAACACCTTTGTGATGACCGCGGCGTCGACGACCCAAGCCATGCGCTTGAGCAGCGTCATGCCGGCGACCGTGAAGGTCGGCAGATCGAGCGCCCGGGTGAGCCGCAGGTCGGCGTCCGACAGGATCGCAAACGGCAGATGCAGCCGCTCGGCCGCTTCCCGCTGGTAGGCCGTATCCTGGGTCGAGAGCCCGTAGACGCGCGCGACTCCGAGCGCCTTCAGCGCCTCGAAATGATCGCGGAAGCCGCACGACTGCGGCGTGCAGCCGCGCGCGCCCGGGATTGCGTCCCAGCCCTCGGGTAAGGGCTCTCCCGGCCGGCCGGTCCGCGGATAGACATAGATCACCGTGCGCCCCGCAAGCTCTGCGAGATTGACCTTGGCGCCGTCGGTCGCGGGGAGCGCGAGATCGGGCAGACGCCGGCCGGCGAGATGGCGCGCGGCCCCGTCATCCTCGGGGATCGGCAAGCCCTCGGGCAATGTCAGAAAATCGCGGGCGATCGGCTCGGCCATGGTGGCGGTCTTCGGCGGTTCAGTGGTCTCATTACCGCGCGCGCCGCTCGCCGGCCAGCGCGCCCCCGCGGCCTCAGGCGGCGGCGTAGGAGATGAATTCCAAAAGCGAGCCGTCGGGGTCGCGGAAATAAACGCTCGTTCCCTCCCCGCGGGCGCCGAAGCGCCGCGTCGGCCCCGCCTCAATGGCAACGCCGCAGCGCTCAAGGTGCGCGACGGCCTCCGCGATCGGCCCCTGCCATTCGAAGCAGAGATCGCTGTTGCCCGGTCGCACCGGCAGCCGCGCGACCTCGGTCGGGTTGACGCCCGGGCCGTGCAGATTGAGCTGGGCGTCGCCGAAGCGATAGGCGTAGCCGCCGGCCGGGCGCGGAACCACGGTCGCGCCCAGCACGTCGCGGTAGAACGCGTTCGAGCGCTCCCAGTCGGAGACGCAGACCACGCAGTGATCCAGCTTCACGGGAAGGGTCACGTTAGCCTCGCTCGCGCAGCAGGCGGCCGCGCTCGCGCTCCCAGCTCCGTTTCCGCTCGGTCTCGCGCTTGTCGTGCAGCTTCTTGCCGCGCGCGAGCGCGATCTCGATCTTGGCGCGGCCCTTCTCGTTGAAATAGAGCTTGAGCGGCACGATGGTCATGCCTTCGCGGTCGACGGCGGAGATGAGCTTGGCGATCTCGCGCGCATGCAGGAGCAGCTTGCGCGGCCGCTTCGGCGAATGGTTGAAGCGGTTCGCCTGCAGATATTCGGGGATGTTGGCATTGTAGAGCCACAGCTCCCCGTCGCGGCCCGCCGCGAAGGACTCGGCGATCGTCGCCTTCCCCTCCCGCAGCGACTTGACCTCGGTGCCGGTGAGGACGAGCCCGGCCTCGAACGTCTCACCGATCTCGTAGTTGAAGCGGGCCTTGCGGTTGTCGGCGACGACCTTGATGCTGCGCTCGGTTTTTGCGGCCATGTCTCGCTAGTTGATCAGCCGGGCGTGCACCATAGCCTCGCGCACGGCGGCCTTGGTCTTCTCCGAAACCGGCACCAGGGGCAGCCGCACCGTCTCCTCGCAGCGCCCGAGCACCGAGAGCGCATACTTCACCGGCGCGGGATTGGTCTCCAGGAACAGCGCGATGTGCAGCGGCATGAGCTGGTCCTGCAGCTTGAGCGCCGTGCGGAAGTCCCCGCGCAGGCACGCGCTCTGGAACTCGGCGCACAGCCGCGGCGCGACGTTCGAGGTCACCGAGATGCAGCCGTGCCCGCCATGCGCCATGAAGCCGAGCGCGGTCGCATCCTCCCCGGAGAGCTGGTTGAAGTCCTCGCCCAGGGCGGCCCGCTGCTGCGACACGCGCACCAAGTTCGCGGTCGCATCCTTGACGCCGGCGATGTTCTTCAGTTCGAACAGCCGCTTCATGGTGTCGACCGACATGTCGATCACCGAGCGCGAGGGGATGTTGTAGATGATGATCGGGATGTCGATCGCGTCGTTGATGGCCTTGAAGTGCTGGTACAGCCCCTCCTGCGTGGGCTTGTTGTAGTAGGGCGTTACCACCAGCACCGCGTCGGCTCCCGCCTTTTCGGCGTGCTGGGCGAGCTCGATGGCCTCCCTGGTCGAGTTCGACCCGGCCCCGGCGATCACGGGCACGCGGCCCCGCGCCTCCTCGATCGTCCATTCGACCACGCGCTTGTGTTCCTCGTGCGAGAGGGTCGGGCTTTCGCCGGTGGTGCCCACCGGCACGAGCCCATTGGTCCCTTCGGCGATCTGCCAGTTGACGAGGTCGCGGAAGGCCCGCTCGTCGATGGAGCCGTTCTTGAAGGGCGTGACCAACGCGGTGAAGGAGCCGCGGAATTGGGTTCTGGCGGTCATGGCGCGATCCTTGGGCCTGCGGCCGCCCCGAACGCGGCCTTTGCCTTATTTTTATCGACTCGACCGGGCCGGTGAAAGGGCCGCCCGCCCGATCGGCCGATTATTGTTGTGACCTCGCATCGGCGAGAGGGCGCCGGCGGTCGGCCGGCGCCGCCACGTCGTGGTCGCGCGAGCGCCAAGCTTTCGCCGCGGTCGGCAGGCAAAGAACGGCAGGAGCACGCGGGGTTAGCTTTTCATCAACGACATCGGCGGACAACGGTAGGAAACCCGCGCCCGCACGTTTGCGCGAGCTCTGGCCGACGAAAGACCGCCATGACATCGAGTCGTCGCGTACGCCTCACTGCTGTTTCACTTCTGGCCGGCGCGGCGCTGTTGGCGACAGGCGCGCCGCTTTTTGCCGCCAAGCCCGGCAAACCGACCGCCCGCCCGCACCATGGGGCGAGCCACGCCAAGCCGACGCCCAAGGCCAAGCGGCAGGCGGACTCGAAGCAAGTCGCCTCGTCGAAGGTCGCGCAGGCCGCCCCGCGGCTGAAGATGGCGGAGCGCGCGCCCATGCCGCGCGCCCGGCCGCGCGCGGACCGGGCCGCGGCGGAGCCGCGCCCGCACGGCCGCATGGCCTCGGCCGTGCCGATGCTCATCGCCCCGGCCGCCGCCGCGACCCCGAACGAAGAGACCGAACGGCCGACCGGCCCCCTCGCCTATGCGCCCGCCGCCCCGCCGTCCGAGAGCGACATCGACACGCTGAAGGAGGCGCTCGCGCTCGCCCGGCGCGGCAAGATCGACGCGGCGAGCGAGCGCAAGGCGCAGATCCGCGACCTCGTCGGGCAGAAGCTCGCCGAGTGGACGATCCTGCGCACGGCGGACGACTGGCTTCCGTTCCGGCGCTACGCCGCCTTCATCGAAGCCAACCCCACTTGGCCGAGCCTCGGCCTGCTGCGCCGGCGCGCCGAGGGCCAGCTCTGGCACGAGCGGGCGGATGCGGGGACCGTGCTCGCCTTCTTCGCGAAATACGAACCGCTGAGCGCCAAGGGGAGGCTGGCCTTCGCGCGCGCGCTGCTCGCCGCCGGCGAGCGCGCGGAAGCGCAGCGCCAGGTGCGCGCGGCCTGGCGGGAGGACGCCCTGTCGGAAGATCTCGAGGCGACGGTGCTCGAGCTGTTCGGCGACCTTCTGAGCCGCGCCGACCACGAGGCGCGGATGAACCGGCGGATCTATGCGGACGACTTCGGCGCCGCCGCCCGCGCGGCCAAGCGCCTCGGCGGCGCCTATCCCGCGATCGTGCGCGCGAGCGAAGCCGTGGAGAAGAACGCGAAGAATGCCGGCGCCCTGCTGGAAGCGGTTCCGCCGGAGGCGCGGCGGGAGCCCGCCTACCTGTTTAGCCGCGCCCGCTGGCTGCGACGCAACGACCGCGTGGGCGAGGCCGCGCAAGTGATGCTGTCGATGCCGCGCGATCCCGACAGCGCGCAGGACAGCGACGAATGGTGGATCGAACGCCGCATCCTCGTGCGCGAGCTTCTCGACGCCGGCAATCCGCAGGCCGCCTATCGCGTCGCGCGCGACGCCGTGCGCCCCGCGAAGGGCACCTACCGCGTCGACCAGCTCTTCACGGCCGGATGGGTCGCCCTGCGCTTCCTGAACGACCCGAACACCGCCCTGCGCCACTTCGCCGAGATGGCGCGCGGCACGCACAATCATCACGCCCTCGCCCGCGCCGGCTACTGGCTCGGCCGCGCCGCCGAGGCCGCCGGCCGGCTCGACGAGGCGCGCCGCCATTACGAGGCGGCGTCCCTGCACGCGACGACCTATTACGGGCAGCTTGCGTGCGCGCGGCTCGGCCACCGCGAGGTCGGCCTGCGCCGCCCGCCGGCGCTGACCGAGTCGCAGCGGCTGTCGATGCGCCAGACCGAACTCGTCCGCGCGCTGGAGCTGCTTTACGCCGCCGGCCAGACCGAGCTCGTGATCCCCTTCGTCGCCGACATCGCCGATCGCGTCGGCGATCCGGCGGCGCTGGTGGTGATGGCCGAGACGGCGGCCCGCCACCGCGACGCGCGCGCGATGCTGCTGATCGGCAAGGGCGCCCTCGAACGCGGCCTGGCGTTCGATCACTACGCCTTCCCGAATGTCGGCATTCCGAAATTCGCGGCCATCGGCCCGGCGGTCGACCAAAGCCTGGTCTATTCGATCGCCCGCCAGGAGAGCGCGTTCAATCAGGACGTCGTCTCGATCGCCAAGGCGATGGGCCTGATGCAGGTGACGCCGTCGGCGGGGCGCTACATCGCGCGCAAGTTCGGCGTGCCCTACGACGAGAAGAGGCTGCGGCACGACCCCGTGTACAATACGCAGATGGGAGCCGCGGAGATCGCCGACCTCGTGGCCGACTACGACGGCAATTATGCGCTCGCCTTCGCGGCCTACAACGCCGGGCGCGGCCGCGTGCGCCAGTGGATCGAGCGCTTCGGCGATCCGCGCAATCCCGATGTGGACCCGGTGGACTGGGTGGAGCGCATCCCCTTCTCCGAGACGCGGAACTACGTGCAGCGCGTGATGGAGAACCTGCAGATCTACCGCGCGCGATTCGGCCAGAATACGGGGCTGACGATCGAGGCCGATCTGCGCGGCAACCGAACGCAGTAACGGACAGGCGGCAAGAAGCGATGGTCCGCGCGAGCAGCCATTCCGTTGCGCCCACGCGGACCGCGCTCCCGCCGCGCGCCGCGGCCCCTTTTCCCGGACCGCGCCGGCACCGGCGCCCGCTTCGACGCGGGTCCCCGCGCGCCCGGCCCGGCCGAGCGCGCGCCGGCGCCTTCGCGCGGCGGCGGACGGCGCCCAGGGTGCGCGGCGTCGGCCGGCGGCGGCCTCACGCATGACCGCCCCTGCGCATCCCCCGAGCGACGCGCGCGGCCTGGCCCGCAGCCTGTTCGTCCGCGCGCCGGACGGCTTGCGCCTGCACGTGCGGGACTATGGCTCGCGCCTGTGGTCGCGGCTGCCGGTGGTCTGCCTGCCCGGACTCGCGCGCACGACGGCCGACTTCGAAACGCTCGCCGTCGCGCTCGCAACGGACGCGAAGACGCCGCGCCGGGTGATCGCCATGGACTATCGCGGGCGCGGCCTCTCCGACTACGATCGCGACCCGGAGAACTATTCCCTGCCGGTAGAGCTTGCGGACCTGATCGCGGTGTTGACGGCCTGCGCCGTCCACCGCGCCGTCTTCGTCGGCACCTCGCGCGGCGGCATCCTCGCCATGCTGCTCGGCGCGGCGCAACCTACGCGCATCGCCGGCGTGGTGCTCAACGACATCGGGCCGGTGATCGAGCTCATGGGGCTGATGCGGATCAAGAGCTACCTCGGCAAGCTGCCGCAGCCGCGCGATCTCGCCGACGGCGCCGCGATTCTCAAGCGGGTCTTCGAGGGGCAGTTCCCGAAATTTTCGGAGGACAATTGGCTCGCCTTCGCGGCGCGGACCTGGACGGACCGCGGGGGCGCGCTGACGCTCGACTTCGATGTCAGGCTGGCGCGCCTTTTCGACGGCATGGACGCCGAGCGGCCCCTTCCTTCGCTGTGGCCGCAGTTCGATTCGCTTGCGCGAGCGCCGATGCTGCTGCTGCGCGGCGCGCTCAGCGACATCCTCTCGCCCGAGACCGTCGCGGCCATGCGCGCGCGCCGACGCAAGCTCGAGTTCGTCGAGGTGCCCGATCAGGGCCATGCGCCGATTCTCGATGGGCCCGACCTCATTCAGCGAATCGCCGCCTTCGCCCGCGCCTGCGACACGGCGGCGGGCGTGGACTGAGCTTGATTCAGTTTCCCCCTGCCGCGCGGGGCGAGGGGCGGGTTGCGCGCGCGCCCGCCGGATGCACGTTCAAGGCCCCAGGGGCAAGCGGTCTTCCGCCCGCCACCGCACCGACCTTCTTAGCCGATCCGGCCCGCGCAGAGTTACAAGGGGCAAATCGGAGCGAAGGGCCGATCGGAGCGAAGGGTCATTCGACGCGCTCCAACTCGCATTGAGGCCCCCTCACCCGCCGCTTTCGCGCCGACCTCTCCCCGCCAGCGGGGAGAGGTTTCCGTTACTGTGCCGTCACGCCCACCTACCGCTTGCGCTCTGCGCCGCGCCCAGGACGCGTCCCCACTCCAATCGAAAACCGCTTTAACGCCGCGCGCCGCGCGGGAGGCGCGTCCTCTCCGCTCAAACAGAAAGTGCGATGGCTCCGCGCCGTTTCGTCCCCCATTGCCGGATTTGCCCCCGACCCTGCACCCCTGTTCGACCGCTGGGGTCTCAGGCGCGGCCGCAATCGACTCCACCTCCCAAAGGGCCCCCGCGCCCCAAAGCAAAACCCCCGGCGGAGGCCGCCGGGGGTTCGAAAGCCTTGCGCTTCAGGCGCTCAGCCGATGATCACGGCCAGAAGTTCCGCTGGAAGCGGA
>JADGHE010000037.1 GCA_019689555.1 Variibacter sp. | reverse complement strand
CCCGGCCGTCGCGTCAGCGCTGCAGGCGGACACCGAGCGTCGCGATGCTGGCCTCGTAGTCGCTGCCGGCGACGTTGGAGCGCAGCCACTCCCGCCGCACCTCGCCCTTCACCTGGACGCTGCGCGTCATCTTGTAGGTGAGCCCCAGCGCAGCGAGATAGCGCCGGTCTTCCCGCGGCGAGCCGCGATAGAGGTCGACCCCGTAGCCGAGCCGGGCCGTCCCGATCAGCCAGCGGCGGAAGGCGTGATCGACCTGGACGCCCCCATCCCGGCGCAAGACGCCGGAGACGCCGGCGAGCGTCGACTCGTCCGCCGTGGAGGCGGCGGTGAGCTTCACGGTGGTCAGCCCCGTCGCCGACCAGACGAGCGAGCCGTCGGCGATGAGGCCGGTCAGGTCGGGAAGGGCAGGGTCCTTGTAGGTTCGCGTGAGATAGCCGACGCTGATCTCGCCGGTGAGCTTGCGCGAGACCTCGAAGGTGGTGCCGAGCCGGCCGGTCAAACCGTCCGAATCGCGCCGCTGGCCGAAGCGGTCGACCCGCAGCGCGTGGACGCGCGTGTCGAAGCTCGCTTCGGCAAAGGGCTTCACCCCCGGCGCGAGCTCGTAGCTCGCGCGCGCGAGCGCCCCGTACTGGTCGTAGTCGCGGTCGCGGTTGTCGACGGTCGAGCCGTCGCTCAGCACCGCATGTTCGTAGCCGATGCGGTCGACGGAGCCCCTCACCACGACTTCGAGGCGGTTGAAGCCGTGGGACAGGCCCGCGGTCGCGCCCACCGTGGTGTAGAGGGGCAGGCGCGCGAGGCCCGCCGGCAGATCGGGGCTGCCGGGATTGTTCGTGGCGACGAGATAGCGCGCCTCGAGGTCGGCCCGCGTCCGGCCCGTGAGGTCGATGCGCCCGTTCACGCGGCCGTCGAAGGTCGGCCGGTTCGCGGCCGGGGCGGACTCGTAGGCCACGTAGCTGCCGCGCAGATTGGCGGACAGTTCGTGCCGGCTCCAGTTCGAGCGCATCTGCAGTTCGGGCGCGACCGTGGAGAACCACGATCCGCGTCCGCCCGCCGTGCGCGCCGGATTGCTGTCGTAGCCGCCGCCGATCTCCACGGCCGGGCGGGCGACGAAGCCGCCCACCGGAAATCCGGTGGGCGCAAACGAGTCCTCTTCGATCGGCCGTTCGCGGCGCAGCGGCTGGAGGGGTTCGGCGCGCGCGGGCTCGACCGCGGCGCCGGGGCGCGGACCGGCCGGGCGGCCCGTCGCCGCGCGCGCTTCTGGCGGCAGCAGCGTTTCCGCAAGATCGCGCGGGCGTGCGCCTGGCGGGGGCGCCTCCTGCGCGCGCGCCTTGGTCGAGACGAAGCCGGTTTTGCCCGCGCCGAAGCCGGGCGGAACGCCGTAGAGCGGCCGCCGCGCGCCGCGCCCCGCCCGCGCCAGCCGCTGCGGACGCTCGAAGCGGCGCGCATCCGGCGGCGCGAGATCGTCAAAACCGCTGCGGAGAAGGCCGTACGGCGCGGGCCCGTCGAGACCCTGGCCGAAGCCGTCCGCGGCCGCGGCGACGAGCGCCGAAGCCCCGATCAGGCCGAAAAGTCCGAGCGGACCAAGGCGTATCACCTGCGCAAGCCTCTCCCGGCCCGCGGCGGCGAGCCTTTGGTTAACGGGGATAGAACCGGTATGGTTAATGCGGCGTTGATCGCCGCCCGCGGGCGCCGCCTGACCCGGTCGCTTGGCCGCCCGTTTCGTGCTATGCGGCGGCGGAGCCGCATGAGGGGTGTCATGACGAGCCTGCGCAGAGTCGAGACGGAGGCGGAGAGGCGCGAGCGAGGCCGCGCGCTCATCGATTCGGCGCGGCGGACCTTGGAAACGGAGGCGAGCGGCATCGCCGCTCTCCTCGCCTCCGTGCGCGACGAGCTCGGCCCGCCCTTCGTGGCCGCGGCCGAGATGATTCGCGCGGCGCGCGGGCGCATCATCGTCACCGGCATGGGCAAGTCCGGGCACATCGCGCGCAAGATCGCCGCGACGCTCGCCTCCACCGGCACGCCCGCCTATTTCGTGCATCCCGGCGAGGCGAGCCATGGCGACCTCGGCGTCATCACCGGCGACGACGTCATCATGGCGCTATCCTGGTCGGGCGAGACCAGCGAGCTCAAGGACCTTATCGACTATTCGCGCCGCTTCCGCATCGGGCTCATCGGCGTCACCGCGAACGCGGAGAGCACGCTCGGCCGCTCCTCCGATGTCGTGCTCACGCTGCCGCAGGTGCGCGAGGCCTGCCCGCACAATCTCGCCCCCACCACCTCCTCGCTGATGCAGCTCGCGCTCGGCGACGCTTTGGCCATCGCGCTCCTGGAGAGCCGCGGGTTCACGGCGGTCGACTTCCGCATCTTCCACCCGGGCGGCCGCCTCGGGGCGCTTTTGAATTTCGTGCGCGACATCATGCACACGGGCGATGCGGTGCCGCTCGTGCGCCTGGGCACCCCGATGGCGCAGGCGGTCGTGGAAATGACCGCCAAGGGCGCGGGCTGCGTGGGCATCGTGGATGCCGACGGGCGCCTCGTGGGCATCATCACGGACGGCGATCTGCGCCGTCACCTCGCCGCCGATCTGCTCACGCGCCCGGTCGAGGCGGTGATGACGCGCGATCCGAAGACGGTGCGGCCCGATCAGCTCGTCAGCGAGGCGCTGGAACTGTTGAACGCCTCGCGCATCACGGTGCTGCTGGTCGTCGATGCCGGCCGGCCCGTCGGCATCGTCCATTTCCACGATCTGCTGCGCGCCGGCGTGGCGTGACGGTGCCGCGCCGCCGCTGTCCGGGCCGTCGCGGGCCTTGTGGCTTGAGGGGCGCAAACCCCTCCGGCGGGCGGTCAGATCCAGCCCATGAGCTCCCGGCGCACGATGTGTTCGATGACGCGCATGCCTTCCGGGCTGTCGTTGAGGCAGGGAATCGCGGCGAAGTTCTCGCCCCCCTCGTGCCTGAAATATTCGGCGTTCTCGCCCGCGATTTCCTCCAGCGTTTCCAGGCAATCGGCGGCAAAGCCGGGAGTGACCACGGCGAGGTTCTTCACCCCCTCGCGCGCGAGCGCTTTCACGGTCTCGTCCGTATAGGGCTTGAGCCATTCCGCCGTGCCGAACCGCGACTGGAAGGTCATGCGCAGGCGCCGCTCGTCGAGCCCCAGGCGCTCGCGCAGCCGCCGCGTCGTCTCGGCGCAATGGACGTAATAGGGGTCGCCCTTGAGCACGTAGTCCTGCGGCACCCCGTGGAACGAAGCGAGGATGACGTCGGGCGTGAAGCCCAGGTTCTTGAGCGAGGCCTCCAGCGCGGTCGCAACCGCCTCGATGTAGACCGGATCGTCGTAGTAAGGCGGGCAGACCCGCAGCGCCGGCTGCCAGCGCATCCCCATCAGCGCCTCGAAGGCCTTGTCGCACACCGTCGCGGTTGTCGCCGCGGAATATTGCGGATAGAGCGGCACCAGCAAAATGCGGTCGCAGCCGCCGCGCTGCAGCGCCTCGAGCCGCGAGGCGATCGAGGGGTTGCCGTAGCGCATCGCCCAGTCGACCACGATGCCCTTGCCCTCGGGCATGAGCCGTGCCGAAAGCTTCTCGGCCTGCGCGCGGGTGATCGTGCGCAGCGGCGATTCGTTGAGCGCGCGGTTCCAGATCTTCTCGTAGTCGCGCCCTTTGCGGCCCGGCCGCACCGTGAGGATGATGGCGTTGAGGATGAACCACCACTTCAGCCGGTTCTCCTCGATGACGCGCGGGTCGGACAGGAACTCCTTGAGGTAGCGCCGCATCGACCAGTAATCGGTGGCGTCGGGCGTGCCGAGATTGACGAGCAGCACGCCGATGCGGCGCGGCGCCGGACGGTCGGCGGGCGCGTGCGCGGACGGCGCGCTGGTCTGGGGTCGGCTCGAATCGTCCATGGGCACAAGTTCCCTCCCGCGGAAATAGGATGTGGCGGGCCGCGCCGCACGCATGCTACAGGCCGGGCATGAAGGCAACCCGTCGCGGCATGCTGACGCGCCGCTCGTTCCTCGCCGCATTCACCGCAACTCTCGGTGCCCTCGCGTCCTGGCGGCTCTCCTGGGCGCAGGCCACGTACAGGACGCGCGTCACCTTCCTGCTCACCAACGACATCTACCTGATGGAGGAGACGGCGTTCGCCGACGGCACGGCGCGCGGGGGCTTCGCGCGGCTGGCTGCCGTGGTCAAGGCCGAACGGGCAAAGGGCGGCCACGTGATCTTCGCGCATGCCGGCGACACGCTCTCGCCCTCGCTGATGTCCGGCTTCGATCGCGGGGCGCACATCATCGAGCTCACCAACATGATCCGGCCGGACATCTTCGTCGCCGGCAATCACGAATTCGATTTCGGCAAGGAGACCTTTCTGAAGCGTATGGCGGAGGCGAATTTTCCGCTCTACGGCGCCAATCTGCGCGACGCCGCAGGCCGCCCGCTGCCGGGCCACAAGGATCGGGCCATCCTCGCCTTCGACGGCGTGCGCATCGGCCTGACCGGCCTCGCCTACGATCGCTCGCCGCGCGTCTCCTCGCCCGAGGACTTGCAATTCGCCAACACGATCGAGACCGCGAAGGCGCAGGCGGCCGCCCTGCGCGAGGAGGGCGCGGATTTCGTCGTCGCCGTCATGCACGTCGACCGGGGCGACGCGCTCGTGCTGCAATTCGCGCGCACGGCCGATCTGCTGCTGACGGGCCACACGCACGACCTCTTCGTGAACTTCGACGGGCTCAACGCGATCGTGGAATCGGGGTTCGACGCGCACTACGTCACGGCCGTCGACGTCGATATCACCGTGCGCGAAAGCGGCGGCAAGCGCACGATGACCTGGTGGCCGCAGTTCCGCGTGATCGACACCGCCGCGGTCGCGCCGGACCCGGAGGTCGCCGCCGCGGTCGCCCGCCTGAAGGAAGAGTTCTCGCGCGAGATGGACGCGCCGATCGGCAAGACGGCCGTCGAACTCGACAGCCGCAACGCCGCCGTGCGCACCGGGGAGGCCGCGATCGGCAATCTCTTTGCTGATGCGATGCGGATTTCGACGGCGGCCGACGCCGCGATCATCAACGGCGGTGGCATCCGCGCCGGCCACGTCTATCCCGCCGGCTCGACGATCACCCGCAGGGACATTCTCGCGGAACTGCCGTTCAACAATCGGGTCGTCGTGATCGAGATTTCCGGCCGCGATCTCAGGCGCGCGATCGAGAACGGATTGCAGCAGCTGCCGGTGGCGAGCGGGCGCTTTCCGCAGGTGTCGGGCATCACGGTCGTCTACGATGTGGCGCGGCCCGCCGGCAGCCGCGTGCTTTCGATGCAGGTCGCGGGCAAGCCGCTCGACGAAGCGAGGACGTACCGCGTCGCGATCCTCGATTTTCTCGCCCGCGGCGGCGACAACTACACCATGCTGCGCGACGCCAAGCGGATCACGCCGGACAGCGACGCGCCGCTGCTCGCGAACGAGGTGATGGCCTATATCCGGCGGCTCGGCACGGTGCGGACCGGAATCGAGGGGCGGCTTGTGGCGCGGTGAGCGCGCGCTGTTCGGGGAAGGGCTCGGGGCTTACGCCAGCCACCGCTTCCGGCGCTTGTAGTGCTTCACGTCGCGGAAGCTCTTGCGCCGGCCCTCGGCGATTCCGAGGTAGAATTCCTTGACGTCCTCGTTCTCGCGCAGCGCCCTCGCCTCGCCGTCGAGAACCACGTGCCCGTTCTCCAGGATGTAGCCGTACTGCGCGACCTTCAGCGCCATGTTGGTGTTCTGCTCGGCAAGCAGGAACGACACGCCCTCCTTCTCGTTGAGCGCCTTCACGATGGCGAAGATCTCCTCGACGATCTGGGGCGCAAGCCCCATGGAGGGCTCGTCGAGCAGCACGAGCTTCGGCCGCGACATCAGCGCGCGGCCGATCGCGCACATCTGCTGCTCGCCGCCCGACGTGTAGCCGGCCATGGCGTTGCGCCGCTCCTTAAGGCGGGGGAAATAGGCATAGATGCGCTCGATGTCCGCGCGGATGGCGGCGCTGCCGTCGCGCCGCGTGAACGCGCCGGTGAGCAGATTCTCCTCGATGGTCAGGTGCCCGAAGCACTCGCGCCCCTCCATCACCTGGATGCAGCCGCGCCGCACCAGTTCGTTCGGCGACAGGGACTGCACCTCCTGGCCGTCGAAAAGGATCGCGCCCTTCGTCACCTCCCCCCGCTCCGCCTGAAGCAGGTTGGAAATCGCCTTCAGCGTCGTCGTCTTGCCGGCACCGTTGGCCCCGAGGAGCGCGACGATGCCGCCGCGCGGCACGTCGAGCGAGACGCCCTTGAGCACCAGGATCACGTGGTCGTACACGACCTCGATGTTGTTGACCGCGAGAATGCACGCGCGCGCGCGCGCAGGCACATGGCGATCGGCGGTCGCGGCGTGAGCCATGACGGTGCCCTTTCGTCCTCGTCCCTTCGTCTCTCCGAAGGCGCACCATGCGCGGGAGGCCGCGCCTTCCGCGCATGGCCTTCGGGGTGCGGAGCGCGTGGCAGGCGGGTCCTCGAGAACCCCTCGCGCCCCGGGCCGCAACACGGCCCTCTCCCGCCGGCGGGGAGAGGGCCGAGGCCCGCTCAGGTCGACTTGTCGCAGGCCTCCGAGCGCTTCGGCCACCCGGTGTTCTTCTTCACGTAGTCGTCGGCCGCCTCTTCGAGCAGCGGACGCACCTTGTCCTTCATGGGCGTGATCCAGTCGGAGACCTTCACCCACTTGGTTCCGTCCCACTGCTGCACATAGGCGGCGTGGTGCCCGTTGTGGTCGGCGCAGCTCAGATTGGTGATGGGCGACGCGAAGCCGGGCAGGCCGAGCTCCTTCCATTGGGCTTCGCTGATGCGCAGCGACTCGAGGCCGCGGCGCACGTCCTCACCGATCACCACCTTCTTGCCGGTGACCTTCTGGGCGTTGCGGATGGCCTCCGCCACTATCACGGAGTTGTAGACGCCGCGGTTGTAGAAGGCCTCCCCAAACTTGTCCTTCTCCACCTGGCTCTTGCCCTTGTCGACGACATACTTCTTGATGTCCTGCAGCGCCGGATAGTCGGTGCCGAGACCGTTGATGTTGAGGCTGAGATAGCCCTTGGCCGCCTGGCCGCCGGCGCGCGCGTCGTCGTCGCTGCCCGACCACCAGATGCCGATGAAGCGGTCCATCGGATAGCCGTTCTCCGAGGCGCGCTTGACGGCCGTGGGGTTCATCGCGCCCCAGCCCCACATGATCATCCAGGCGGGACGATCGCGCCGCACGGCGAGCCACTGCCCCGACTGGTCCTGCATTTCCTTGGCCGCCACCGAATATTCCTTCACGGTGAAGCCGTATTCCTTGGCGAACTGGTGAAGCAGGGGGAGCGGCTCGCGGCCGTATCCGCTTTCGAGGAAGATGAAGCCGATCGTCTTGCCCTTCAGCTTCTCAAGGCCCCCTTCCTTCTCGCCGATGTACTTGAAGACGATCGACAGGCCGTCCCAGTAGGTCGCCGGCGGGTTGAAGATCCAGGGGAACTTCTCGCCCACCGCGGATGCCGACAGCCCGTAGGCCATCGACAGGATCGGGACCTTGTCGACGGCGGCCTTGGGAATGAGCTGGAGCGTGATCCCGGTGGAATAGGGATTGACGACCGCCGGGTTCTTGCCCTTCACCGCCTCCCAGCATTCGACGCCCTTCTTGGTGTCATAGCCCGTCTCGCATTCCTCTATGTTGAGCTTCACGCCGCCGATGCCGCCGTCGCGCTCGTTGAGCATGATGAGGTAGTCGTGCATGCCGTTGGCGATCGGAATGCCGGAATTGGCGAACGGACCGGTGCGGTAGGTGAGCAGCGGCACGTAGATGTCCTGCGCGCGCGCCGTCGTGACCAGGGGCGCAAGCCCCAGCGCGGCCGCGATGGCGCCGCGCCAAATCAGGCGTTTCACGTCCATGTGCGTTCCTCCCTGCGGTTCGGGCCGGTGGGGCCGGCCGCCTTTCTGTCGCTTCCCGCTCGACCCCCCCTCGCGCCGGACGCTCGGTCCGGCCCGGCCCGCCTTGTCGCGGGGCGGCGGACTCCAGTGTGCACCATCAATAGGGAAACGGCCACACCCTCAGTTTCTGCTTGGCGATCTGCCAGAGCCGGGCGAGGCCGTGCGGCTCGACGATCAGGAAGAAGATGATCAGCGCGCCCACGATCATGAAGGTGACGTGCTCCACCGTCGCGGCCTGAATGTCCAGGCCGAGACGGGGCGGCACGAAGCGCAGAACGATCGGAAGGATGAAGATCAGCGCGGCGCCGAGATAGGAGCCGATGAGGCTGCCGAGGCCGCCGATAATGATCATGAACAGGACATTGAAGCTTTGATTGATATTGAACACGGTCGCTTCCGCGCCGCCGTACCAGAGGAACACCATCAGCGCGCCGGACACTCCGCAGTAGAACGAGGAGATCGCGAAGGCGAGCAGCTTCGTCGGCAGCGGGCGGATGCCGATGAGCTCGGCCGCGATGTCCATGTCGCGCACGGCCATCCACATGCGGCCGATGCGCCCGTGAACGAGATTCGAGGCGAGCCACGTCATGACGGCGACGATCGTGAGGACGATCAGATAGCGCGTTTGCGCCGTCGCCGTCGGGCCGGTGACGGGAATGCCGAACAGCGTGCGCGTCGGCACCTCGATCGCCCCGGAGACGTTGTAGTTGTAGAGCCAGGGGACCCGGATAAAGCACCATTCGAGGAAGAACTGTGCGGCGAGCGTCGCGATCGCGAGATAAAACCCCTTGATGCGGAGCGACGGCACCCCGAAGATCACGCCGACAAGGGCCGCGAAGAACCCGGACGCGACGACCCAGACGAGCACGTTCACGTCCGGAAAGAGCGAGGTCAGCTTGTAGCAGGCATAGGCCCCCACGCCCATGAACGCGCCGGTGCCGAGCGAAAGCAGCCCCGTATAGCCGGTGAGGAGATTGAGTCCGATCGCCGCCAGCGTGAAGATCAAGAACGGGATCATCATCGCGTTGAGCAGGAAGTCGTTCTGCGTGAGCGTCAGCAGGTAGGCGCCGGCGATGATGACGGCCATCCCGATGCGGTCCTGCCGGATCGGAAAGATCGCCTGGTCGGCGAGGTAGCTCGTCTTGAACTGTCCTGCCTCGCGGTAGAGCATCGGCCGGGTCCTCCGCGTCCTATACGCGCTCGATGATCTTCTCGCCAAACAGCCCGTGCGGCCAGAACAGCAGGAAGACGAGCGCGAGCACATAGGCGAACCAGCTGTCGGTGCCGCCGCCGATCAGCGGTCCCCAGTAGAATTCCGCGAGCTTTTCGCCGATGCCGATGATGAGCCCGCCGACGATGGCGCCCGGGATCGAGGTGAAGCCGCCGAGGATCAGCACCGGCAGCGCCTTGAGCGCGATCACTTCGAGGGCGAAGGAGACGTCCGAGCGCGCGCCCCACATGATGCCGGTCACGAGCGCGACGAGGCCGGAGGCGAACCACACGATCACCCAGATCTGTTCCAGCGAGATGCCGACCGAGAGCGCCGCCTTGTGGCTGTCGGCGACCGCGCGGAGCGCCCGACCGATCCGCGTCTTGGAAAAAAACACGGCCATCGTCGTGACCATGATCGCGGCGATCACGGCAGCGGCGATGTCGAGGCGCTGCAGGCTCAGGAGGCCCCCGAGCGCCTTGTAGGTGATCGCCCCCGTCGGCAGGCGCAGATCCTCGGTGATCATGATTTTGGGATCGCCGCCGAAGACCAGCTCGCCGAAGCCGATGAGGAAATAGGTGAGGCCGAAGGTCGCCATGAACAGGATGATGTCGGGCTGGTTCACGAGCGGCCGCAGCACGAGGCGCTCGACCGCAAAGGCCAGAACGAACATCACGCCGATGGTCAGCAGGAGCGCGAGGTAGGCGGCGGCGGTGGCGTTCGAGACGCCGTTCTGGACCAGAAGCTTGTGCAGGCCGATGAGCGTCAGGGCCGCGAACACCACCATGATGCCCTGGGCGAAGTTGAACACGCCCGAGGCTTTGAAGATCAGCACGAAGCCGAGCGCGATCAGCGCATAGAGCATGCCGCCGACCAGCCCCTCCCACAGCGTCTGGGCGAGCAGGTCCGGCGCCGTGGCCATCTGCACGAACGGGTCGATAAAGATGCTGTAGAGCAGGTCCATTCCGCGCCCCTTGCGCAGCGTCCTCGAGCCGCAAGGCGCGCGGTGAGGTGTCCGCGCGTCTGCGTCGTCCCCTCAGTGCGCGACGCCGAGATAGGCGTCGATGACCGCTTGATTGTTCTTCACCCTGTCGGGCGTGCCGTCGGCGATCTTGCGGCCGTAATCGAGCACGACGACGCGGTCGGACAGGTCCATGACCACGCCCATATCGTGCTCAATCAAAGCGATCGTGGTGCCGAACTCCTGGTTCACGTCGATGATGAAGCGCGACATGTCTTCCTTTTCTTCGAGGTTCATGCCGGCCATCGGCTCGTCGAGCAGAAGCAAGTCCGGCTCCATCGCGAGCGCGCGGCCGAGCTCGACGCGCTTCTGCAGCCCGTAAGGCAGGCGGCCGACCTGCACGCGGCGGATGTGCGCGATCTCCAAAAAGTCGATGATCTCCTCGACTTTGCGGCGGTGCCCGATTTCCTCCGTCATGGCCGGGCCGTGGCGCAGGAGCTGCCAGAAGAGCCCGCGGCGCATCTTCAGCGAGCGCCCGGTCATAATGTTGTCGAGCGCGCTCATGCCCTTGAACAGGGCGACATTCTGGAACGTGCGGGCGATGCCGCCGCGCGCGGCCTCGTAGGGCCGCATCTTCGTCCGCGCCTCGCCCTTGAACGTGAGCCGGCCGCGCTGCGGCGTGTAGAAGCCGTTGATCACGTTGAGCATGGAGGTCTTGCCGGCGCCGTTGGGGCCGATGATCGCCCGGATCTCGCCTTTGCGGATATCGAACGAAACGTCGTTGATCGCCGTGACGCCGCCGAACGTCAGCGTCACGCCTTCGACCGAGAGCAGCACGTCCGTCGCCGCGGCGTCGGCGTCCGAACGCGGCCTCATAGGACCGCTCCGCGAACGGCGCCGCCGGCTCTCACGGCCGTCACCGCGGCCGAGGCCGGAACCCGAAAGGCGGGATACGGGCGGGCGGACCTCACGCCGCCTTCTCCATCGCCGGAGCGGGGGCGGGAACGAGGGCCATGTCGCGGATCGACACGCGCGCCGCGATGGTGCCCTTGCGCCCGTCCTCGAACGTCACCTCGGTTGCGATGTCGGCTTCCTTCGCGCCGTCATAGAGCGCGCGGACGAGCGGCGCGTAGCGCTCCGCGATCAGCCCGCGGCGCACCTTCATGGTCCGCGTCAGTTCGCCGTCGTCGGCGTCGAGCTCCTTGTGAAGGATAAGGAAGCGGCGGATCTGCGCGCCCGCCATCACGCCCTCTTCAGCGAGCGAGCGGTTCACCGCGGCAACGTGGCGCTCGATCATGTCGTAGACCAGCGGGTGGCCGGCGAGCTCCTGGTACGAGCCGTAGACCACGTTGTGGCGTTCGGCCCAGCTTCCCACCGCCGTGAGGTCGATATTGAGCAGGGCGCAGACGAAGTCGCGCTTGTCGCCGAACGCGACCGCCTCCTTGATGTTGGGATAGAACTTGAGCTTGTTCTCGATGTATTTCGGCGCGAACAGCGTGCCGTCGTTGAGACGGCCGACGTCCTTGGCGCGGTCGATGATCTTGAGATGGCCGCTGTTCGGGTCGAAGAAGCCGGCGTCGCCCGTGCGCACCCAGCCGTCCGGCGTCTTGACCTCGGCGGTCTTTGCGGGGTCCTTGTAGTATCCCGCGAACACGCCGGGCGAACGAAACAGCACTTCGCCGGTCTCGGCGATCTTCACCTCGACGTCGAGGTTCGGTTTTCCGACCGTGTCGGCGTGGATTTCGCCGTCGGGCTGGGCGGTGATGTAAACGGAGGCCTCCGTCTGCCCGTAGAGCTGCTTCAGGTTGATGCCGAGCGAGCGGTAGAAGCGGAAGATCTCCGGGCCGATCGCCTCCCCCGCGGTGTAGGCGACGCGAATGCGCGAAAGGCCGAAACGGTTCTTCAACGGCGCGTAGACCAGGACATCGCCGAGCGCGTAGAGCAGCCGGGCGTGCCACGGCACCGGCTCGCGGTTGAGGATCTTCTCGCCCCAGCGCCGCGCATGATCGACGAAGAAGTGGAACATGCCGCGCTTGAGGCGGCTTGCGTCCTCCATGCGCACCATGGTGAGCGTGAGCAGGTTCTCGTAGATGCGCGGGGGCGCAAAGGCGTAGGTGGTCCCGATCTCCCGCCGGTCCTCGACCACCGTCTCGGGCGACTCCGGACAGTTCACGCAGAAGCCCGCGGTGTAGGACTGCGCGTAGGAGAAGATGTGGTCGCCCACCCAGGCGAGCGGGAGATAGGCGATCACTTCCTCGGTTTCGCCGAGCTGGTCGAAGGCGTTGCCGTTGGCGGCGGAGACGATCACGTTTTCGTGCGTGAGCATCACGCCCTTCGGCTGCCCCGTCGTGCCCGACGTGTAGAGGATGATGGCGAGGTCGGAGCCGCTGCCGGCCGCGACCGCCTGGTCCCAGAACGCCGCCGCGTCCGACTCCTTGGCCAGGCGCTCGCGGCCGATCTGCTGCACGGCGGCGAACGCCTTGAGGCGGCTGTGGTCGTATTCGCGCAGGCCGCGCGGCTCGTCGTAGATCACGCAGGTGAGCCGCGGCAGGCGGTGGAAGATCGACAACAGCTTGTCGACCTGCTCCTGGTCTTGCACCACCGCGACCGCCACCTCGGCGTGCTCGAGCACATAGGCCATCTCCTCGGCCACGGAATCGGCGTAGATCGGCACCGGCACGGCGCCGAGCGCCTGCGCGGCAGCCATCGACCAGTAGAGGCGCGGCCGGTTGTTGCCGATGATCGCGAGCGTCTGCCCGCGCGCAAGGCCGAGCCGGTCGAGCCCCAGCGCGAAGGCGCGGACCTCTTCCAGCACCTCGCGCCAGGTCCAGGTCTGCCAGATCCCGAGATCCTTGTGCCGGATGGCCGGGCGATCGCCGCGGACCGCGGCGTTGCGGATCAAGAGTTTCGGAAAAGTGTCACCTCGGGCGCACGCATCGGTCGCCACGGCGCTGTTCCTCCCAAGCAGTGGGCGGGCCCTGTTCCCGGCCGCGCCCACTCAACAACGCGTGCCGCGCCTTTTTTCGCGGTCGTTGGACTCGATAAGACAATGACGTCCGCAGCGCGGTCAAGTCCGTGCGCGCTCGCCGAAGGGCCAATGTCCTTGAAGGCGCCGGCGCGGCGATTGCCTTTTGCCGCGAGCAACCTAGAGTTCGGCCCCGTCGTGAACGTTTGGGCCGGGGGAGGGCACAGGAATGCACGTCTTCAATCTGGAAAAAGAGCAGGAGTGGGACCTCAAGAAGCACGTGGAGAAGATTCTCGGGCGGGAGGCAGAGGGGGATTTCACGGTCGCCTGCTGGGAACCCGGCCAGATCAGCCCCTATCACTGCCATCCCGAGGCGACGGAAATCTATTTCTGCTTCTCGGGCGGCGGGAAGATGCATACGCCGCAAGGCAGCGTCGATGTCGTTCCGGGCTCCTTCGTGGTGCATCCGCGCGGCGAATTGCACGAGTTCGAGAACGGCCCGCAGCGCACCCTCCTTTTTCGCGTGCGCTACGGCGACAGCATGGCGACGCGCCACATCGGCTGGCGCGGCCATCCCGAGCGCGGCATGAGCGAGGAAGACAAGGCCTATTTCGCCGCGAACCCGCCGGGCATCACTTTCAACCCGCACGGCGTCTCGCGGTGAGGCCCGCGGGCCGGGCGCGCCTCGCGGCGCGCCGGTCGTGTGCTCGTGGGCGCGCCGATGAGCCGATGAAAAGGCGTCGCGGGCTCTACTCCGCGGCCCTGAGCAGCGGGGTCGGCACGGCGCGGAACTGCTCGAGCAGGGCCGCTTCCTCGGCCTTGGCGACCTTGAGGTGGCGCATCTTCACGTGGCCATAGCCGCGAATCTTTTCCGGGATCGCGGCGAGCGCCACCGCAAGGTGATGATTGTCGGGCGTAAGCTTGGCGGTGATCTCGCCGAGCAGCGCCGTATAGTCGCGGATCAGCCGCCGCTCGGTCCGACGCTCCTCCGTGCGGCCGAAGGGATCGAGCCACGTGCCGCGCAGTACCTTGAGCTTCGCAAGGGCGCGGAAGAGAGGCACCATCCATTCGCCGAAGGCCATCTTGCGCGGCTCGCCGCTCGAAGGGTCGCGGCGGGCGAGCAGCGGCGGCGCGAGGTGGAATTCGAGCCGCAGATTTGCGCCGGAGAAGCGCGCCTTCGCGCCGGCAAGGAAGACGGGGTCGGAGAGCAGCCTCGCGACCTCGTATTCGTCCTTGTAGGCCATGAGCTTGAAGAGATAGCGCGCGACCGCTTCCGTGAGCGCGGTCTCGCCCGGGGTCTTGGCGGCCTCGGCGCTGCGCACGGCGTCCACCGTCCTGCGGTAGCGCCGCGCATAGCGGCGGCTCTGATAGGCGGTGAGGAAGGCGACGCGGCGCTCGATGATCGCGTCGAGCGAGCGCGACAGCCTGAGCGAGTCGGCGGACGCGGCCTCCGTCTGCGGCTTTGCCAGCGCCTCGACGGCGGCGAGATCGGCAGCCGCGCGGCGTCCCCAGCGGAACGCCGCCTGGTTCGTCGTCACCGCTTCCCCGTTCAGCGCGATCGCCTCCTCGATCGCCTCCGCCGAGAGGGGAATGACGCCGCGCTGATAGGCATAGCCGAGAAGGAAGATGTTCGTCGCGATCGCGTTTCCGGTGAGCGCGGTCGCAAGGCGCGTCGCGTCCACGAAATCGACCGCCTCGCGGCCTGCGGCGGCGAGGATCGCGCGCTTGAGCCGCTCGCTCGGCAGCGAAAAGTCAGCGTTGCGGGTGAAGTCGCCGGGCAGGAACTCGGCGGTGTTGACGATCATGCGCGTGGCGCCGGACTTCACCGCCGCAAGCACCTTCTTGTTGCCGACGACGACGATGTCGCCGCCGAGCACGAGGTCGGCCGCGCCCGCGCCGACCCGGATCGCGTGAATGTCCTCGGGCCGCTCGGCGATACGGATATGGCTGTAGACCGCGCCGCCCTTCTGCGCGAGGCCCGCCATGTCGATGATGCCGACGCCCTTGCCTTCGAGGTGCGCGGCCATGCCCAGCACGCCGCCGATGGTCACGATGCCGGTGCCGCCGACGCCGGTGACGATGATGTTGTAGGTCTTGGCGATCCGCGGCCGCGCGGGGTCGGGGAGGGGCGGCAGCGCGTCGCCCTCGGCCATCGCCTCGCCCTTCTTCAGCTCCGCACCGTGCACGGTGACGAAGGAGGGGCAGAAGCCCTTGAGGCACGAATAATCCTTGTTGCAGCTCGACTGGTCGATGCGCCGCTTGCGCCCGAACTCGGTCTCGAGCGGCTGCACCGAGACGCAGTTCGACTTCACGCCGCAGTCGCCGCAGCCCTCGCAGACGAGGTCGTTGATGATCACGCGCTTGAGCGGATCGGGATACAGGCCGCGCTTCCGGCGCCGCCGCTTTTCCGCCGCGCAGGTCTGGTCATAGATCAGCACGGTGAGGCCCGGAACCTCCGCGAGCTCCTTCTGCACCTGCATCAGTTCGTCGCGGTGGTGGATCGTCACGCCCTTCGGCCAATCCGTGTCCTTCGGGTATTTCCAGGGCTCGTCGGTGACGACGCGGATCTGCTTGGCGCCTTCGGCGGCGACCTGGCGCGCAATCTGCGGCACCGTGAGGCCGCCGTCGTTGGGCTGCCCGCCGGTCATCGCCACCGCGTCGTTGTAGAGGATCTTGTAGGTGATGTTCACGCCCGCGGCCGCGGCGGCGCGGATCGCCATATAGCCGGAGTGGTTGTACGTGCCGTCGCCGAGGTTCTGGAAGACGTGCTTGCGCGTCGAGAACGGGGCCTCGCCGATCCAGTTCGCGCCCTCGCCGCCCATATGCGTGTAGCCGAGCGTGTTGCGGTCCATCCACTGCGCCATGTAGTGGCAGCCGATGCCCGCATAGGCGCGCATGCCTTCCGGCACGACGGTCGAAGTGTTGTGCGGGCAACCGGAGCAGAAGTAGGGCACGCGCGCGGCGACGTCCGTCGTTTTCGCCAGCACCTCCTGCGCGCGCTTGAGCCGCGCCACATTGGCGGCGAGCCCTTCGTCGAAGCCGTATTTCAGCAGCCGATCACCGATGCAGATCGCGATGTCGTTCGGGTCGAGCGCGCCCTTGACGGGAAAGAGCCATTCGCCGTGCTCGTCCCTCTTGCCGATGCACACCGGCTGGTTGGCGGTGCCGTAGAGCTCCTCGCGCACCTGCACCTCGATCAGCGAGCGCTTCTCCTCGACGACGATGATGAGGTCGAGGCCGTCGGCGAACTCCTTGAGCTCCGCGCGCGACAGCGGCCAGGGGCAGGCCACCTTGAACAGGCGCAGGCCGAGCGCGTTCGCGCGCACCTCGTCGATGCCGAGCTCGTCGAGCGCCTGGCGCACGTCGAGATAGCTCTTGCCGGTGGTGATGACGCCGATCTTCGGCGCCCGCCCGCCGGTGGTGATGTAGGTGTTGAGTCTGTTGGCGCGCACGAAGGCGAGAACGGCGTCGCGCTTGTAGTCGTGCAGGCGCGCCTCCATGTCGAGGATGCCGTCGCCGAGCCGGATGTTGAGCCCGCCCTCCGGCATGAAGAACCGGCGCCCGTCGCCGAGGTCGAAGCCGTCCTCCGGCACGACGATCTTCACGCGGTCGAGCGAGCCGTCGACCACCGCGGTCGACTCCACCGTCTCGTGCATGCATTTGAGGCCGACCCAGACGCCGGCGTAGCGCGACAGCGCCCAGCCGTAGAGGCCGTAGTCGATGATCTCCTGAACGCCGGCGGGGTTCAGGATCGGCATCATCACGTCGACGAAATGGAACTCCGACTGGTGCGCCGTGGTGGAGGATTCCGCGGTGTGATCGTCGCCCATCAGCGCGACGACGCCGCCGTAGCGCGACGTGCCGGCGAAGTTCGCGTGGCGGAAGACGTCGCCGGAGCGGTCGACGCCCGGGCCCTTGCCGTACCAGATGCCGAAGACGCCGTCGTACTTGCCTTCGCCGCGCAGCTCCGCCTGCTGCGTGCCCCACAGCGCGGTCGCCGCGAGGTCCTCGTTGAGGCCGGGCTGGAAGACGACGTCGTTCGGCGCGAGCACCTGCGCCGCGCGCATGAACTGCTGGTCGAGCCCGCCGAGCGGGGAGCCGCGATAGCCGGTGACGTAGCCGGCGGTGTTCAGGCCCGCGCGGCGGTCGCGCTCCTTCTGCATCAGGCAGGCGCGGATGATCGCCTGATAGCCGGTGACGAAGACCCTCGTCTTGGTCAGATCGTACTTGTCATCGAGGGTGACGTGATTGGTCGCCATACGCCCTGGGCCTCCCCGCGGCGACGGAAGCGTCCCCAAGTTTCGTCCCCGCCGCAAGCATCAATATGGGGAGCGGCGCGGCGGTCGGTGAGGGATGATAGGTCAGCAATGCAGACGTTTCAAGCGCGGCCTCTTCCGCGCGGCTCTTTGCGGTCTCTTTTTGCGAGCCGAACGCTCGGCGCGCCGGCGCCAAACGCTGTCGCGCATCCTTCGCGGGGGTGACGCGACGGAGGAGGGCGGGTCGAAGCCGGCGTCGAGCCTCGCCCCCGTTGCGCGGAGGCGGCACGGGCGAAAATCTCGCGCGTTCGCACGCGCTAGGCGCTTGACCATTTTGAGAAAAGGCCTACCTGCCCGGCATGCGTCATGCGGAGCGCACGCGCGACCACTTGGAGGTGGGAGGCATCCGCAGGGGCAACGGGGCGCAGCCCCCATCAGAAAGGAGCCTGCGATGAAGTTGACGTCCGCCCAGGTGGAGCGCGCCTTGAGCCAGTTCGAGGCTCAGGCGATCCCCGAAAACCATCCGGTGATCCCCCAGCTCAACGATCTGTTCGGGGATCACACTTTCTTTCTCGACGGCCACGGGCTGAACATCGTGGAGCCGGCGGAGGACGCGCCCGAAGGGACGCAGGCGGTGCAGGTCGTGAAGATCGCCAACTGGACCGACCCCACGCTCACGCGCCTGACGCCGCACGAGCCGGAGCCGACCTCCGTCGTTCTCGTGATCGCGTCGAACTGAGCGCGCTGCAGCGCGCCGAACGCCGAGCGCACGAAAACCGGCGAGCTTCGTGACCGCACCGTGTTGCGCCCGCGCGGCGCAACACGGTAGAGCTTTGACATGCGATAGGAATAAATGCGTGAGGCGTGCTCGAGGCAATCTGAGCCGCGAGGGGCGAGAGGGCCGGGCGTGCCGCGCTTTCGGATCCGGGAGGGGCGCGCCGGCAAGCGCCGTCGCACGGTGCGCAGCGCTCAGCGGCGCGGGCGGGGCGCGGCGCGCTTGCGCTTGAGCGCGCGGAAGCCGTTGGCGACGAAAGGCACGATGCGCGCGAGCGTGGCCTCGACGTCCGTCGGGTCGCAGGCGCCGCGCGACAGGTGCTGGATGCGCCCGGAATTCGCCATCGTGTAATTCTGGATGCCGAGCAGGCAGTGGAAGCCCCAGTAGATCTCCGCGCGCGGATGATCGGGCAGGGCTTCGGCGAGCGCGTCGATGATTTTTTCGTTGGAGGCGTCGAAGATCTGCTCGAACTGCGCCTTGCTTTCGCCCACGCGCTCGACGCCGAGCCGCGCGCGCAGCCGCATGTGGTCGGCGCCGCCGGGCTGCCGCGACATTTCGAGCGAGGGGCGCAGAAACGCCTCGATCACGTCCTCGAGCTTCGGCCGGCCGTTCTTGTCGCGCCGCAGCGCGCTCAAGAGCCGCAGCCGCTCCTCGACCAGGAGGTGGGCGCGCGAGCCCACCACCTCGGCCAACAGCGCGCGCTTGGAGCCGAAGTGATAGTTCACCGACGCGAGGTTCACCTTCGCGAGCGCCGTGATGTCGCGCATGCTCACGGCGTCGAAGCCGTGCTCGGCGAACAGCATCTCCGCCGCCTGCAGAATGCGCGCCCGCGTGTCGGCGGCAGGGTCGACGGCGGCGGTTCTGCGGGCAGGATGCGCTCGCGCGGCGCCGCGGCGCCCCTTCGCGGGAGCGTCGGCGGCGCGCCGTCGCGGGCTCGGCCTGGCGCGATTGCGCTGCAGCATGGATCGTTGAACCGATAACGGCGTGCGAAAGGGTTGACGCGCGCAGCGATTTGGCTCACTTTAAATTCAAACGATCGTTTGAACAAGAAGAATCTCACGTCCAAGGAGGAAAGCCCGTGCTCAAGCCGCTGATTCAGCTCTATCCCGTGCTTCCCACGAAGGACGAGGCCGAGCGCGCCGCGCTGCGCCCGATCGGCCGCAATCGCGAGCTTTATCAGAAGACGCTGGTGGGCTGGCACGACATCGTCCGCGCCGCGGACGACATGGGCGTGTGGGGCGCGGCGACCATCGAACATCACTTCTGGTCGGAGGGCTACGAGGTCGGGCCCAACCCCGGCGTGCTCGACGCCTACTGGGCGGCGATCACCAAGAACATCCGCGTCGGCCAGCTCGGCTACGTAATGAGCACGCAGAACCCGATCCGCGTCGCGGAGGAGACCGCGATCCTCGATCACCTCGCCAAGGGCCGGACCTTCGTGGGCTTCGCGCGCGGCTACCAGTCGCGCTGGACGAACGTGGTCGGCCAGCATCTCGGCGCGCGCGCGACCAAGTCGCCGTCGGCCGCCGTCTACAATCCCTCGACGCAGATGGTCGGGTTCTCGCAATCCACCACCAAGGAGCGCGACCTTAGCGACGACGCGCGTAATCGCGCGATCTTCGAGGAGGGCGTCGAGATCGTCATCAAGGCGTGGACGCAGGAGAGCTTCGCGCACAAGGGGCTGAACTGGAGCATCCCGTACCCTTACGAGACCGGCGTCGACGACTGGCCGCTCGGCAAGCAGGGCGTGACGGGGCGGCTCGGCGCGCCGCGCGAGGTCGACCAGGACGGCAATGTGCGCGAGGTGTGCGTGGTGCCGGCGCCGTATCAGACGCCGCATCCGCCGGTGTTCGTCTCCGGCAGCGGCAGCCCCGAGACGATCGAGTACTGCGCGGCGCGCGGCTTCATCCCCGTCTACTTCACCAACATCAACACGGCGGCGCCGCTGAGCCAGCGTTATCTGCAGATCGCGCGGAACGCCGGCTACGGCTGGCGGCCGGGGCAGAACCAGTGCCTCGTGCGGTGGATGCAGATCGGCAAGACCGAGGAGGATGCGCGCGAGCGCGTGATGCGCTGGGACTCGGACATCTTCAAGAACTTCTACGCCGCCATGGGCCGGCGCAAAATGGACCTCAGCGACCTCTACGGGTCGATCATCGGCTCCGGGCTCTATGTCGTCGGCACCGTCGAGTCCGTGCGCCAGCAGCTCGTCGAGCAGTGGAAGCAGTTTCCGGCCGAGCACATCTGCCTCATCTTCCACTACGCGCAGATGCCGAAAGAGGACGTGATCGAGACGCTCGATCTGTTCATGAAGCACATCAAGCCGGCGCTCGACGAGGTGATCGACCGGACGATGCGCAACGCGGCGTGAAGGCGCGGACCGCGGGCGCGGGCGCATCGCCCTGGGCAACCGCGACGCCGCAGCCAGGCGGCCGCGGGCCCGTCGGCGAGCGGCGTCCAAACGAGCGGCCGGGAGGGCTCGCGGCCGCTCATCAGAGGGGAGGAGCCAATGTCGAAAGGGCTTTTGGCGCCGCTCGCGGTCTTTGCCGCGCTGCTAGGCACGGCCGTTCCCGCGCCGGCGCAGACGCCGTATCCGGCGAAGCCGATCAAGATCGTGGTGCCCTATCCGCCGGGCGGGGCGACCGACATCACGACGCGCATCTTCGCACAGGGCCTGACCGAGATCCTCGGCCAGCAGGTGTTCGTCGAGAACAAGCCCGGCGCGGCGACCAACATCGGCGCGGAATACGTCGCGCGCGCGGCGCCGGACGGATACACGCTCTATGTCGCGAACTTCGCCTCCCACGCGGTGAACCGTTGGCTGTTCAAGAAGCTGCCGTTCGATCCGGTGGCCGATTTCACGCATGTGGCGATGATGGTGCGCGGGCCCATGTTCCTCTGCGTCAAACCGGGGCTGAACGTGGCCTCGGTGAAGGAGCTGATCGAGCTCGCGCGCCAGAATCCGGGCAAGCTCACCTACGGATCGACCGGCAACGGCTCGCCGAACCACATCTCCGGCGAGCTGCTCAAGCACCTCGCCAAGATCGACGTGGTGCACGTGCCCTATACGGGCTCGGCGCAGCTCTACAACGACCTGCTCGCCGGCCAGATCGACTACGGCTTCGACGCCGCCGCGATCCAGTTCCACCGCTCCGGCAAGCTCAAGTGCCTCGGCGTGGCGAGCACCTTCCGCTGGCCGACCGATCCCGAGCTGCCGACGCTCGCGGAGTCGGGCGTGCCCGGATTCGACCTCGTGAGCTTCTTCGGCATCGTCGGCCCCAAGGGGCTGCCGGAGCCGATCGTCGCGAGGCTCAACGCCGCCTTCGTCGCGATCGCCAAGCGGCCCGAAACGGCCGAGAGGCTCGCCGTCACGGCGGTCACGCCGTTCCCCGCCTCGCTGCAGGAAACGCGGGAGTTTCTGCTCGAGCAGGACAAGAAGTGGGCGCCGATCGTGCAGGCGTCCGGCGCGAAGATCGACTGAGGCGCTAGACTGGCGGGACCGGCGTGATCCGGCCGGTCCGGCCCGACTCCACGATCGCGTCGAACACCGCCATCCCGTGCAGCACCTCTTCGAGGTCCACGGGATAGGGCGCGTCCTCGCGGATGCTACGGGCGAAGGCCGAAAGCTCGGCCCCCAGCATGTTGAACCCGGGACTCTCGATCACTTCGGCCGGCGGGGCGGTCACGGGCCCTTCGGGCGGGCTGTCGGGAACGGGCACGAAGCGGAAGGTCTGCAGCGAGGTGTGCGAGATCTCCGCCAACCCCTTCGTTCCGTACACCGTGAAGCTGAAGTTGGGCGCCGTCGAGACGGAACAAAAGATCGACGCCACGACGCCGTTCTCGAACCGGAGCGTGACGTTCGTCGTGTCGTCGTTCGGCCCGTCGCCGGCGCGCAGCACGAGGCAGTGGACGTCGCGCACGCGGCCCGCGAACTCGATCATGTGATCGAGCAGGTGCACGCCGACGGCCGTCATCGCCCCGGCCGGCGATTCCTCGGGGTCGGAGCGCCAGTTGTCGCTCGGCAGGAACGGTCCGGTGCCGGACGTCTGCTGCCCGACCAGGGAGATCAGCCTGCCGAGCCGGCCGTCGCGCAGGCGTCGGCGCGTCTCGGCGATCGAGGGGTGGAAGCGGCGGCAGAACCCGACAGCGAGCGTCACGCCGGCCTTCTCGGCCGCCCGCACCACGGCGCGCGCGCTCGCGCGGTCGAGGGTGAGGGGCTTTTCGACGAAGACGTGCTTGCCGGCGGCAGCCGCCTGCAGCACCTGCTGGGCGTGCTGGCTGTGCGGCGTGGCGAGCACGACGGCGTCGATCGTCCGGTCGGCGAGGATGTCCTCGTAGCTGCCGAGCAGCGGCAGGTTTCTTGCGCGGCAGAACGCCTCGGCCGCGGCGGGCGTGCGCGTATGCGCGGCGACGAAGCGGATCTCGTCGCTCTTGCCGTGCACGGCGTTCACCAGCGCGCGGCCCCAGCGTCCAAGGCCGATCACGGCCGCCCTGATCATGCCGTTTCCCCCCGAAAAGCCTTCGGCCCCGCGCCGTCCCGGCGCGGGAGAGAGCGGCGTTTTGCGGCCGCCCCCCTCGGGCGCGCAAATGGCGCGAGGCCGAAGCGGATGCGCTTGCTGGCCGAACCGGCGCCTACTTCGGCGGAATGATCGGCAGCAGCAGGTAGGGCATCTTGTCCGGCCCGAAGTGCAGCGTGTTCTTGCCGCCGAAGATGTCCGGCGGACGATCCTGCGGGTTGGTGTGCGTGAACGGCCCGACGCCCTTCATCGGGTAGGGCGCGTTGGGGATCCCCGCATCCGTCCCGTCATATTCGTAGTCCTTGCCGCGCACCGTGAGCCCGACGCGATAGCCCGGCGGCACCACGATGCAGGTCGGCCAGATCTCGATGTCAAGCTCGACCGGAACGCCGGGCGTGAGCGGCTGCTTCTCGTCGTGGGTGTGCCACGGGCGATAGGGCAGGGAGCGGGCGGGATCGAGCTTGCGGTGCGAGGCGCGCAGCCAGCCGAGGCCCACGGGCGTGCGCGGGTCGTTCGAGCCGATGAACACCACCTCCTTGCCGGCGGGATCGAAGACCCGCAGGGCGAGGAAGACGTCGGCGTCCGTGGTGTCGGAGGACAGCCAGAGCTTCGCCGCGACCGGGCCGGTGATCTCGAGATCGGCCGTCATCGGCGCGGTGAGGAAGGTGACGCCGTCCCCGGTCGTCTCGTAGGTGATCGTCGCGGTCTCCCCCGACGTGGCGGTCGCGAGCGAGCGGTCGCCCGGATGCAGGTAGTACTTGGTCCACTGGGTGCGCGCGAGGGGCCACTCGTTCTCGGCGCGCAGCTCGAACTTCTCGCCGGGGCGGCGGATGTTGAGCAAGACGGGCGGCTGCTTGTCCCAGCCTGTGTCCTCGCCCTTGAGGAAATAGCCGAAGAAGCGGCGCTGCAGCGCGTCGCCGTACTTCGAGTAGAAGTGGGTGAAGTGGGTGTCACCGTGCACTTCGAGCCACTTCTGCTTCGAGCCGGCGCGGGCCCAGGCCTCGAAATTGCCGCGCGGGTGCAGCCCCTGTCCGCCCCAGTTGGCGGCCGAGAGCAGGGGCACCTGGATCTTCTCCACCTCGGCCGTGCGCGCGCGATAATAATCGTCGACGAAGGGCCGGCGCGCGATCTCGGCCGCGATGTCCTCGCGGTTCTTCGCCAGTTCCTCTTCCGAGAGCGTCTCGGGCCCCGCGACCGGCTCGCCGGTGACGACGCTCTTCGGTCCGCGCTCGCCCTTGCCGTGCTGCACGCTCACGACCTGGCGGTGGTACCAGGTGCTGATGAAGTCGCAGAGGATGCCGCCGTGGCGGCTGACGTCGCGATAATAGTCCGCGGCCCCTTCCCAGATGCACAGGGCGGCGAGGTGGGGCGGATTGAGGGCGCCCACGTGCCACTGGTTCATCGCGTAGTAGGAGATGCCGTTGACGCCGACCTTGCCGTTCGACCAGGGCTGCGTGCCGGCCCACTCGATGCATTCATAGAGGTCGCGCGTCTCGCGCGGGGACCAGGGATCGAGAACGCCCGGCGAGCGGCCGGCGCCGCGCGAGTCCACGCGCACGCAGACATAGCCGTCCGGCACCCACTTCTCGGGGTCGACCAGCTCCCAGTTCTGGTACTTGTTGCTCGAGCCTTCCAGCACCTCGGGCGCGGCTTTGACGAGGCGCGCCCAGTTGGCCTTGTAGCCCTCCTGGAACGAGAGGCCCTTGGCGTAGGGGCCGTAGCTCAAGATGACGGGGTAGCGTCCTTCGGCGAGCGGGCGGAAGACGTCGGCGCGAAGGACGATTCCGTCGTCCATCTTGATCGGGACGTCCCAGTCGATCCGCATTCCGTCCCGTACTTCGCTTTTCATCTGTTCCATGGTCGATCGTTTCCATCAGGCGCGAGCAAAGGCGCGATCGCGCCGTCGTGCTGGAGTTGTCGTGAAGCGGGCGCACGCTATCACCGGGCGCTTTTCGTCTCAATGCGTTGCCGCTAGAAATTCCGGCGTAGAAGCCGAGCCGCGCCAGCCACCGCACCGCCATTCCGAGGGGTTTTTCGCATGCGCGCCGCCATCATCGGCGTCGGCCAGTCCCGGTATACGCGCCGTCCGGAATCCGGACAGAGCGCGCACACCTTCATTCGCGACGCGGTCGTCGCCGCGCTGAGGGACGCGGAGATCGACGCGCGCGACATCGACGGGATGGCCGTCGCCTCGTTCTCGCTCGCGCCCGATACGGCGGTCGACCTCGCCTGGAAGCTCGGGCTGTCGCTCAAGTGGCTGCTGCAGGACACGAACGGCGGCTCCTCGGCAATGAACATGCTCGGCCATGCCTTGCGCGGCATCGAAACGGGCGCGGCCTCCGTCGTCCTGGTGACGGCGGGGGATGCGACCGGGCTTGCGGGTTACGGCAAGATCGCGGCGAGCTACAACATCGCCACGCGCGACCATCTCGCCCCGCTCGGCCACGGCGGGCCGAACGGCGTCTATGCCCTGGTCACCGCGCGGCAGATGAAGAAATACGGCCTCGAAAAGGCCGACTACGGCCGCATGGCGATCGCGCAGCGTGCCTGGGCGGCGGGCAATCCCAACGCGGTCTATCGCGCGCCACTGACGATGGAGGAGTATCTCGGCGCGCCCCTGGTGGCCGACCCGCTGAACCGCTACGACTGCGTGCCCGTCGTGGCCGGCGCCCAGGCGATCATTCTGGCGCATCCCGACCGGTGTCCGCGCGGGCGCGCGCCGGTGCGGGTGCGGGCGATCCGCCACAGCTTCAACTACGACCATCAGGCCGGGGACGGGCTCCAAACCGGCATCAGCACGTTCGCCGACGAGCTGTGGCGGGAGGCCGGCGTGCGCCCCGGGGACATCGACCTCGCCTGCATCTACGACGACTATCCCGCCATGGTGCTGGCGCAGCTCAACGATCTCGGCCTCATCCCGGACGGCGACCTTAAGCGCTTCGCGCAGCGCGAGATCGGCGAGCGCCGCTTTCCGGTGAACACCCACGGCGGCATGATGTCGGCCGGCCAGCCGGGCGGTCCGGCGGGGGGCCTGAACCACATTTCGGAGGCGGTGCTGCAGCTCCAGCACCGCGCCGGCGCGCGCCAGGTGCCGAATGCGCGGCTCGCGGTCGCCACGGGATATGGAATGACGATGTATCGCTACGGCGGAACCGCCGCGGCGGCGGTGCTGGAGCGGATGGAATGACGCGCGGCTTCACCGTCTGGCGCTGCATGGGGTGCGGCGCGGTGCTGTTTCCCGAGCGGCTGCTGTGCCCGCGCTGCCACGGCGCCGCCTTTGCGCCCGAGCGCGTCGAGGAGGGCGTGGTGGAGGAGACCTCCACCATCCGGCACATGATCGGGCAGGCCGACTGGAAGCCGCGCGTGATCGCCAATGTGCGGACGAAGGACGGGCTGCACATCACCGTCGGCCTGCGGGACGACTCGGGCCCCGGCACGGTGATCGACCTGTACGAGGAGGCGGGCGCGCCCTTCGGCGTCGCCAAGGGGAGCCCGCCCCCGACGGAGTCGCCGCCGGCGGAGCCGCCGCCGTAGCGCCCTACAGGGCGGGGACCTGCGCTGGCGGCGGCGCAGCCTCCGCGCGCCGCGTTATGCCCTCCGCCACGAAGGTTTCGATCTGTTCGGGCGAATAGCCGAGCTCGCGCAGAATCTCCTCCGAATGCTCTCCGAGCATCGGGCTCGGGCGTGCCATGTCGGGGCCGTCGTGGTCGAGCAGGATCGGGTTGCGCACGGCGCGCAGCTTGCCGAGGCGGGGATGATCCATCTCCGTAAGGATCTGACGCGCCTGCATGTGCGGGTCTTCGAAGACCTCCTTGAAATTGTTGACGCGCGCGCAGGGAATTCCGGCCTCGATCAGCGCCGCCTCGAGCTCCTGCGAGTCGCGCTTGCGCACCGCCGGCTCGACGAGCGCGAGCAGGGGCTCCTCGTTGGCCTTGCGGCTCGCATAGGTGGCGAAGCGCGGGTCGCCGATGTGCTCCTCGAGGCCGAGCACCTGCATGAGCTTGGCGAACATCGGGTCGTTCGACGTGCCGATGGCGAGGTAGCGCCCGTCGCGCGTCTCGAAAAGCTGATAGGGGGCATTGAGGCGGTGCCGATTGCCGAGCGGCTGGGGGATCTTGCCGCTGACGAGATATTCCGCCGCCTCCCAGGCCGCGGCGGCGATCGAGGCCTCGACGAGCGACACGTCGGCCTCGCGCCCCTCGTTGTGGCGGATCGCGCCGATGAGGCTCGCCAGAGTGGCGTAGGTCGCGAACATCGCGCCGAAAACGTCGGCCGTCTGGATGCCGGGGCGCGTCGGCATCTTGCCGGGCTCGCCGGTGACCGACAGCGCGCCCGAGAAGGCCTCGACGATCAGGTTGACGCCGGCGCGCCGGCGGTAGGGACCGGTTTTCCCGAAGCCGGAAACGGAGGTGTAGACGATGCGGGGGTTGACCGCGCGCACGGCGTCCGCGCCGAGGCCGAGCTTGTCGAGCGCGCCCGGCCGGTAGGCTTCGAGGAAGACGTCGGAGCGCGCGGCAAGCTTCATCAGCACCTCGCGCGCCTCGGGTCGCTTGAGGTCCAGGACCAGGCTGCGCTTGTTGCGGTTCAAGGCGACGAAGCTGATGCTCTCGTCGTTGCGGATCGGCGGCATGGCCCGGCCGAAGTCGCCCTTCGGCGGTTCGACCTTGATGACGTCTGCGCCCATGTCGGCCAGCAGGGTTCCGCACAGCGGCCCGGCAATGAAGTTGGCAAGCTCGATCACGCGGATTCCGGCGAGCGGCTTCGGCATCGGGTCTCCTCTTGCTGTTCCGAGAAGGGAGAGGGGCGGCGCGGCCGCGGCCGCCCCCTTGCGCTCCGGCGGGCTATTTGATCTTCAGCCCGGCCTTCTCGATGATCTCCCGATACATCGGGACTTCGCGGGCGATGCGCGCCTTGAACTTTTCGGGTCCTTCGGCGAGCACCTGCAGGCCCGACTTCCAGTACTTCTCCTTGATATCGGGCTCGGCGAGGATCTTGTTCAAGGCGTCGACGATCTTGTCGATGATCGGCTTGGGCGTCCCGGCCGGCGCATACATGGCCTGGAAGGTGTCCGACTCGGCGTTTTCGAGCCCGAGGTCGCCGAGCGTCGGCACATCCGGGAGATCCGGCCAGCGTTCCTTTCCCGTCTGCGCGATCGGGCGCAGCGAGCCCGCCTGGATCTGCGCGCCGAGCGAGCCGAGATTGGCGGCGTACATGTCGACCATTCCGGCGAGCGCCGCTTGCGTCGCCGGGCCCGCGCCGGCGTAGGGGATGTGTATGATGTCGAGACCGAGCCGCAGCTTGACGAGTTCGGCGGCCAGGAACGGGGTCGTGCCGACCCCCGAGCTCGTGTAGTTCAACTTGCCGGGATTGGCCTTGGCCTTCGCCACCAAGTCCTGGAACGTCTTGATCTCCGACTGCGCCGGCACCACGAACACGTTCGGTGCCGCGCCGAGCACCATGATCGGCTGGAAGTCCTTGAACGGATCGTAGGTGGCGTTGGCGTAGAGGCTCGGATTGACCACGAAGGCGCTCGAGCAGCCGAGCAGCGTATATCCGTCGGGCGCGGCGCGCGCCACGAGCGATATGGCGATGTTGCCGCCCGCGCCGCCGCGGTTTTCGATGATCACCGGCTTTCCGAACGCTTCGCCGAGCTGCGTGTTCACCATCCGCATGGCCGTATCGGTGCCGCCGCCGGCCGGAAAACACACGACGAGCGTGATCGGCCGCTCGGGCCACTCCGCGCGCGCGGGCGTCTGCATCAACAGGCTCGTCGCCAGCGCCGCCCCGGCGATCGCGATCAAGCTGCGGCGGCCGATTCCAGACGATGTGAAACCAAAACGCATTCGACCATCCTTCCGGTTCAGTCTGAGAGTGGCACAGCGATTAGCTGATTATTCCCAGCTCGTCATGGTCCGTCTTCGCTTCTGGCGCTCAATTCAAACATACGTCCGAATGGCGGACACGCGAGCGCGCGACATGGCGCTGCAACCACTGCGCGGTTGAACGATCGGTTTCTTGGACGCAAAACATTCGCCGAGCGCAGAGCACGTCCGCCTCGTGGGAAAAACAGTTGTGCCTTGCGCTCCCATGCGCTGCAAAGGCGCCTCACACACAAGGCCGTCCCGTCGCGTCGACGGATCAAGCGGCCGGATCGTCTCGGGGAGGACGACACCCGTGCCGAAGACCACCGGTGCGCGCTATATCGCGGAATTTCTCCAGGCGTCGGGGGTAACGCACGTCTTTTTCCTGCCGTCCATCCTGCTCAACGCTCTCGCCGAGATGGAGGACCTCGGCATCCGGCGCGTGATGGTCCACGGCGAGAAGGCGGCCGCCTACATGGCGGACGGCTATGCGCGCGTGAGCGGCCGCCCGGGCATCTGCCTCGCGCAGCAGATCGGGGCGTCGAACCTCGCCGCCGGGCTGCGCGACGCCTACATGGCCTGCTCGCCGCTGATCGCGATCACGGGCGGTTACACCCCGATGAACCGCTACAGGAATCCCTATCAGGCCGTGGAGGATTTCAGCCAGTTCGATCCGGTCACCAAGTTCAACGCTTGTGTTGACACGCCCGAGCGGTTGCCGGACCTGCTGCGCCAGGCCTATCGCGAGGCGACCTCCGGGACGCCCCGGCCGGTGCATCTGCGGGTCGGCGGCAACCACGGGCAGATGGTGGAAGGTCCGGCCGATCTCGAATTGCGGATCGAGCAGCGTTTCCTGCGCACGCCCGCCTTCCGCCCGCAGGCCGCGCCGGAGGACGTGGCCGCGGCCGTGCGGGCGCTCGCCGGCGCCGAGCGCCCGGTCATCGTCGCCGGCGGCGGAGTCGTCGCGTCCGGCGCCCAGGTCGAGGTCGTGCAACTCGCGGAGCGGCTCGACATTCCGGTCGCCACGTCCATGAACGCCAAGGGCGCGATCGCGGATGCGCATCCGCTGGCCGTCGGCGTGGTCGGCACCTATTCGCGCGCCTGCGCCAACCGCGCCGTGCACGAGGCGGATCTCGTGTTCTTCGTCGGCAGCCAGATCGGCGGGCAGGTGACCGCCAACTGGACCACGCCGCCGCGGGGAACCGCGGTCATGGAGCTCAACATCAATGCGAGCGAGCTCGGCCGCAACTATCCGAACGTCGCGAGCCTCTGCGGCGACGCCAAGGCGGTGCTCAACCAACTGATCGCGGCCGCCAAGCCGCGCAAGAATCCGGCCTGGGTTCGGCGCGTGCAGGGCTTCGTGGCGGAGTGGCGCGCCGAGGCCGACCGGTATCGCACGTCGGACGCGGTGCCGATGCGCCCCGAGCGAGTGTGCGCCGAGATCACGGCGGCGCTGCCCAAGGATGCGGTGCTGGTATCCGACACCGGCCACTCCGGCATGTGGACCGGCGCGATGATCGAGCTCAACCACCCCACCCAGCGCTATGTGCGCTGTGCCGGCTCGCTCGGCTGGGCCTTCCCGGCCTCGCTCGGCGTCAAATGCGCGGTGGGCGAACGGCCGGTGGTGTGCTGGACCGGCGACGGCGGCTTCTACTACCACATCGCCGAGCTGGAGACGGCGGTGCGCTACGGCATCAACGTCGTCGTCGTGGTTAACAACAACAGCGCGCTCAATCAGGAAATCCCGCTTTACGACGCCGCTTACGGCGGCACGCAGCGCGGCCGTGCGAGCGAGATGTGGAAGTTCACCGACAGAAACTTCGCCGCGATCGCCGAGAGCTTCGGCTGTGCCGGCCTGCGTGCGGAAACGCCGGCCGAATTCAAGGACGCGTTTGCGGCCGCGTTGACGATGAAGCGGCCGGTCGTGATCGACGCGGTGACCGACATGCGGGCGTTCGCGCCCCGCGCTTGGCAGCCTGGAGGAACACCCCGTGGACATTGACATGAAAGCCCCCGGCGTCGACGAGATCGTCGGCGACGCCAATCCGCCGCTCGACGTCATCAAGACCGGACTCGTCTTCGGCGAGGGCCCGGTGTGGGATCGGCGCAAGAGGCGTTTCCTGTGGACCGAGATCATCGGCGACGCGATCTGGGAGTACACGCCCGGCGTCGGCAGCAGGCGCATCGTGCATCCGACGGGCCACGGCAACGGGCTTACGTTCGATCTCGAAGGCCGGCTTCTGGTCGCGGGCTGGGGCGCGCGCACCATCTGGCGCATCGAGCACGACGGGACGATGGTCACCATCGCTTCCCATTACCAGGGCAAGAAGTTCAACAGCCCGAACGACATCGTCGTGCGCTCGGACGGCACGATCTACTGGACGGACTCCGCCGGCGGAACCGTCATTCCCGGCATGGTCGGGGAGGATCTCCAGCGTTATCTCGACGTGCAGGGCGTCTTCTGTCTCACCCCCAAGGGCGAGGTGCATCTGGTCATCGCCGACTGCACCTATCCGAACGGGCTCGCCTTCAGCACCGACGAAAAGATCCTCTACGTCAACGACAGCCGGCTCGGCATCATCCGCGCCTTCGACGTCGCGCCGGACGGAAGCTGCGGTCCGGGGCGCCTGTTTCACAAGCTCGCCGGCAGCGAAGGCGGTGTCGCCGACGGCATGAAGGTCGACCAGAAGGATAACGTCTACTGCACCGGACCGGGCGGCATTCACATCATCGACAAGAGCGGAAGGCTGCTCGGGCGGCTGCGCATTCCGGGCCATTGCACCAATCTCGCCTGGGGCGACGACGACTGGCGCTCGCTGTACATCACGACGTTCCACGACGTGGTGCGCACGCGCCTGCAGGTTCCCGGCGTTCCGGTCTGGTGAGGGAGCAAGACGAGATGAGCTGGACTTTCGAGCGCGTCGCCAGCCCCTTCCAGGGGCCCGCCAACGGCATCGTGTGGGACGGCAAGGCCATCATCTTCAGCCTGATGGAAGAGATGCGCCTGATGCGGTTCGATCCCGAATCGGGCACGACGAGCGAGCTGCGCAAATACACGAACCGCGTGAACGGCCTCGCATTCGGGCCGAACGGCGAACTGTACGGGTGCCAGGAGGGCGGGCGGCGGCTGGTGGAGTTCTCGCCGGACGGCAGGCTGTTCGCCGTCGACGCGCTGCTCGACGGCAAGTATCACAACTACCCCAGCGACCTCACGGTGGACAGCCAGGGGCGGATCTGGTTCGCCGATCCGCACAGCCAGACGCTCGCCTTCGGTCCGCAGATCTTCCCGCCGCTCGACCATGCCTCCGTGCTGCGCCTCGAACGCAACGAGCGCCGCGCCTGGACGCTGACGCGCATCACCTACGATACGGTCGCGCCGCGCTCGGTGCTGCTCTCGCCCGACGAAAAGACGCTCTACGTCGCGGAAGGCGAACCGCGCGAGGGGCAGCGGCGTGAGCTGCGCGCCTATCCGATCCGCGAGGACGGAACCGTCGGCTCCTACACGGTGCTGCACACCTTCGGCAGCGATCACCGGGGGCCGCATCGCGGGATCGAGGGCATGTGTCTCGACGCCGACGGCAATATCGTCGCCTGCGGGGGCTGGCGGAGAAGCGGACCGGGACCGCTCGTCTACGTTTTCTCGCCGGAGGGCGCGGTCCTCGAAACGCATCCCGTTCCCGGCGATATGCCGAACCGGTGCTGCTTCGGCCATGCGGAGCTCGATACGCTCTATGTTACGACCGCGGGCGGCGAGCTCTATCGCGCGAAGACCACGCGGCGGGGGCGCGCTCGGGGGTAATTGCGCTCGGGCGCGGGGGGCGTGGGCGCGGGCCCGGGGGGGTGGGGGCGGGGGGGGGTTGGCGACGTCGTCCGCGCGCACGATCGCGCGCCGCGGCACCGCCCGCATCGGAAAACCCGAGCGACCTGCGACGGGGGAGGCACGGCAGCGATGACGCGGCGGGGAGTGAGGCCGCAGGCGCCGCGCGACCCGGGGTGCAAGGGAGGACGACATGGGAGAGACAAAGTCGAGGTCTTTTCGGGACCGGCGCTCGGCGGGGAGGCGGGCGCGGGCCTTCACAGCGGGGCTGGCCGTGGCGGGCGCCGCGATTCTGACGACGGCGCTCTCCGGGTGGGCGGCCGATACCTATCCGTCGAGGCCGATCCGCGTGTTCGTCGGGCCGAGCTCGGAGGTGGCCGTGCGCCTCTTGGCCGACCGCCTGCTGCCGCGCATCGGCCAGCCCCTGGTGGTCGAGAGCCGGCCCGGCGGCGGCGGCGAGGTCGCCGCCAAGGCGGTGGCCGCGGCGGAGCCGGACGGCTACACGCTGCTCTATGCGACCTCGTCCTACACGCTCAATACGGCGATGGGCCTCGCCGGCTACGACTTCGTGAACGAGTTCGAGCCGATCGCGCTGTTCGGCATCACGCCGTTTACGCTCCTCGTGCACCCCTCCGTTCCCGCCAAGACCGTGCAGGAGCTCGTCGCCTATGCGAAGTCGAGGCCCGGCGAGGTCAATTGCGGGTCGTCCGGCTTCGGCACCCCGGCGCATCTCAGCTGCGAGATGTTCAACGCGATGGCGGGGGTGAAGACCGTCCACGTTCCCTTCCGGAACGTCAACGCGGCGGTGAACGGCCTGCTCGGCAACCAGGTGCAGATGCTGTTTGCCGTCTCGATCAACGGCAAGCCGCAGATCGAGGCGGGCACCCTGCGCGGGCTCGCGGTCACGACGCCCAAGCCGTCGCGGATCGCGCCGGGGCTGCCGACGATGGACTCCGTCATACCGGGCTTCGTCGTCACCGGCTGGGGCTCGCTGGTCGCGCCCGCCAAGACCCCCAAGCCGGTCGTGGACAAGCTCAATAAGGAGATCATGGCCATCCTGCGCGATCCCGAGCTCGCTTCGCATTTCCTGGTCACGGGTATGGAGCCTGCGGACGTCGATACGCCCGAGCAGTTCCGCGCCTTCATCCAAGAGGACATCGATCGCTGGAACCGCGTGATCGATCAGGCGGGGATCCCGCGCGGAAAGCGGTAGAGCGGCGGGTGCGGAAAGCGGCAAAGCGGTCGGCGCGGCCTTGGGGCGCTTTTTCCGCCGAGGACGCGCGGAGGACCTTGGGCCCGCCCTGGATGCGCCACGGGGGTTCTTCCGCGGTCCGTCTGAGAAACGCCGGGGACCTGGTGCCTGCGGTCCGTGTTGGATGGGCCGCCGGGATAGGCCCCCGAGAACCTAGTTTCCGCACTCTGACTTGGGCGCGCCGGAGGGGCCCTTCCCCGGTCCGGGGACACGCCCGAGGGGATCTTGTGTCCCTGGCCCGCCTTGGATGCGCTGCCTCGGATAGGCTCGAGAGGACCTTGTTTCCCTGGTCTGCCTTAGATACATAGCGCGTCTCGCGGGCGCGCGCCGCGCCCGCCTCGGCCCCGCGGAGAGGTGGCTGAGTGGTTGAAAGCACCGCACTCGAAATGCGGCATACGGGCAACCGTATCGGGGGTTCGAATCCCTCCCTCTCCGCCAGCGCCACCCGTCGAGACGTTCTCTTGCCCTGGCACTCGCGCGCGAAAGGCGCAGGAAACGGGCGGGCTCGGCGCGGACATTCGCACTTCGCGTGAGCGCTTGGCAGCCCGTGTCGAGGCCCCAATTCATTCTCTTGGGCCGAGTTTTTCTCTGGAAGATTTGCACTGCCCCTGAGGCCGGTGCAGACAAATACATAGCGGATATCAATGGATTAAGGTTTGCAGGAGTCGACCTGTTTCGCATCCCGATTGGTTGAGCGATCATATTGCCACCGGCTTCCACCGACGGGCCGTGTCCCTGGGCGTGGTGTAACTGGCGGCGGGGCACCGCGTTTGCCGGCCTGGGCCGGGCAGGTCAGCTGGCGATTGCCGGAAGGCTGACGGTGGGAT
>JADGHE010000083.1 GCA_019689555.1 Variibacter sp. | reverse complement strand
AGAAAAGGCCGTGCAAGACCGAGGAAAGTGCGCCTGCGCGGGCCGGCGGGGAACGCCAGCGCGACGGCGCGCAGCGGCCGATCGAGGAACTCTTCGCCCCGGGGCGGGTTTAACCGAACGGCTCGTCGGCCGCCATGCGGCGGATTCGCGAAGAAACGAGAACCATGAATGCGCATTGCCCAGATTGCGCCTCTCGCCGAGGCTGTCCCCCCGAAACGTTACGGAGGAACCGAGCGGGTTGTCTCCTGGCTCACGGAGGAGCTCGTGGCTCAAGGCCACGACGTGACGTTGTTCGCAAGCGGGGATTCGGAAACCTCCGCCAAGCTCGTCCCCTGCGTGCCGCAAGCGCTGCGCGCCTCGGGGATCCGCTGCCCCATCGCCTCGCATCTCGTGATGCTGGACCGCGTGAGGCGGCGCGCGGACCAGTTCGACATCATCCATTTTCACGTGGATCTCCTCCAGCACGTCCTGTTCCAGGACATGGCGCACAAGAGCGTGACGACGCTCCACGGGCGGCTGGATCTGCCTGACTTCCACCCGATCTTTTGCGCCTTTCCGCAAATGCCGCTCGTATCGATTTCCGACAGCCAGCGCGCGCCCATTCCCGGCTGGGTCAATTGGCTCGCCACCGTTCATCACGGCCTGCCGGTAACGGCCTATCCCTTCCATGCGGAAGGAGGGGATTATCTGGCGTTCCTCGGGCGGATCGCGCCCGAGAAGCGGCCGGACCGGGCGATCGAAATCGCGATCCGCGCCGGAATGCCGCTGAAAATGGCCGCCAAGATCGATCCCGTCGATCGCCACTACTTCGAGGAGTCGATCGAACCCTTGCTGGGCCACCCGCTGGTCGAATTCCTCGGGGAAATCGGCGAAGGCGAGAAATGTCGCCTGCTCGGCCACGCGCGCGCCCTCCTGTTTCCCATCGACTGGCCCGAGCCCTTCGGGCTCGTGATGATCGAGGCCATGGCGGCGGGAACGCCGGTGATCGCCTGGCGCAGCGGATCGGTGCCGGAGATCGTCACCGATGGCGTCTCGGGCGTGATCGTGGACTCGATCGAGCAGGCGGTCGACAGCGTGCGCAGGATTCGTACGCTCAGCCGCGCCGCCGTGCGGCGCGAATTCGAACGGCGCTTCACGGTCGATCGCATGGCGCAGGACTACATCCGCGTCTACGAGCGGCTGTTGTCCGGCGAGCAGCAGCCTGAGATGGCGGTGGCGAGCGGGCGGGCCGCCTGACGCGCGACCGGCCGGGGATCGTGCGCCGCGACTCGGGGCCTTCCGGCCCGGGCGGAAGGAGAGGCGGCGGCACAGCCGGCCGATCGGTCGAGGCGTGGGGGCCGGTTGCGGTTCCGCCGCCGTTTTTGCCGGCGGGGTGGAACATCGCCCGTCCTGCGCGGTTCAGCCCAGGACCGAAATCCGAAACAGGGTGGAACAATGGGCACGAGCAGGCAGCGCCCCCCGGAGAAGGCGCGGGCGCACAACGAAGCCAACGGCCGCAAGGCGAAGCTTGCGGCCCCTCCCGTCGAACACGAGCCGGGCGTCAAGGTCAGCGGTCAGCCGCAGGGCGGGGCGGCCGCGCGCCGCGGAGAGGCCGCACGCCGCAGCGAGGAGTCCGACAAGGTGGACGAGGCGTCCGCCGACTCGTTTCCCGCGAGCGACCCGCCTACGTGGATGGGGTCCTCCGCTGTGCCTGGAAGCCCGACGCGGGACGAGAAGGACAAAAGCAAGGAATCCAAGGGCTCGAAGCGATCCAAGCCATCCAAGCCATCCAAGCCATCCAAGTAGAACCCCCGGACCGGGTCGTCGCGGAGCCTACGCCCGCTTCACCAGCAGAAAGGCGGCCCCGTCCCATCTTGCGAACGGGCGCGCGCCGTCCTGCACGACCGCGAATCCGGCCTCGGCGGCGAGCCGGCGCACGTCCGTGCGGTCGGCCTCGATGTCGTCCCGATAGGAGAAATTGAAAAAGGCGAAGGTCCCGCCCGATCTCAGCACGCGGGCGGTTTCGCTCACGTTCCGCCATACGAGCTCGCCTCCGCCCGCAAATACGTAGGGCAGGACATCCACGGCGAGAACCAGATCGAACGCCGCATCCGCGAACGAGGCGAGCCCCTCGCCCGAGGTTTGGCCGAGCCGCACGTTCGGGAATGCGGCGCAGCGCCGGCAGGCCAGGCGGATCATGTCCGCCGAGACGTCGAGACCGGCGATGCAGGCGACGTCGGGCGCCAAGGCTGCGATCAGGCGGCCCGTTCCGCAGCCGATCTCGAGCACCTTGCGCTCCGGTCCGATCAAGCGCCGGCCCCGCAAATAGGCCGCGATTTCGGCCGTGGCGGCGTTCAGCAGATCGGGGTCGCCGAGGGAATAGAGCGCGACGCCCGCTTCCGGCGCCGTCGCCGCGAGGCGGTCGAAAAGCGTCGCCCAGTGCGCCGGCGCCTTTTGGCCGCCGTCGGCCGTCGCGCCGTGGTCGGCCGCGACGGCCCGAACGATGGCCCACGCCGCGGGATGCGCGTCCCACAGGCGGGCGATCGCGGCGAGCCGCTCGCGCTTTCGCGGATCGCAATCCTTTTCGAGGTCCCGCCGGACCCGCTCGATCGCGCCTCGCGCCTCGAACGGTTCCCGCGCGCGCATCAAGAGATGCATCAGCACGACATTCGCCGGGAGTTCGGCCGCCAGCGATCGGCGCAAATACTCCGTCAGCGCGGCGCCGGTGTCGCTCACGGGATGTTCCGCAACTCCAGGCGGCTGTTCCATCGGTCCTTGGCGCCCCACTCGTATTTGTAGGTTTCGCGGCCGCGCAGGAAGTGAAATTCGGTGGCGCCCCGGCGGACGGCCTCTTCGATGGCGTGGCCGATCAGGACCATGCCGGGGCTCAAGGAGGCGAAGGCGGGGTCGAATCCCCCGCAATAGGCGTAGGCGCGGCGCCCGCGCGAAAAGCCGTAGTACGCGCCGACCTGACGGCCGTCGACCGAAAGTCCGTAGAGGCAAAGCAGACCGGCATCCATCAAGGCCGGCGCCGCCTCTTCGTGAAAGCGGCGCACCCTGTGGTCGGCGAAGAGGCCGTCTTCGCCGCGGCGCGTCCACCGCGTCCCGTGCAGCCGGAAAAGCTCGCGGAGGAAGGGGAGGGTGGTCGCGCGCGTCGCGGTTTCGACGCGGCCGTGCCGCCTGTGCGTGCGATACCGCGCCCGGCGCAGGATGCGCAGCCGCCCTGCAGGCACGATCGACGTCAGGCCGTCTTCGGCGCGGGCGAGGTCGAGCACCGGACAAGCGCTCTGAGCGCTCGGCTCCGCGTTCGGTCGGCCGGCGCCCCAGAGCCGCAATGCCGCGGCGTCCGGCGGGAGTTCTTCGCAGCAGACCACCGAGGGCGGATCGCCGCCCAGCAGGCGGGCGAGCAGCGCAGGCCCGACACTGCCCTCATGCTCGGGGTCTACCAGCACGTCGAGATAATCGCTGACCGGGATTCCGAGCGGCAGCAGGCGCCGGGTCCGCTCGCCCTCCTCGACATAGAAGGGCGCGAGCCCAACGAGCCGCCCCCTTGCGCGAACGGCCACGGTTCTCAGGCGGCCGGGGCCGAAGGCGCGCCACCAGGGAATGAGCCATGCCGGCGATTGAAACGGCGTTGCGGTTGGAATGCGGCGCCAAAGGGTCCACCAGTCGGGCGCCAGCGCTTCCAGGCTGCACGCGTCTTCGATGTCGGCGACGTGCAGATCGTCGGCCGCCCCGCCGCTCGTCTGCGACGGCGCCGGGCCAGGCTGCCCCCTCGCGCAGGCGGGTTCAGCGACGGGGTTCACGAGCTTGCCTTTCGCGCCGACGATCGCTCCGGATCGCGCCCGCGAGGGCCGCATTCTGCCCGGTCGGCATTCAGGAGCGGAGCAAAAACGGGAAAAGCCGGAACCGGACGGAGCGTTCCACCGGATCCGCCTGCGTTCGGCCGCGCGGTCGCCGGAAGCGCAAAGGTCGGGCGCGCGCGGGCGCTCATGCGCCGGACGGTTTGTCGGCCCGGATCGAAAGAGGAGGGCGCGAAACGCGGTCGCGACCGGCGGGCGAGGGCTGAAAGCCGAGTCGCGGCCGGCTGGTGCCGGCTGAGGGATTCGAACCCCCGACCCCCTGATTACAAATCAGGTGCTCTACCAGCTGAGCTAAGCCGGCGCTCGCCTCGTCGGTGGGTATCAGCGGCGGAGCAGGCTGACAAGCGCGCGGGTTCTTCGGCCGGGAGCGCGTCCGCGAGCACGTCAAGGCCTCGGCAGCGCTGGTCGCGGGTTATCCTTACCGCGCGATTTGCCCGCGGCGTCGATCGCCGGCCGCGGCCCGCCTGCGCTAGGATGAGCGGCGAGGAGGCCTGCCGTGCTGCGGTCCGTTCGCCTATCTCTTCCGATTTCCTGCTGCGCCGCTGCCACGCTCCTTGCCGCGTCCGCGGCGAGGGCCGACTCCGAGCCTGTGATCGCCGTGTCAGGGCGCGCGGGCGTGCCGGTCATCATCAACGGCTTCGACGCCACGGGTGCGATCGTGGAAGGCGACTGGGGTCTCGCCCGCCCCGGCGCCGCCGTCACCCTCATCGATCCGGGGCCGCCCTTCGTTCCGCTGCCCCCGCCCGGCGCATATTTCCCCGCGACCGGGCGGCCGCCGCGCTACGGGCGGCACGAGGTCGATGCGCCGCCGCCGCGAAGTCCGGCGCGGGCGCAGAGCTACCATCGCTCATGGTCGACGCCGGCCGACGCCCGGCCGGTCACCATCGGGCCGGTCTTCGCCTATCCGGACATCCAGGTCATGGTGTCGAGGCGGCGCGCCATCGGAGCGGACCGCGGCGACGGGATCGGCGTGGCGTCGCGGCGCCCCTTGCGCCACCAGCTCGGGACCAGGCCATGAAGCACTACCTGTCAGGTCGGGCACTTGCCGTCGCGGCCCTTGCGGCCGCGCTCGCGCAGCCAGGCAACGCGGCGGAGCTCGGCGCCGGGGAGGCGCACGCCCTGCCTCACGTCATCTACGGCCCGGCGGTCGCGATCTATCCCTCGATTGACCCGGTCTATGTCGTCGACCAGGGACCGCAACTCGGCTTGCCCCTCCCGCCGGCAGACGGGGCGTTCGGATATGCGGCGGACGCGTTTCCTTACGTGTCCGTCTCGGGCGTGGCGGGGCCGCGGGTGATCTACGGCCGTCCATTCTACTTCGACCGCCGTCCGAATCGATTCGGCCGCCATCATCGGGATTGGAACGCGGAACGCTGGCGCGGGCGCGCCGTGATTCGTGCACCGCACCGGACCGAAGGCCTTCTGCCCCATCGCGGGCACGGCGAGCGCAGGCGCGGGCATCCCGCCTCGCCCCGCGTGATCGAGCTCGACGGCGCGGCGCACCCGGCCGCAGGCGGGCGCCCCGTCGCCCCGGCGGCGCCGGCCCGCTGAGCTTCGAGCGGCCTCAGGCGGTGGCAGGAGCCGCAGCCCGCGTTGCGATGTACAGCGCAAGGGCGGCGGCGTTCGAGACGTTGAGGCTCTTGATCGCGCCGGGAAGATCGAGCCGCGCCACGACATCGCACGTCGCTCGCGTGAGCTGCCGCAGCCCCTTGCCCTCGGCGCCGAGCACGAGCGCGAGCGGCTGCGTGAGGGACACGGAGGCCAGATCCTCCGTGGCGTCGCTGTCCAGGCCCACGAGCAGGAAGCCGCGGCCGCGCAGGGCCTCCATGCCGCGCGCCAGATTCTGCACCGTGACGAGCGGCACGTGCTCGAGGGCGCCCGAGGCGGATTTGGCCAGCACGCCGGTCGCCTCCGGGCTGTGGCGCGCCGTGGTGACGACCGCCCGGACCCCGAAGGCGGCGGCCGAGCGCAGAATGGCCCCGACGTTGTGCGGGTCCGTGATCTGATCGAGCAGCAGAGCGATTCCCTCGGGCGCGAGCGCGTCGAGGTCGGGCGCGGCCAAGGGATCGGCTTCCGCGAGCAGGCCCTGATGCACCGCGTCCGGTCCAAGCGCCGCCGCGATGGCGTCGGGACGGACGAGCTCCGGCTCGACGGGCAGCACGAGTCCCTCGGCGGCGAGCCGCCGGAGAGCGTTCTCCGTGGCCGCGAGGCGGCGGATGCGCCGGGCCGGGTTCTCGAGCGCCGCTTTGACAGTGTGCCAGCCGTAGAGAATCACCGTGTCGGGGTGGCGTCGGCCGGCCGCGCCGGCGCGCCCGCGCGCCTCGCGCGGGGAAGGCCGCGCCCGGCCTTGCGCGGGCCGGGGCATGGGCGCCCGACGCTCGTTGTGCCGTCGAGACTGGGGATCCCGCATGATGAAGCTCGTCCTTCCGTGGATAAGGCTGCTGATCGGGAGCCGTTGCGATTTCCCGTCACGGCATTTGATGTTGACACTGCCGGACCCGGTCACCATAACACGGCCACGCTGGAGTCTCGGCTGATCGGCGAGCTCCAGTGCGCATGCTTTCCTCACCATCGGCGGGTTCAAGGAGGGGTGCCCGAGTGGTTAAAGGGGACGGACTGTAAATCCGTTGGCTTTTGCCTACGTTGGTTCGAATCCAACCCCCTCCACCAACCCGTCTCTTTGCATGCGCGGGTGTAGCGCGGGTGTAGCTCAATGGTAGAGCAACAGCCTTCCAAGCTGAAGACGGGGGTTCGATTCCCCTCACCCGCTCCATGCGGCGTGCAAGGCTCTCCTCGAGGGTGACGGCCCGCGGCCGAGCGGAGAAAGCGCAAGGCGCAACGACCGAGTTGACAGCGGGGCCGTATCTGTCGTCCTTTCGGAGCGGCTCATAGGAGTGTAGCTCAACTGGCTAGAGCACCGGTCTCCAAAACCGGGGGTTGGGGGTTCGAGTCCCTCCACTCCTGCCACGCGCGGGAGCCGGAGAACAGGGTTGGCCTGCAGCGCACGTCTTGATTTTGCCGGGCACCCGCAGTACTTAACGGAACTCGCTTGAGCGGCCCGGTGACGGACTTCCGCCGCGAGTTTTCCCACAACAGGCCCGGTCGGCCTCATCCCCGGAAAGGGGAGCGACGGGCCCTGTTCGGATTCCCACAGATCGAAGAGCAGATGGCGAAGACGAGCCCGTTCAAGTTCCTGCAGGAGGTGCGCGCGGAGGCCGAGAAGGTCACCTGGCCCACCCGGCGCGAGACGGTGATCACGACCGCGATGGTGTTCGTCATGGTCGCCCTCGCGTCTGTGTTCTTCCTGCTCGCCGACCAGCTGATCCGTTTCGCGGTCACTCTCGCTCTCGGCATCGGCAGCTGACACGGGATTTGCGAGAGCTATGGCCAAACGCTGGTACATCGTCCACACTTACTCGAACTTCGAGAACAAGGTGGCGGAATCGATTCGCGAACAGGCAAAGCAGCGCGGGCTCAGCCACCTGTTCGACGAGATCATGGTGCCCAAGGAAAAGGTCACCGAGGTGCGGCGCGGCCGGAAGGTCGACGCCGAACGCAAGTTCTTCCCCGGCTACGTGCTGGTGAAGATGGAGCTCACCGACGAGGCCTATCATCTCATCAAGAACACCCCGAAGGTCACCGGCTTTCTGGGCACCGACAACAAGCCCATTCCGATCTCGGACGCGGAGGCGAGCCGCATCCTGCATCAGGTACAGGAGGGCATCGAGCGGCCGAAGCCTTCGGTCTCGTTCGAGGTCGGCGAGCAGGTGCGCGTCTCCGACGGGCCGTTCGCTTCGTTCAATGGCGTGGTCGAAGAGGTGGACGAGGCCCGCTCGCGGGTGAAGGTCGCGGTCTCGATCTTCGGCCGGGCGACGCCGGTCGAGCTCGAATTCGGCCAGGTGGAGAAGCTGTAGAGCTTTTGGCCGGGATTGGCTTGGCGCCGGTTCGACCGGAGGGCGGTCCGCGGACCGCGCACGGCGAGGTCAAGCCCGGTGAGGAGAGGAAGGCAGCCGGCGGCTGTCTTCCATGAGACGTGGGAGGTGAGGCGGCCGCCAACCGCTCGAACCGCACCACGAAACCCCGAAGGGCCGGCTCGCCCGGCCACAGGAGTCTGCAATGGCAAAAAAGGTCACAGGCTACATCAAGCTGCAGGTGCCTGCCGGCAGCGCCAATCCGTCGCCGCCCATCGGGCCGGCGCTCGGCCAGCGCGGCCTGAACATCATGGAATTCTGCAAGGCGTTCAACGCGCAGACGCAGGCGATGGAGAAGGGCGCGCCGATCCCGGTCGTCATCACGGTCTATCAGGACCGCTCCTTCACCTTCGAGCTCAAGACGCCTCCGGTCTCCTACTTCCTCAAGAAGGCCGCGAAAATCGAGAAGGGCGCGAAGACCCCCGGCCGCGGCGTGATCGGTTCGGTCAGCAAAGCCCAGGTCAAGGAGATCGCGCAGCAGAAGATGAAGGATCTCAACTGCGACACCATCGAAGCGGCGATGAGGATGGTCGAAGGGTCCGCGCGCTCCATGGGCCTCGAGGTGAGGGAGTAACGGCGATGGCGAAGCATGGAAAGCGCATTCGGGCTGCCCGCGAAGGCATCGACCGCACCAAGCTCTACCCGCTGCCGGAGGCGGTGAAGCTGATCAAGGAGCGGGCCAAGGCCAAGTTCGACGAGACCATCGAGGTGGCGATGAATCTCGGCGTGGACCCGCGCCACGCCGACCAGATGGTTCGCGGCGTCTGCAATCTGCCGAACGGCTCGGGGCGCACGGTGCGCGTCGCGGTGTTCGCGCGCGGCGCCAAGGCCGATGAGGCCAAGGCCGCGGGCGCCGACATCGTCGGCGCGGAGGACCTGGTCGAGCAGGTGCAGGGCGGCACGATCGACTTCGACCGGTGCATCGCGACGCCGGACATGATGGGTCTCGTCGGCCGCCTCGGCAAGGTGCTCGGCCCGCGCGGGCTGATGCCGAATCCGCGCGTCGGCACCGTCACGATGGACGTCGCCGGCGCAGTCAAGGCGGCCAAGGGCGGCGCGGTCGAGTTCCGCGTCGAGAAGGCCGGCATCGTTCATGCCGGAGTGGGCAAGGCCTCCTTCCCCGAGGACAAGCTCGTGGAAAACATCCGCGCCTTCGCCGACGCCGTGCAGAAGGCGAAGCCTTCGGGCGCCAAGGGCACCTTCGTCCAGCGCATCGCGGTCTCGTCCACCATGGGGCCCGGCATCAAGGTCGACCCCAGCACCGTCCTCGGCGGCGCGGCCTGACCGCTCCTGCCGACGGATTTTGGATTTTCCGGGCGCCCGGCGGCAACGCCGGGCGCTCGCGGTTTCAGATCAGGGCCGCCACCGCCGCGAGCCCCATGCCGCAGGCGAGATCGCGGGCCGCGCGCTTCTGCTCCTCGCGCAGGCTCATGACCAGCGGCCCCGCCATCAAATAGATCTGCTGCATGCGCTCGACCGACAGGAGCGCCTGGCCCCGGCGGGGGTCCGCGGCCGGGTTCTCGAAATGGCGGGCGATCTCCCGGAGCGCGCCGGCGACGGGACGCCAGAGCTTCTCCTGTTCCGGCGAGAGCCGCAACGCCGCTTCGATCTGGGCGATCTGCGCCGCCGTCGGCGGCCCGGAGGCCGCGGAAGCCTTGCCCGGACAGCGGAACGGCGTGCCGGGCCGCTGCGGCGCCTCGCGCGCGACGGGCGGTGCCGGGGGCGCCGCGACGACGGTGATTTCAGGACTCAGCAGAGCGGGGTCGTAGCGGGCGGCCGGCGGGGGCGGGCGAATGGCGATGGTCGAGACTCGCTT
>JADGHE010000036.1 GCA_019689555.1 Variibacter sp. | reverse complement strand
TGGGCCGGCAGGCAAAAACCCCCTCATGGGCCGGCAAGCAAAAAGTTCTCGTTGGCCCGGCTGGCCAAATCGGGGCGGGCGCGCCAAGCGCACCTGCGAGGCAGGCAGTGAGTTACGGTGGAGAGCAATGAACCCGATCGCGGGACGAGCTGCGTCCCATCCCTTCCGCGCCGAGAAGGCGTCGCACCTGCGCTGTCAGCGGTTTCTCGAAATATCGGTAGGTGATCAGAGCGAGACCGAAGGAGGCCGCAAGCGCAGCCGCGACGAAGGCCCATGGGCCGAGATACCCGGCCAAGCCGGTCCGCCAGAACAGGATGCGGGTGGCGCGGATCACGAAGGGATGGAGAAGGTAGAGAGCGTAAGATGCATCGCCGACCGCGGCGGCCGATCGCGCGAGCCGACTTTCGGTGCTCCGTCCGCTCGGGGCCAGGGCAGCTCCCGCTACGGCCAGGGCAGCGGGAAGACCGTAATCGAGCGGGCGCGGGAGCGTGCGGGCGATGTCCGGAAAGGCCGCCGCGAGCAGCAGGCCCGCAAGCCCCGCAGCGGCGAGGCCGGCCCGGGCCGAGCCCCGCAGCCGTACTCCCCAGACGCCCATGAGCCCGATCGTCACGCCGTAGGCGAACTCGAGCAGGATCGGATCGGTCCAGAATGCGAGCGGTTCCGGAAGGGGCGCAGCGAGGCGGCCGGCCGTCACCAACGCCACCAAGGCCGCGAGCAACGCAGCCGCCGCGGCGCGCAGCGGCAGCGCGAGCGCCGCGGCGAACAGCACGTAGAAGAGCATTTCATAGTTGAGCGTCCAGCCGAGTTCATAAACCGGCTGAACGACGCCGTCGGGCCGAGCGGCTGGAATGAACAGGTAGGATGCGACCACGAACTCGGATCGGACGTAGTTTTGATTGAGGAGCGCGGGCGCGAGCAGCGCCACGCCGAGATAGAGCGTGGTCGCAGTCCAATAGAGCGGCACAATTCGGGCGAGCCGGCGGAAAAGGAAAAGCCGCGCACCGCCCGGCTTGGCGAACAGCCGTTGCGACGCGTGCACCATGATCAGGCCCGAAATCACGAAGAACACGTCGACGCCGGCGCTCCACGGAATTGGGTTCCAGGCCTGGAACGAGTAACCGATCTGCGTTTCCAACGTGGCCGCGTCGTGTTGAGCATGGCTCGTCGCAACCGACGCGGCCGCGACGGCGCGCAGGACTTGAACTTGCGTGAGCGTCGCGTGTTCTCGAGGAGCGCCGCCGACCGCTCTTTTAGGCCGGTCGCGCGGGCCGGGCATCGCTCGATCCGGCACCCCGTCTCGTCCGCCTGCCATGACGCGCTCCAGAGCTGTGCGGCTCTTAGCTGTGCGGCTCTTATTAGCGCGGCAGGGGCGCCCATCCATCCTTCGAATGAAGGAGGCACGTGGCTGTCGCCGCCGTTCAGGTGGGCGGAACGCGGCAAAAAAGTCGGCAGCAAGAAGCCCGTGAGCGAAAGCGGTATCCGGAATCGTCAGCGCGCAATCCGCCTCGAAGCGGTGCTGCTGCATTGCCGCTTGCGCGCAATGGGCAGAGCGCGGCTGAATTCAGCCCCCTACGAGCTGCACTCCTTCGCAGCTTGCGCGAGGGCGCGGCGGACAGGGGATCGCGCCGGTGGGCTACTCCTCCGGCTCCGTCGTAAAGAACAGCGGATAGCCCTTCGCCCGGCCGGCTTCGGTGCCTTCCTTCGCCTTCGTCTCGGCAATGTCTTTGGCATAGACCGCGACGACGCAGGCGTCGCGCCGATGCGCCGTCATCATCACGCGGTAGGCCTGGTCCGCGTTCATGCGAAACACGGCTTTCAGCACCGTGACGACGAATTCGCGCGGCGTGTAGTCGTCGTTGAGCAGAATGACCTTGTAGAGCGGCGGCCGCTGCGTCTTCAGGCGAACCTTGGTGCGGGGCGTCACGAGGGTGCTGTTCATGGAGGCCCTCTTGGGCGCGATCGCGGCAACGAGTGCCGAAGTATAAGCCAGCGCCTTGGCCCAGCCCAGAGTCGGGCAGCGAACAGCGGGCGACGTCGGTCAGACGGCGCAGCTCCGATTGAGCCGCGCGAATTTCGCGACCCGCGCCGCCGACGCGTGAGATGCTGCGCGCCGGCGACACCGGGCTCGCGCGCGCTACTCCAGCTTGATCTTGAGATCGGTGATGAGTGTGCCCCACTTCTTGCGTTCGGCCGCGATGAACGCGGTGAAGCTCTTGCGGTCGGAGACGACAGGGTCGGCGATCACCGAGGCCATGCGCTCGCGCACCACCGGCTCCTGCGCCAGCGCGCGCGCGGCGCGCTCGATGGTCGCGACGATGTCATCCGGCGTGCCCGCGCGCACGCCGACGCCGAACCACGAGGCCGTGTCGTAGCCGGGAACGGTCTGCGCGACCGTCGGCAGATCGGGCAAAAGCGGCGTCGGCTCGAGCGTCGTCACCCCCAGCGCCTTCACGGTGCCGCCGCGCACCTGACCGATGATCGAGGGCGCGTTGTCGAACATGAGGTCGACTTGCCCGGCAACGAGATCGTTCACGGCCGGCGCGCTGCCGCGATAGGGGATGTGCTTCATGTCGACGCCGGCCATGCGCTTGAACAGCTCGCCCGAGAGATGGATGGTCGTGCCGTTGCCGGAGGACGCGTAGTTAAGCTTGCCCGGATTGGCCTTCGCATAGGCGATGAGATCGCGCACGGAGTTGACCTCGAGCCCTTTGCGCACCACCAGGATGTTCGGCAGGCGCGCCACGAGCGCGATCGGGATGAAGTCGTTCTCCGGATCGAAGGGCAGCTTCGCGTAAAGGAACTGGTTGATCGCGATCTGCGGCGGCACGATGAGGATCTGCGTGCCGTCCGCCGGCCCTTTGGCGATCCGGTCCATGCCGATATTGGCCGCGGCGCCCGAGATGTTTTCGACGACGATGGGTGTATTCCACATCGCCTGCAGCCGATCCGCGACGATGCGGCCGATCACGTCGGTTGCGCCGCCGGCCGGATAGGGCACGACGACCTTGATGGTTCGGTTGCCTGGATAGCCGCTCTGCGCACGCGCCGGCAGCGCGCGCGGAGCGAGCGCGGCCGCCGCCAATCCCTTCCAGACCGTACGACGCGAGATGTTTGCCATGATTCCCCCACATGAACCGGGATCAGCCCGGGTGCTTTGGCAAGCGGAGTTCATAGCATATCGGGAGGGCAAAAGCGTCGTTGCCGTTCGCGCGCGGCGGCCCGGCGATAGAAGTCGCGCGGCGCGGCCGCCGCGCCGCTCACAAATTCTGCCGCTTGAACTTGCGGCGGAAGCTCACCGAACGCCCCGAGAGCATGAACACGCCGTGGCCGCGGTAGTGCAGCGTAGGCGGATATTTGGGCGTGCGCGGCGCATGCGCCTTCACGACCTCCCAGATGAAGACGTTGTATCGGCGGATCAGCGAAGCGTCGTGGAGACGGCACTCGAGATTGGCGTAGCACTCGGCGACGAGCGGGGCCGCCACCTTCGCGGCGGGCTGCGCCGTCAATCCGAAACGGGCGAACTTGTCTACGTCGCGGCCCGAGCAGTTGCCGATGCCGACCACCGCGTCGACGAGATCGACCGTGGGCACGTTGATCACACATTCCCGGCTGCGGCGGACGAGCGCGAAGCTGTGGTTCGATTCCGCGATCACGCAGGCGACGAGCGACGGCGTGAATTCCATGACCATGTGCCATCCCATGGTCATGATGTTCGTCTCGCCCTTCCACGCCGAACTCACGAGCACGACGGGGCCGGGCTCGAGAAAGCGGCGGATCTGCGAGACGGGAAAATCGTGCTTGCGATAGCCTCTCGGCGGCATGGCGCCTCCCACGAACGCCGCCATGGTGCGCGGGCGGCCTGCGGTCCGCAAGCCACGGGCGGATGGCGCCGGCCGGAACGCCTGAACCCGCGATCGACAAGATCCGCGCGGCATTCGAAGAAACTTTGCAAGAATTCGGGGCCGGTCGCCCATCTCGCGTTTACCGCGCAAGGCGCTTCGCCGCCTGGGGCCGACAGAACGCTCAGAATTTTCGCACGCGACTTAACAGCGCATTTGGAGGTGCAGACTTCGAATAGGCCCGCCTTGAATGCGGAGGGTGGCAATGCTGCGCGAGCGCCGACGCAATTTCCGGGTGGAATGGCAGTCACCCGCCTACGTCGTGCCGGGCGACGGGCGGGAGCGGGTGAACTGCATTGTCAGCAATCTGTCGAACGGCGGCGCGCGCATCACATGCGCGGAGCCGCTGCCCGACGAATTCATCCTGCGGGTGACCCCGGGCAGAGGCCATCCGCGCAAATGCCGCGTCGTGTGGCGGCGCAAGCAGGACCTCGGGGTCGAATTCACGGACAGACTGTGGGAGCCGCCGGCACCGGGAAGGGCAAGGGTTCCGGAGTGGATAGCCTGAGCGGTTTTGGGGCGCGTGCCGCGCCCGCTGTGCGCATCAGTCCTGCGCCTTCGCCGAGGCCGTCGCGCCGTCGAGCCGGCCGATTTCGCGCAGCCGGTCCTGCAGGCTCATGCGATCGAGCGAGGCGAGCGGCAACGCCGCGAAAACTTCGATGCGGCGCGCGAGCTCGCGATAGGCGTCGTAGAACGCGTTGGCGATCTCCGCATCCGATCCCCTGGCCTGGGCGGGATCGGGAATGCCCCAGTGGGCCGTTATCGGGTGGCCGGGCCAGATCGGACAGGTCTCGCCGGCCGCATTGTCGCAAACGGTGAAGACGAAATCGAAGACCGGAGCGCCCGGCCGGGCGAACTCGTTCCAGGACTTCGAGCGCAGGCCGCTCGTGTCGTAATTCAGGCTTTCGAGCAGGCGTCGCGCATGCGGATTGACTTCTCCCCGCGGCCGACTCCCGGCGCTGTAGGCGCAAAACCGCCCGTTTCCCATCCTGTTGAGAACGGCTTCCGCGATGATCGAGCGGGCCGAGTTCGCGGTGCAAAGAAAGAGCACGTTGTATGGCTGTTCGGACATCGGCCTTCGTTCGTCCGTGGACCGGTTTGGGTGACGCCCCCCGAGATCGGACGGCAGGAGAGGGGCGGTGGCCCGGGCGCTCGGAAGCCGCGGGTCGTCGTCCCTGCGCCGAGGCTTACCGACGTGATATGACAGTCAGATGACGACGCCCCGCGCGCGGTTCCGCGAGAGGGTCGTCAACGGGGCGCGCTCGGTTCCGCGGGCGGGGCTTGCCGGCGCTCATTCGGTCCGGGGGCGTCGGTCTGAGCGGCCGGCGAAGCGTTCTCGGCGACGATGTTGGCGTGCCCTCCTGGCAGGGCAGAGGGCAGTTCCTTCTGCAGGAAGGCCACGAGCTTCTCCCGTATCTCGCAGCGCAAATCCCAGGCGTTCGGCGCGTTGCGTGCGCTGGCGAGCGCGCGCAGCTCCATGGTTCCTTCCTTGAGATCGGTCACCTGCAGACTGACCACCTGGCCGTCCCACAACTTCGATGCCTTCACGATTTCCTCGAGCTTTTTGCGGATGCGGTCGACCGGCGCGCCATAGTGGACATAGATCATCACGGCGCCGATGATGGCCGTGCCTTCGCGCGTCCAGTTCTGGAACGGCTTTTCGATGAAGTAGGAGAGGGGGACGACGAGGCGTCGCCAATCCCACAGCCGCACCACGATATAGGTCGACGTGATCTCCTCGATCCGGCCCCACTCGCCCTCGACGACGACGGCGTCGTCGACGCGGATCGGCTGGGTGATCGCAAGTTGGATGCCGGCGATCAGGTTGCTGAGGACCGGACGCGCCGCGAAGCCGACGATGAGCCCGGCCACGCCGGCGGAAGCGAAGAGGCTCACGCCATATTGGCGAACGGAATCGAACGTCATCAGCCCCGCTGCGAGGGTGATGATCGCGACCAGCGTCTTGGCCGCTCGCCGCAGGATGTGCACCTGGGTGACGTGCTTGCGGGCGGGCAGATTGTCCTCGACATCGAGGCGGAAGCGCTGCAGGTAGATTCCCGCGGCGATGTCGATGGCGCACACCGCGATCCAGCCGACCAGCAGGACGAAGGCGAGCGTGAGGATGCGCTGCAGCGCGAGGGACAGCGGCTCGGGGAAGGGCGCGATCGAAACGATCAGTCGCGCGCCCAGGAGGACGAGCGCCAGCATCGCCGGCCCGCGCGTCTGCGCGAGCAGGGCCGGGCCGAACCGCTCCTTGCCGCCGAAAAGGCGCTCCCCGGCCCGCATCGCAATCGCGTGAACGAGGAGGGCGAGGACGGTGCCGAGCGCGAGCAGCGTCGCGCCGATGGCCCAACCGGGAACCCATTCCAGCGTCGCTTCCAGCCGGTCGACGGACATGCAATCCCTCCAGCAGAGATCGGAACACGCGTGAGCAGGCCGTCTCGATTGCGGCGGAGAAAGGGCCGCTCCCGTGGGAAAGCCGCGGCGGAGGGGGCGGTTCGGACCCGCCGGCCGCTCGTCGGCCTGGACAGGGCATGAGCGCGGTGGCATGAAGCCGCTTCACCGCAACCACAACGCACGACCCATGAAGCAGTTCTTGCTGAAATTCTTCACGTGGTGGAACGGCCAGACCTTCGGCACCCAGCTGTGGACCTGGCTCTACGGCGAATTTGTCGGCGAGGACGAGTTCGGAAACCGCTACTATCGGACGAAGGGCGGCAAGATCGACCCGGCCTTGGGGTTCGATCGGCGTTGGGTGATCTACAACGGCTATGCGGAGCCTTCGACCGTGCCGCCCGCCTGGCACGGCTGGCTGCACCACATTGTCGACGTGCCGCCGACGCAGGAGGCCTATCAGCCCCGGCCGTGGCAGAAGCCGCACCGCCCCAATCTCACGGGAACGCCGGCGGCGTATCGGCCGAGCGGATCGCTCCTGGCGCAGAACCGGCGTCCGCGCGCGACCGGGGATTATCGGCCGTGGACGCCGGGCGAGCCCGCCCCGCGCCGGCCCTCGCGAGTCGAGCGTTAAGGCGCGGCGGGGCGCTCCGAAGCTCGATTGTCCGGCGAGTGTCGCCCTTCCGCCGCAATCGGAGTGTTAACCGGACGGGCTCGCGACCGTCCCAACATTGCAGCGGCAGAGGCCGGCTGAAGTTCTCGATGATCCGAACGAAGCGCTTGGGCTTCCTTGTGTCCGTCGCGGCCGTGTCGGTGGCGGCGCCGGCGATGGCGCAGTTCGGTTCGATATTCGGCGGTCCGCCGCGCCCGCCGGCCGACGTGCCGATGGTGAACAGGGATCCGCGGCTGCCGCCGCCGGTCGAGGCGGAGCGGTACCCGCCTTACGAGCCGGAACCCTATCCGCCCTACGAATCCCGGCGGCGGGCGCCCGAGCCGCCCCCGCCGCCGCTGACGCGCCTGCCGTCCAGTCCGGGGCCGGGCGGCGTCCAGAGCCAGCCGCTGCCGCCACCGCCCGGCGCCGCGCCGCCGCCGCCGGCCGCGTCCCCGGATGTCGCGGTCCATCCGCCGGAAGGCAGGCCCGGCCAGCCGCCGCTCGTCGGTCTCCCGCCGGGTCAGCGCCAGCCGCGGGGAACCCCGCAGCCGGGCAATACCGCGCCGGCCCAGCCGGGCGACGAGGTGGTGGTGGCCCCGCCCGCGCAGAGGGTCGTGAACGCGACCGCCGTCTTCGCGGGGCTCGACAAGATCACCGGCCGCATCATCAGCTTCGATGTCGCGATCGACGAGACGGTGCAGTTCGGCGCGCTGCGGCTCACGCCTCGCGCCTGCTACACCAGCCCGCCGACCGAAACGCCCAACACGGACGGCTTTGTGGAGGTGGACGAAATCACCCTGCAGGGCGAGGTCAAGCGCATCTTCACCGGCTGGATGTTCGCGGCAAGCCCCGGTCTGCACGCGGTTGAGCACCCAATCTACGACGTGTGGCTGACCGACTGCAAAAACGAACGGCCGGCTGTCGCGAGCGCCCAGCCGGCGCAGCCCGATCAGCAGCCCGGCCCGGGGGCCGCCCAGGGCGGCACGCCGCCGGCGGCTGCAGCGCAGCAGCCCCCCGCGCAGCGGCCGGCCGCACCATCCGGCCCGCGCCGCTAGGCCGGAGGCGATGCCTCGCGGGCCGCCCCGCGGGCGACAGCCTATGGAGGGGGAGGGGCGAGGGCGCGCCGGAGCGCTTCGGCGCCCGAGAGCGGGATATCCGGCGCGAGCGCGGTGAAGTTCGCGCGGACGGCGAGGGCCGCTTCCAGCAGCTTGTGATACCGGCTGCGCGAGACCTCGATCGCGCCGAACGTCTGCAGGTGCGGGGTGACGAACTGGGTGTCGAGCAGGCGGAAGCCTCCGGCCCGCAGCCGGGCGACGAGGTGGACGAGCGCGACCTTGGAAGCGTCCCGCGCGCGATGGAACATGCTTTCGCCGAAGAAGGCCCCGCCGAGCGACACGCCGTAGAGCCCGCCGACCAGCGCATCCCCGGCATAGACCTCGACGGTGTGGCAATGGCCGCGCGCGAACAGCGCGCCGTAGAGCCGGCGAATGCGGGCGTTGATCCAGGTGCGGTCGGTCTGCGCGCGGGGCTGCGCGCACCCGTCGATGACGGCGTCGAAGTCGCGGTTGCAGACGACCGTGAAACGGTCGGAGCGGACCGTGCGCGCGAGCCGCCCCGGCACGTGAAACGCCTCGAGTGGAATGATGCCGCGCCGCTCCGGCTCGACCCAGTAGAGCGCAGGATCGCTGGCGTTCTCCGCCATCGGGAAGATGCCGCAGGCATAGGCCTTCAGCAGCACTTCCGGCGTGATCTCGATGACGGCGTCCTCTCGGCTGGCCATCGGCTCTGATCTACATGAACGGCCCGCGGACGCAGGGCCGGCGCATCTGCACCGCAGTGCTTTTGGGGCGGCGGGCACGTGCCGCCCGGTTCGCAATGATCGCCTTTAATAATCTGCTAGCCATGATCCGAGCAATTTCAACCGGGATTGAACGCAACGTGTAAACCGCTCGTTCTCCCTGCCGAGGCGGGGCGCTGCTGCCCCTGAGAGAAAAACGATGCCTGCGACGGTCCACAGCCGCGGCGGTCGGCCGCACATCCTGGTGGCGGAAGACGACGCGCTTGTGGCTGCCATGGTGCGCGACGCGCTGGAATATGCGGGTTTTGCGGCAACCGTGGTCAGCGCAGCGGAGGATGCGCTGAGCCTCGCGGTGCTGGACGTGCCGTTCGATCTCTTGCTCACCGACGTCCATCTTGCCGGCCCTATGAATGGGTGGGAACTCGCCGAGGCGATACGCGAAATGCGCCCCGACGTGCCGATCGTCTACGTGTCCGCGGACGCCGCCGCCGCGGCGGCGGACCTGCGCGTGCCCAATTCGCTGTTCTTCTCCAAACCCTACAATCCCGTCGCCGTCTGCGCGGCGATCCGCGAACGGTTGACGCCGAGCGCCTGCCCGCCGGACATCGCGCCGGCCCCGCGCTGCGTGGTGCAGTTCGCGGACCGGCGTGCGCGGCGCGCTTGAACGGTCGTTTCGCCTCGCTCCGCACCGCCGGTTCGATGCGGTGAGCGACGCCGCCGGCGAAGCGAGCACCCTGTGCGGTCTTCGGTCGCAGCGAAAGGTTGCCGGCCGTGGCCCGATCATGCTTTAGACCTTCCCGCCCGCCGTCTCACCGTCGCTCGTCTGAGACCTATTCTCAGACCTTGAACGCCAGCTCGGCCCAAGGCCAGTCGTTCGCCTTCGAGAATGGGCGAGGCGGGCGCCCCTGAGGGCCGAAGACCTGCAATGTGGCGCGTCGGGGCGGCGGAGTTCGACGGGGTTCCTCTCGAACAAAAGCACCGACTGGACGGGAAATGTGAACGAGGCCCCGGGGTGTCGGCTGGAGACGCACCCGGGTCGGCAACAACAACAAAGGAGCACAGCCATGAAACTTACGCGGCGTCATTTTGTTGCGGGCGCGGTCGCAACGGCGGGACTGGCGGCAGCGGGCCGACCGGCCGTCTCGCAATCCAAGGTGACGATTGACGGCTGGCCGTCGCGACCGGTGCGCACGATCGTTCCCTCGGGCGCCGGCGGCCCCGCCGAGAACTATCGCATTTACGCGGACCACTTCCGCGAGGTTTTCGGACAGGCCTTCCTGCTGGAAAACCAGCCGGGCGCGTCGGGCGCGATCGGCAGCCTCAACGTCGCTCGCGCGGCGCCGGACGGTTACACGCTTCTGTGCGCGGCCAACAGCCACGTGCTCCTCGCTCCGCTGGTGGCCCCGAAGCCCGCCTTCGACGTGAGAAAGGCCTTCACGCCCATCGGCCTGCTCATCAGCTACCCGTTCTGCCTGATCGTCAACGCCGACCTGCCGGTGAAGACGATTCCCGAGCTCGTCGCCTATGCGAAGGAGCGGCCGGGCCAGCTGAACTTCGGCTCGATCGGCATCGGGACCGGTGGTCATCTGGTGGCGGAGCTGTTCTGCAAGCGGGCCGGGATCCAGGCGGTGCACATTCCTTACACCGGCGCCCCGGCCCAGGTGCAGGGGGTTGCGTCCGGCGCCCTGCACTTCACCATCGATACGATCGGCAATTCGCGCGGCGCCGAGCAGGCGGGGAAGGTGCGTCAGATCGCCGTGACGGGATCGACCCGCTCGGAGGCCGCCCCGCATCTGCCGACCTTCGCCGAGGAGGGCTTCCCCGGCTTCGAGCTGCTGCTGTGGCTCGGTGTCTTCGGGCCCGCAGGCCTGCCGCCCGCCATCGTCTCGGCGATCAACCGCGAGATCGCGCGCTGCAGCCAGAAACCCGAGGTAAAGGAGCGCCTCCTGCAGGCGGCCTATTCGCCGGCGGAAGGCTCGGCCGAGGACTTCGCTGCGCTCATCGACCGCGAACTCGCCCTGTGGTCGAGCGTGGTGCGCGAAACCGGCGTTAAGATTCCGGCGTAGCCGGATCATCCCGCACGGCGGCCGGCGAGCCGGGGCGTTTGGCACCCGCCAACCCGCTCTCGTCGGCCGCCGCGCGGATCTGCTGATCCGCGCAGTCCAGATGGTCTCAGCCCCGTCGCAGCCAGCGGCCGATGCGCTCGACGGCCTCGTGCATTTCCGCGGCTGCCCCCGCATAGCAGAAGCGCAGGAAGTGCCGACCGCGCAGCGGATCGAAGTCGACGCCCGGCGTTGCGGCGACCCCCGCCTGCTCGAGCATGCGCTTGGCGAAATCGAGGCTGTCCTCCGTGAAGCGCGAAACGTCTGCATAGAGATAGAAGGCGCCGTCCACCGGCAGAATGCGGTCGAACCCGGCCTCCGGCAGGCCGCGCAGGAGGATCTGCCGGTTCTCCTCGTATCCGTGCTTGACCGCTTCCATCTCGGCGCGACCGTCGAACGCCGCCTCGGCGGCTATCTGCGAGAGCGTCGGCACCGAAATCGCAAGGTTCTGCTGAAGCCGCTCCACCGGGCGCACGAGCGTGGGCGGCAGCACCATCCAGCCGACGCGCCAGCCGGTCATGCAGAAGTACTTGGAGAAGGAGTTGATGACTACCGCCCGGTCGGAGAACCGCACCGCCGTCTCGGCCGGAAAGGCGTAATCGAGTCCGTGGTAGATCTCGTCGGAGACGAAGCGGATCCCGGCGTCCTCCGCCGCCTCGATCAGCGCTTGCAGGGCTTGCGCCTCCATCATCGTGCCGGTCGGATTGGCTGGACTTGCGACGACGACGCCCTTAAGCGGAGCGGTGCGATGGGCGGCGAGCAGCGCCTCGGGCGTGATCGCCCAGCGGGTCGCCGCGTCCGTTTCGATCAGAACCGGCTCGCAACCCAGCGCGCGCAGGATGTGGCGATAGGGCGGATAGCCCGGCGAGGCGATGGCGACCCGGTCGCCGGGATCGAAGAGGGCGAGAAAGGCGAGGATGAACCCCCCGGACGAGCCCGTCGTCACCGCGACGCGCTCGGGGTCGAGATCGACGCCGTAGCTTTCGACGTAGTGAGCCGCGATGCGCGCGCGTAGCGAGGGGATGCCGAGCGCGGCCGTATAGGGGACCCGCTTGGCCGCGAGCGCCGCCTGGGCGGCGGCGATCGCGGTGCTCGGGGCCGGCGCCACCGGCTGGCCGACCTCCATATGGATGACGTGCCCGCCCGAGGCCTCGATGCGGGCCGCGGCCTCCATCACCTCCATGACGATGAAGGGGGCGACGTTGCTGCGGGCAGAGGGGTTGAGCAGGCGCCGCGCCTTGTCGATGAGCATGAGCCAGACCTTTCCGCGCAGGCGGAACCCGGCGCCCCGCTCTCGCCGTATTCCGTCGGTTCCTTCGGTTCCTTGCGGCCGACGTGTTTAGCCCGACGAGAGCGGCGAGGCGAGCCCCGGGGCGGGCGAAAATGCCGCGGACGGGGCCGCTCTGCTATAGCATCGCGCTCTCCGGACGGCCGGATTCGCATCGGTGGCTGAGGATGGCGAAAGGGTGCCACGGACCAACGAGGAACGGGCTCCGCATGGAACGAGGGCGCGGAGCCGGGGGCCTTCGCGCGCGCGGCGCGCTGCGACGCGGAGGCGCGGTCGCGGTCGCCGCCTTGACGGCGATTGCCGCGGCGACGGCGCCTGTGCGGGCGCAACCCGCCCGTGCGGCGAACCTGCCCATCATCCGTGACGCCGAGATCGAGCAGCTTCTGCGGGACTATCTCGCGCCCATCGTCAAGGTCGCGGGCCTCGCGCAGCAGAACGTGCGGGTCGTCATCATCAATCAGCGGACCTTCAACGCTTTCGTGATGGACGGGCGCCGCATCTTCGTGAATGCCGGCGCTCTGCTGGACTCGCAGACGCCGAACCAGATCATCGGCGTGCTGGCGCACGAGGTCGGCCACATCGCCGGAGGGCATCTGGCGCGCATGCGCCAGGAGCTCGCCAATGTGCAGACCACGACTCTGATCGGCATGCTCCTGGGGGCTGGAGCCATCGCCGCCGGGGCGGCGAGCGGCTCCCGCGGCGACGGTCTCGCCCGCGCCGGCGTCGCCGCGCTGTCGGCGCAGCCGGAAATCGCGCGGCGGTCGCTGCTCGCTTATCAGCGCAGCCATGAGGAGTCGGCCGATCGTGCCGCCATCCGCTTCCTGACGGCGACGGGCCAGTCGCCGAAGGGAATGTACGACACGTTCAAGCGCTTCGCCGAGCAGACGCTGTTCATCTCGCAGGGGGTCGATCCCTACACGCAGTCGCACCCGATGCCGCGCGAGCGGCTCGAGGCGCTGGCGGCCATCGCGCATGCGAGCCCCTACTGGAACAAGGCCGATCCGCCTCAGCTTCAGCTTCGCCACGACCTGATGCGGGCCAAACTGTCCGGCTTCCTCGACCGGCCCGACGCGATCGCCCGCCGCTACCCGCTGTCCGACAACAGCCTGCCCGCGCGCTATGCCCGCGCCATCTCCGCCTATCGGCACGCCGACCTGCGGACGGCGCTGGCGCAGATCGATGCCCTCATTCAGTCGGACCCGGCGAACCCCTATTTCCACGAGCTGAAGGGGCAGGTGCTGCTCGAAAGCGGGCGCGCCAGCGAAGCGATCGGGCCCCTGCGCCGCGCCGTCAGCCTCGCGCCGAATGCGATGCTCGTTCGCATTCTGCTCGGCCAGGCGCTGGTGGCGAGCAACGACCGCGGCGTGCTCGACGAGGCGATCGCCATGCTGCGCACCGCGCTCGCCCGCGAGCCGGAGGTTCCCGACGGATTCCGCCAGCTTGCGATAGCCTTCGCCCGCAAGGGCGACCGGGCGCAGGCCGATCTGGCGTCCGCCCAGGCGGCGTTCGCCGCCGGCGAGATCAAGACGGCGCGGGAGCTTGCCGGCCGCGCCCGCCATCAATTCCCGATCGGCTCGCCGGGCTGGGTGAAGGCCGACGACATCTACTCGTACAAACCGCCGGTCTCCGACACCGGGGGGCGGCCGAACTGAACGCATAGAACCAAGAGGATGCTCCGATGAAGCCTTTGTTTCGACCGCTCGCTTCGGCGAGTGCCGCCGGCCTCGCCCTGCTCGTGGCGGTTGGGCCGCTCGCCGCGCAGACGTTCTCGGACGGACAGCGCAAGGAGATCGAGCGCATCGTCCGGGAATACCTCATCGCCAATCCGGAAGTGCTGCAGGAGGCGGTGGCGGAGTTGGAGAAGCGGCAGGTCGCGGCGGCGCAGGACCGGCGCAAGAGCGCGATCGATGCGCATCGCGAGGCGCTGTTCAATTCGCCGCACCAGGTGACTCTGGGCAATCCGCGCGGCGACGTCACGCTGGTCGAGTTCTTCGACTACAACTGCGGCTACTGCAAGCGCGCGCTTCCCGACATGATGGAGCTGCTCAAGACCGATCCGAACCTCAGGATCGTGCTGAAGGAGTTCCCCCTGCTCGGGCCGGGGTCGATCGAGGCCGCTCAGGTCGCCGTCGCCGTGCGCATGCAGGACAAGACGGGCAAGAAGTACCTCGAATTCCACCAGAAGCTCTTGGGCGGGCGCGGGCAGGCCGACAAGGCGCGGGCGCTCGCAGCCGCCAAGGACGCAGGGCTTGACGTCGCCCGCATCGAAAAGGACCTCAGCAGCCCCGAGGTTCAAGCCGCGATCGAGGAAAGCATGAGGCTTGCCGAGGCCCTCGGCATCGAAGGAACGCCGACCTACGTCATCGGCCATGCCATCGTGCCGGGCGCCGTCGGCATCGCGAATTTGCGCAAGGAGATCCAGGAGGCGCGCGAAAAGTCGAGCAGCGCCACGCGGTAGCCATCGGGTCGTAGAAGCGAGGACGAAGCCGCGGCGCCAGCATGAGGGTTGGCGGCGACGAAGAGGGCGGCCGCGCGCTCGCACGAGCAGCGAACGCTCTCCCGTCGCCGAAAAGCCCGACCGCCGGTGAATGCCGGCCCGCACCGGGGGCTTAAAGTCTTCCCCTCACGATCGACGGAACCTATAACCGTGGCGGCGTGAACCGGCGCGAGTCTCGCTGCGGACGCCTCGGACGAAGCATGGCGGACACGATCTACGTTCTCAACGGCCCCAACCTCAATCTGCTGGGGGCGCGCGAGCCGGAGAAGTACGGCCGCGCGACGCTGGCCGACGTCGAGCGCTTGTGCCGCGACCGCGCGGCCCGCCACGGCCTCGAGGTGGTCTTTCGGCAGTCGAACAGCGAGGGGGAGATCATCGAGTCGATCCACGAGGCGCGAGCCAAGGGCGCTCTGGCGATCGTGATCAATGCCGCCGGATACACTCATACTTCAGTTGCAATTCTCGATGCACTCACTGCGACCGATCTTCCCGTTTTCGAGGTTCACATCACCAACATTCACGCGCGCGAACATTTCCGCCATCGCTCCTATGTGTCGCTGGCGGCGCGAGGCGTCATTTGCGGCTTCGGGATCGAAGGCTACGGGCTTGCGATCGACGGACTCGCCGCGCTCCTCGGCACGAAGCAAGGCGCCGGTGGGCGCACGGCAAGGATGCGCCCATGACTGACCGCAAGGCCTCGATCGATCATGAACTGATCCGCGACCTCGCCAAGCTGCTCGACGAGACCGGACTGACCGAGATCGAGTTCGAGCAGGAGGGGCTGCGCCTGCGCGTGGCGCGGCAGCCGACGGCGGTTCAGGTTTCCGCTCCGGCGCCCGCGGCGGCGCCGCCGCCGGTCGCCGCGGCTTCCGCGCCGGCCGCGGCTTCGCGCGCCGCCGCCGACCCGGCCGCCCACCCCGGCGTCGTGCTGTCGCCGATGGTCGGCACGGCCTATCGTTCGCCGGAGCCGGGCGCGAAACCCTTCGTCGATGTCGGCACCGTCGTGAAGGCGGGGGACACCTTGCTGATCATCGAGGCGATGAAGACGATGAACCACATTCCTGCGCCGCATTCCGGCACCGTCGTGCAGATCCTCATCGAGGACGGCCAGCCGGTGGAGTTCGGCGAGCCGCTGATGATCATCGAAGAGCGTTGACGAGACGCGATGAGCCTCGACAGCCGGCACTCACGAACGAGAACACCCGCGGCATCGGTCTGCGGCTATGTTTGAGAAGATTCTGATCGCCAACCGCGGCGAGATTGCCCTGCGCGTCCTGCGCGCCTGCAAGGAGCTCGGCATCGCGACCGTCGCCGTGCATTCGACCGCCGATGCCGATGCGATGCATGTGCGGCTCGCCGATGAGAGCGTCTGCATCGGCCCGCCGCCGGCGCGCGACAGCTATCTCAATATCTATTCGATCCTCGCGGCCTGCGAGATCACCGGCGCCGACGCCGTGCATCCGGGCTACGGGTTCCTCTCGGAGAACGCCCGCTTCGCCGAGATCCTGGGCGAGCACGGAATCCATTTCATCGGGCCCAAGCCCGAGCACATCCGCCTGATGGGCGACAAGATCGAGGCCAAACGCACCGCGAAGCGTCTCGGCATTCCGGTGGTTCCGGGTTCGGAGGGCGGCGTCTCCTCCGACGCGCAGGCGATCGCGGTCGCGCGCGAGATCGGCTTTCCCGTGCTGGTGAAGGCGGCGGCCGGCGGCGGCGGGCGCGGCATGAAGGTTGCGCGCAGCGAGGAGGAGCTCGGCTCTGCGCTTTCGACCGCGCGGGCGGAGGCGAAGGCCGCCTTCGGCGACGACGCCGTCTACATCGAAAAATATCTGGAGACGCCGCGGCACATCGAGGTGCAGGTGCTGGGCGACGGACGCGGCGGCGCCATCCATCTCGGCGAGCGGGACTGTTCGCTGCAGCGCCGCCACCAGAAGCTCTGGGAGGAAAGCCCGTCGCCCGCGCTGAACGCGACCGCGCGTGAAGAGATCGGCGAGATCGTCGCCCGTGCCATGCGCGAGCTCCGCTATCTCGGCGTCGGCACGGTGGAGTTCCTTTACGAGGATGGCGAGTTCTACTTCATCGAGATGAACACGCGCATCCAGGTCGAGCACCCGGTGACGGAGATGGTCACCGGCATCGACCTCATCCTCGAGCAGATCCGCGTGGCGGACGGCGCCGACCTGCCGATCGCGCAACACGAGCTCAGGCTGCACGGACACGCCATCGAGTGCCGCATCAATGCGGAAAATCCGGTGTCGTTCCGGCCCTCGCCGGGCAAGATCGTGCATTACCATCCGCCCGGCGGGCTTGGCGTGCGCGTCGATTCGGCGGTCTATCAAGGCTATTCGATTCCGCCGTACTACGATTCGCTGCTGGGCAAGCTCATCGTGCACGGCAAGACGCGCACCGAATGTTTGATGCGGCTGCGCCGCGCGCTCGACGAATTCGTGGTGGACGGCGTCGAGACCACGCTGCCGCTCTTCCGCGCGCTGGTGCGCGACGCCGACATCATCGACGGCCACTATCACATCCACTGGCTCGAGCGCTTCCTCGCCCGCGGCGGGATCGAGGGGTAAACGGCGCCAGGGCGCCGGCACGGCTACCGCAGTGCCGCGGCGATATTGCCGCCGTCGACCGTCGTGACGTCCGCCGTCGTCTTCAGCTCCAGGGCCTGGTGCAAAAACGCCTGCGCGACGTCCTCGGCGGTGACCTCGCGACCGAGCAGATTGCCGCTCATATAGTCCTTGACGGAGACGCCGCGCGCCCGCGCGCGCTCCGCGATGAGCGCGTCCGTGAGCAGGCCCGAGCGGACGCGATCGGCGTTGACCGCGTTCGCGCGAATGCCGTCGGCGCCGTATTCGAGCGCGTACTGGCGCACGAGAAACAGGGTCGCCGCCTTGGGCAGGCCGTAGGGCCCGAAGTTCGGCCCCGGATTCACCGCCTGCTTGGACACGTTGAACAGCAGGCATCCGCCGGTGCCCTGGGCGCGCATGATGCGCACGGCGTTCTGCGCCACGCGCTGGTGGCCATAGAAATTGAGTTCGAAGCTCTGCCGCAGCACGGACTCGTCGACTTCGCCGATGCGGCCCTGCCAGGCGGCGCCGGCGTTCGAGACGACGATGTCGACGCCCCCGAAGGTCTCGGCCACAGCGTCGAACGCGGCGCGCACGGAGGCGGCGTCGGTCACGTCGCAGGGCACCGCGCGCGCTGCCCCGCCGAGTTCCGCGGCGCGCGCCTGCGCCGCGGCGACGTCGATGTCGAGGAGGGCGACCTCCGCGCCCGCGGCGGCGAAGGCCCGGGCCGTCGCGGCGCCGATCGCGCCGGCCGCGCCGGTGATCGCCACGATCTGTCCCGCGAGAGGTTTTTCGACGGCGCCGCTGAGTTTTGCCTGTTCGAGCGACCAGTATTCGACATCGAACATGTCGGCTTCGGAAATCGATTCGAAGCGCCCGATCGCCTCCGCCCCGGCGATGGTCTCGACGGCGGCCTCCGCCAGATCCGCGGCGATGCGCGCGTCCTTTTTCGTGCGACCGAGGCCGAACAGACCGAGCCTCGGCACGAGCACGACGCGGGGCAGGGGATCGAGCATGCGTTTTTTGCCGCCGCAGCGGGCGTTGTTGCGTTCGAAATAGGCCCGGTACCGGGCCATGAATGCCGCGGCCGCGGCGCGCGTGCCCGCGCGGAAGGAATCGAGCTTGCCGTCCTCCGGCGCGGGCGCGATCAGGGGCCAGTTCTTGGTGCGGATAGTGTGATCGGGGGTGACGACCCCCGCCTGGCTGTAACGCGCGATCTCGGCGCCGTCCACGAAACTCAGGATCGCGTCGCTCGTGCGGAATTCGAGGACGAGGCGGCGGAAGGCGCCTTCAACCCTTTCGTCCGGCAGGCTGCAGGCGCCGCGCACGATGGGCGCCACGGCGGCGAGCGGGGCGACGGACTGCGGCAGGGGCGCGCTCGCGAAAACCGTCTTGCGGCCGCGCGCGAGCCGCTCCTCCGCGCGCGTGACCATCGCGATCATGCGCTCGTAGGACTCGCGGGCATCGGCGCCGAAGGTGAAGATGCCGTGCTTGAGCAGGATCAGCCCTTCGATTTCGGGGGACGCCTCGAAGACCTCGGCAGACTTCTTCGCCAGCGCAAAGCCGGGCATGATGTAGGGCACGATGCCCATCCGCCCGTCATAGACCTCGGCGCAGAGCTCCGCGCCGTTCGGCTGGTCCACGAGACTGAGCACGGCCGTCGCGTGCGTGTGGTCGACGAATTTGTGCGGAAGAAAGGCGTGCAGCAGGGTCTCGACGGAAGGGTTCGGCGATCCCGGGTCGAGCAGATTGGCGCGCTGGATGCGCACCATGTCTTCGTCGGAGAGCGTTTCGCGCGCCCGCAGCTTCCGCAGCGGCGCAAGCCGCACCGCGGGCAGGCCGGCCGGCTCGATCGTCGCCATGTCCCAGCCGGAGCCCTTCACGCAAAGCGCCTCGACCTCGTCGCCGTTGAGGTCGCGGAGAACCGTCTTCACCGAGGTGTTGCCGCCGCCGTGCAGCACCAGCCGCGGATCGCTGCCGAGCAGCCGCGTCGTATAGACCCGCAGCGCCAAATCCTCGCCGATGCCGTGCGCGGCATAGCGCTCGACGGCGGCGCGCGCATCCGCATCGCGCCAGCGGCTTTGCATCATCCCTTGCCGAACATGCGGCGGGTCCACCAGCCGGTGCGGCGCGGACGCTCCGCCTCTTCGGAGGGACTCTCCTCAACCGTGATGGACGGCGCGGGTGGCGCCGGCGCGGGCGAGGGCGCGGCGGGCTCCGGCGTCGCATCCGGCTGCGTCAGCGGCGGGTGACCGGAAGCCCAGAGCGAAACGGGCTCGCGCACGGTCGATCGCCGCTTTGGCGGCTCCGACGCGGCCGGCTGCTCGGGTTGGGCAGCGTCGCCCGGCCGCGACGGTTCGCGCTCGGCGGGCGGTGCCGATGCAGCCTGCGGCTCGGCATCGAGCGTCGCCGCGGGCGAGGGCGCGGGGGCAGGGGAGGGCGGAGGCGCCTCGGCGTCCGCCGGCTGGGCCTTGACCCCCTCGCTCCATTCCTCGGCGGTCCCGTGCGTGTCGGACCCGTGATCGGCAGCCGCAAGGGCCATCGGCGGCTCGTGCGGCTCGCCGCCCTCGCGCCGGTTGCGCCGGCCGCCGCGGCGTCCGCGCCGCCTCCGGCGGCGTTCCTCGCTGCGCGCCTCCTCGCCGCTCTCGGCTTCGCTCGCATGAACCGGACGTGCAAAACCGGCTTCGGCCTCGTCGCTCTCGCTCTCCTCCTCGGCGTGGGCCGGGGTTTCGGGCGTCGCCTCGTGGCGTTCGACGGCGGCCGCCTCATGGTTCTCGCTCCGGCGTCCGCGACGCCGCCGACGGCGCCGACGCCGACCGCCTTCGGTGGTCGCCTCGCCGCTTTGAGCGGTCGCGGGTTCAGGGCGCGCCTCGAATGTTTCGCTGCGGGACGCAGTTTCCGCTTCGTCCTCCTCCGCTTCGACGACGTCCGCCACGGGAGCCTCGGGATGTGCCGCAATGGCGCGCGCCGCTTCGAGGCTGTGCACCTGTTCGCCGCGCTCGATCACAAAGGGCTGCTGGCCGTTGATCGCGGCGTCGGCATGGATGGTGATGCTGATCTTGAAGCGGTTCTCGAGGTCGCGCAGATGCGCCCGCTTCTGATTGAGCACATAGAGCGCGATGTCGGTGCGCGTGCGCGCGATGAGATTATGCGTGGCGCCCTTGAGCAGCGTCTCCTCGATCGCCCGTAAAAGCTGCAAGGTGACCGACGAAACGGAGCGGACGAGCCCGGTGCCGCCGCAGTGGGGGCATTTGTCGGTCGAGCTTTCCAGCATGCTGGAGCGGATGCGCTGGCGCGACATCTCCAGCAGCCCGAAATGCGAGATGCGGCCGACCTGAATGCGCGCGCGGTCGTTCTTGAGGCACTCCTTGAGCTTGCGCTCGACCGCGCGGTTGTTGCGCTTCTCGTCCATGTCGATGAAATCGATGACGATCAGCCCCGCGAGGTCGCGCAGTCGCAGCTGCCGCGCGATTTCCTCGGCAGCCTCGAGGTTGGTCTTGAGCGCGGTGTCCTCGATATGGTGCTCGCGCGTCGCGCGCCCGGAATTGACGTCGATCGCGACCAGAGCCTCGGTCTGGTTGATGACGATGTAGCCGCCCGAGCGCAGCTGCACGACGGGGGAGAACATCGCGTCGAGCTGGCTCTCGACCCCGTAGCGCGTGAAGATCGGCTGCGTGTCCTTGTAGAGCTTCACGTTCTTCGCATGGCTCGGCATGAGCATGCGCATGAACTCTTTGGCCTCGCGGTAGCCGTCCTCCCCGGCGACCACGATCTCGTCGATGTCCTTGTTGTAGAGGTCGCGAATGGCGCGCTTGATCAGCGAGCCTTCCTCGTAGACGAGCTTTGGGGCGGTCGAGCGCAGCGTGAGATCGCGCACGTTTTCCCACATCCGCAGCAGGTACTCGAAATCGCGCTTGATCTCCGCCTTGGTGCGGTTGGCGCCGGCGGTGCGCAGAATGACGCCCATACCCTCGGGCACGTCGAGTTCCTGCGCGATCTGCTTGAGCCGCTTGCGGTCCTGCGCGTTGGTGATCTTGCGGCTGATGCCGCCGCCGCGCGCGGTGTTCGGCATCAGCACCGAGTAGCGGCCGGCGAGAGAAAGATAGGTCGTGAGCGCCGCGCCCTTGCTGCCGCGCTCTTCCTTGACGACCTGCACCAGCATCACCTGCCGGCGCTTGATGACCTCCTGGATTTTGTACTGGCGACGGATGCGCGGCAGCCGCTCCTGCACTTCCTCGAGGGCGTCGCCGCCGCCGACCGATTCCACCCCGTCGTCCTCGTCGCTCTCGACCTCCTCGATGTCGGCGTTCTCGTCCTCGACATCGCCGGCCTCGCGCGCGGTTTCGGCCGGGCCGACCGTCTCGTCCGCCGGCGCGGCCGCCTCGCGTTCCGCGTCCTCAGGAGCCGGCAGATCCGAAGGCGCAAGCGGAGTCTCCTCGGATTTCGCTCCGGGGTCTCTGGCCGCTTCCGCAGCCGGCGCGCCGGCCGGGTGCGCCTCGTCCGCCGCAGCGCCGGAGTCGTCGGAACGGGCGGCGGCTTCCGCCTGTCCGGCCACTCCCTCCAGGGACTCGCCCGACGCATCCTCCGCCTGCGGCTCGCCGCCGGCCGGATGGGCCTCCTGCGGCTCGATCATGTCCGCCCGCAGCGACGCCGCGGCCTCTTCGTCGCCCGCGTCCCGGCCGTCGTCCACCGGCTCGCTGCGCCGGTGAGGATGCCGGGAACGGGCCGCCTGCTGCTGCGCGCGAGGGGAGCGGCGGGCGCGATGGTCCGCCTCGTCCTCGGCGGCGCGGTGCGCGCGCTCCTCCTCCTCGATCAGCGCCTGCCGATCGGCGACGGGGATCTGGTAATAGTCCGGATGGATTTCACTGAAGGCCAGAAAGCCGTGCCGGTTGCCGCCATAATCCACGAAAGCCGCCTGAAGGGACGGTTCGACCCGCGTGACCTTGGCGAGATAGATATTGCCTCTCAGCTGGCGGCGATTGGCGGATTCGAAATCGAATTCCTCGACGCGGTTGCCGCGCACCACGACCACCCGGGTCTCCTCCGGGTGGGTGGCGTCGATGAGCATCTTGTTGGCCATGAACGTTGTTTCCTGGGGCGAGCCGCGACGCGCCGGCCGTGCGCGAAAGCCTGTCGAGGCTCGATGCGCAGCAGCGCGGGCGGGGCGCCGAATGGGTTACGCAAGACAATTGGCCGGCCGCGCCTCCCGAGCGAGGCGACACGCAAGGCCCAACCGCGGTCAGCGATGCTGCGGCGGCTGGATATCCTTTCGTCGGTCCTCTGGAGCATGCGGAATCCGGATTGGACAGCCTGGGCTGCCGGTTACTCCTGGCTGACGGCATCCGTTGGGCGCGGCGGCCGTGAGGCTGCGCGCTTCCGGTCGTCCTTTACGGAGGGCTTCAAGCTGGCCGGAATTCGTCGCCCGACGCCATTTTGCGGGCGATGCGACGAATATGAGCCTGCAGCCGGGGAAAGGCCCGCATCGCCGCGGGTGTGCTCCTCGGCCGGCATGCCGGAATGCCCGAACGCGGCAAGACCGGAATCTCGACCGTCACCGTTACTCTTAGGCGCTGGGTCAACCTTTGGCAAGGCACAGAAAATTCGTCGTCGCGGGGCGGCGGATGCGCGGTCCGGCCCGGCAGGCACGGGCAAAGTTCCACGCCCGGCAGGGGAAAGGGCATGTGCGAGCGGGCGGCGGAGCCGGATCGCCGCCTCCGTTCGCGCCGAACCCCTGCCGCTGATGAACCCCCGCGGCGCCCGGCGCGTTTAAGCGGCGGTTAACCGCGCAGGCCCTATCCGGGGGCGCTGCGGAGGGGCGGAGCGACGTGAATCCGCGCGGACTTCTTTTGGCGTTGACCGCGATCTGTGTTGGCCTGGGGGGCGGCCTGTCGGCGTCCGCCGGGAACGAGCGCACGCCGGTTCGCGCCGCCAACGCGCCGCCCATGCAGAATGCGGCGATCGCCAGCGATGTCCGGCTCGGCGGCGACGAGACGCGCACCCGCTTCATCGTCGATCTTTCCAAGAACGTCGAATTCTTCGCCTTCACGCTCGCCGATCCGTACCGGGTGGTGATCGACCTGCCGCAGATCGGCTTCCACCTGCCGCCGAAGGCGGGGGAGACCGGGCGCGGCCTGGTGAAGGCATTCCGCTTCGGTCTCGTCATGCCGGGGGGCTCGCGCATCGTGCTCGACGCGACGGGACCGGTGCGAATCGACAAGGCCTTCGTTCTCGACCCCATCGACGACCAGCCGGCGCGGCTCGTGGTCGATCTCGTCGCGGTCGACCGCGAGACCTTCATGCGTAACCTCGCGCTGCAGGCCAAGCCCCCGCGGCAGCCTCAGGCGGAGCGCAAGAGCGATCGCGATTCGAGCGCGGCCGAGCCGGGGGACGCCCGGCCTGTCGTCGTCCTCGATCCCGGCCACGGCGGCCTCGACTCCGGTACGGCGGCCGCGAGCGGGGAGACCGAAAAGGCGATCGTGCTCGATTTCGCGCTGCAGCTGCGGGACAAGCTCGAGCAGACCGGAAACTACCGCGTCGTGATGACCCGCACCGACGACAGCTTCGTCTCGCTCGCCGAGCGCGTGCGGGTGGCGCGCGCCGCGGGCGCCGCGCTGTTCATCTCCATCCATGCCGACGCGCTGGCCCGGCGCGACGGCGAGACGCGGGGCGCGACGGTCTACACCCTTTCCGACCGGGCGAGCGACGACGAGGCGGCGCGCCTCGCCGAGCTGGAGAACAAGGCCGACGCCATTGCGGGCGTCGATCTCTCCGCCGAGCCGGACGAGATCGCCGACATCCTGATCGACCTCGCGCAGCGGGAAACGCGGACGTTCTCGGCCCATTTCGCCCGCACGCTGGTGAGCGAGCTGAAGGCGGCCGCGCGCCTGCACAAGCACCCCCTTCGCTCGGCCGGGTTCAAGGTTTTGAAGGCCCCGGACGTGCCGTCGGTGCTGCTGGAGCTCGGCTACGTTTCGAGCGCCCAGGACCTCAAGCTGTTGACCTCCGAGGCCTGGCGCAAGCGCGCCGCGGACGCCGTCGCCCAGGCGGTCGACACCTTCTTCGCGGCCCGCCGTCTTGCGGGCGCGACCGCGAGCGCGAACTGAGTCCGGTCGGCCGGAAACCGGATCGGCGGTCGGGCGGTCCTGGGGGGCTTTGCCTTCCCGGCGCGCCGCGGCCAGCCCCGGTTTGACCATCCAGCCTCAGTTTGACCATAAAGCGGCGCAACGAAGCCCGGCCGCGGAGGCCGCGCCGGCGGCCCGCGGGATCGGTTCGTGCCGGGGCGTCGGCCGCGCCGCAATGTCGACCGTTTTGCATGTCAGGTCTTAACCCCCAAGGTCGGGCAGGCATGGGGCCGGGGACGGAAGCCGCATGAGGCTGTTGCTGCGCTTTTTGGGCTGGGTTTTCGCAGTCGGAACCGTGCTGTTCCTGGTCGGCGTCGCCGCTGCGGCCGCCTTGATGTGGCATTTCTCCAAGGATCTGCCGGACTACACCCAGCTGCAGAACTACGAACCCCCGGTCATGACGCGCGTGCATGCGAGCGACGGCTCGCTGGTCGCCGAATATGCGCGCGAGCGGCGGCTGTACCTGCCGATCCAGGCCGTGCCGAAGCGTGTCATCAACGCCTTCCTCGCGGCGGAGGACAAGAACTTCTACGAGCACGGAGGCCTCGATTTCGCCGGCATCCTGCGCGCGGCGATTCTGTACGTGCAGAACATCGGCACGAACCGGCGCCCGCAGGGGGCCTCGACCATCACCCAGCAGGTGGCGAAGAACTTCCTGCTCACGAACGAGGTGTCGTTCGAGCGCAAGATCAAGGAAGCCCTGCTCGCGCTGCGCATCGAGCGCGCCTATTCGAAGGACAAGATCCTCGAGCTCTATCTCAACGAGATTTACCTCGGCCTTGGCGCCTACGGCGTCGCCGCCGCCTCCCTCATCTATTTCGACAAGTCGGTGCACGAGCTGTCGATCGCTGAGGCGGCGTATCTCGCCGCGCTGCCCAAGGCGCCGAGCACGCTGCACCCGTTCCGCATGCGCGAGCGGGCGATCGAGCGGCGCAATTACGTGATCGACCGCATGGTCGAGAACGGCTGGGTGAGTGCGGCCGAGGGAGAAAAGGCCAAGAAGGAACCCCTGAACGTCACGCCGCGGCCGACCGGGGCGCACATGTTCGCCGCCGAATACTTCGCCGAGGAGGTGCGGCGCGAGATCTACGAGCGTTACGGCGAGAAGAAGCTTTACGAGGGCGGCCTCTCCGTGCGGACGAGCCTCGATCCGAAGATGCAGCTTCTCGCCCGCAAGGCGCTGGCTGACGGGCTCGTGCGCTACGACGAAGCGCAGGGCTGGCGCGGCCCCGTGGCCAAGATCGACATCGCCGGCGACTGGGGCGTGAAGCTCGCCGAGGTCAAGGCGCTGAACGACATTTCCTGGCGGCTCGCGGTGGTGCTCGAGACATCCGACCAGTCCGCCCGCATCGGGTTGCAGCCCCCGCGCGAGCCGGGGGGCGCGGTCGTCAAGGAGCGGATCGTCGGCGTGCTGCCGCTCGAAGGCGTGAAATGGGCGCGCCCGGCGACCGGGCCGAACCGCGGCAAGGCGCCCACCAAGGTCTCGCAGGTGGTCCAGCCGGGCGACGTGATCTATGTCGAGCCGCTCGAGCGCGCCCCGCCGAAGGACAGCCGTCGCCGGCGCACCTCCGACCGCGAGGAGGAGGCGGAGCCCGCGCCGGGCAACTTGTACCGCCTGCGGCAGATTCCGGAGGTTTCGGGCGCGATCTGCGTGATGGATCCGTGGACCGGCCGGGTGCTCGCGCTGGTGGGCGGGTTCTCCTACGACCAGAGCCAGTTCAATCGCGCGACGCAGGCGCTGCGGCAGCCCGGCTCGGCGTTCAAGCCGTTCGTGTACGCGGCCGCTCTGGACAACGGCTACACGCCGGCGACGGTGGTGCTGGACGCCCCCATCGAGATCGACATGGGGCCGGGCGGCGGGGTCTGGCGGCCCGAAAACTACTCGCAGAAATTCTACGGCCCGCAGACCTTGCGGTTCGGCATCGAGCAGTCGAAGAACGCGATGACCGTGCGCCTCGCGCAGGACGTCGGCATGCCGCTGATCGTCGAATATGCCAAGCGCTTCGGCGTCTATGACGACCTGCCGCCCTACCTGTCGTTCTCGCTCGGCGCCGGCGAGACCACCGTGCTGCGGATGACGGCCGCCTATTCGATGTTCGCCAACGGCGGACGGCGCATCAAGCCGACGCTCATCGACCGCATCCAGGATCGGTACGGAAAGACCATCTTCAAGCACGACCAGCGCGAGTGCCGCGGCTGCGACGCCAAGCGCTGGGAAAATCAGCCGGAACCGACGCTGATCGACCGCCGCGAGCAGGTGATCGACCCGATGACCGCGTATCAGATCACCTCGATGCTGGAGGGTGTCGTGCAGCGCGGAACGGCGACGGTCCTCCGCGAGGTGGGCAAGCCGGTCGCAGGAAAGACCGGCACCACGAACGACTGGAAGGACGCCTGGTTCGTCGGCTTCACCCCCGATCTCGCGGTCGGCGTCTATGTGGGCTTCGATAAGCCGCGCTCGCTCGGCCACGGAGTGGCGGCGACGGGCGGGCACCTCGCCGCCCCCATCGTGCGGGATTTCCTCAAGGCCGCGCTCGCAGACAAGCCGCCGGTTCCGTTCCGCGTGCCGCCCGGCATCAAGCTCATCCGCATCAATGCGCAGACCGGCATGCGGGCCGCGCCGGGCGATACCAAGGTCATTCTGGAGGCGTTCAAGCCCGGCACCGCGCCGCCGGACAATTACGCGATCATCGGCTCGCCCACGGCCGAGGCCGAGGGCCGCTACTACGGCGTGTCGCCGGAGGCGGACCGGGCCATTCGCTCGGGCACCGGGGGGCTCTACTGAGGGCAGAGCCCCCCTTGCCGCGCCTCGCGCGGGATCGACACGACGTCCAGGACCTTTGAGGCTTTCCTTTCCGCCGGACGGGCTCTAACCTTGCGGGCGCGATTCAGCGCCGGCAGGCAGGTCCCCATGCGCACCAAGCTCCTTCTTCAGGTGACCCTTCTCGGTACGGCGCTGATGCTCGGCGCCTGCGCCAGCGTGGTGGCGCCGTTCGAGGGCAACGATACCGGCGGCATCGTCGCTTGGTCGCCCGAGACGCAGGAGTTCCGTCACGCCATCGCGGGCGAGCACTGCGCGCGTTACGGCAAGCTGCACAAGATCACGAGCGTCCACCGCCGCTACGGCGACTATATCGGCTTCGCCTGCTATTGGCCGCGCGGGTTCGATCCCTATCGGGTGGTGCTCGAGCGCGCCTACTGAGGCGGGCGGGCGGCGGCCGAGTTTTCGAGGGCCGGTCGACCGAAGACCGTGCGGTCGCAGCGCCCTTCGAGTTGCATCGGCCGCTTCCTCCGACTACATGCTCTCCGGGTTCGGACGCGGGCGAATCGCGTCCGTCCAGGTTTGAAGGGTGCCATGCGCGCGGAAGTTCAGCAGGATATGGATGCGATCAAGCAGTCTGTCGGGCTGCTGAGGAGGCATCTTTGACTTCGACAAGGCGCGCGCCCGCCTGGCGGAGTTGAACCACCAGGCCGAAGACCCCAACCTTTGGGACGATCCGGAGCGTGCCCAGCGCGTGATGCAGGAGCGCACCGCGCTGGAGGATCAGCTCGGCGCGATCGACCGCATCGAGCGGGAGCTCGAAGACCAGCTCACCCTTCTTGAACTCGGCGAGGCGGAAGGCGATGCAAACGTCGTCGCCGAGGCGGAGGCCGCGATCAAGGCGCTGCGGGCGGAGGTCGCGCGGCGGGAGATCGAAGCGCTGCTCTCCGGCGAGGCCGACGCCAACGACGCATTTCTTGAAGTGCATGCCGGCGCCGGCGGAACCGAAAGCCAGGACTGGGCCGCGATGCTCATGCGCATGTATACGCGCTGGGCCGAGCAGCACGGCTACAAGGTCGAGTATCTCGAAGAGACGGAGGGGGAGGAGGCCGGCATCAAGTCGGCCACCGTCCAGATCAAGGGCCGCAACGCCTACGGCTGGCTCAAGACCGAGCGCGGCGTGCATCGCCTGGTGCGCATTTCACCGTTCGACGCCAACGCACGCCGCCACACCTCGTTCGCGAGCGTCGACGTCTATCCGGTGGTGGACGATCGCATCAACATCGAGATCAAGGAGTCCGACGTTCGCGTCGATACGATGCGCTCCGGCGGCGCGGGAGGTCAGCACGTCAACAAGACCGAGTCGGCCGTCCGGCTGACCCACATTCCGACCGGCATCGTCGTCGTGTGCCAGAGCGAGCGCTCGCAGCACAAGAACCGGGCGAAGGCTTGGGCGATGCTGCGTGCGCGCCTCTACGAGGCCGAGTTGAAGCGGCGCGAGGAAGCCGCGGCCGCGGAGCACGCGGCGAAAACCGACATCGGCTGGGGCCACCAGATCCGTTCTTATGTCCTGCAGCCCTACCAGATGGTGAAGGATTTGCGCACGGGCGTGTCCACGTCCAACACCGCGGCCGTGCTCGACGGCGATCTCGACCAGTTCATGGAAGCGGCGCTCGCGCAGAAAGCGTTCGGCAAGCAGCCGGCCGAAGTCGAGGACGTCGAATAGTCGGGACTGCTCAATAACTGGAAGCGTGAGCTGGTGGGGCTTGTAAGGCAGCTTCGGCCCGCACGCGTTCGCGCGCCGGGAGCGCCAAGCGGGGCGATGCCTCACTGATGGGGCCCCAGGGGCCGCTCCCGGCGTCGCCGTTCGTGTCCGTGCCGCTACGCTGACGCCCGAACGCTTGCGTCAAGCGGTCGTCGCGGCCTTCTGCGTCGGTGGCGTCATGGTCACCTCCGCGATCTGGTGTTTCGCGCACGCCGCGGTCGCGCGCGATGCTCTCATGAGAGCATACATGATCGTGATAACGGGGCGTGCCGGAGTCAAGGGCGTTGCGGCCGCTCTCGGTCGGTTCGACGGCGTTTGAACGTCGCGGCGCCGTCCGCCTCGCGCGGCGCTCGCGGCGGAGCGTCGTCGGCGCGTTAGCATGTCGCCCGGCGGGGCCGCGGCCATCGCGTGTTCGGCGATCGCACGATCATCGTCACAGTCAGGAGTCGGGTCCTGTGCAGGGCGGAGCGCCGGCCTTGCGCCTATCGCGGGATGATCGTTTGCGTGAAGCGCGGGGGCGAAGGGCGGATCGCCGCCAGCCAGGCGACGCGCTGCCGTGAGCGGCGGTCAGAGCTTCTCGCCCAGGCGAAGCCCTGCGCGCAGAAACTTCTGCGGGTCGACCGCTTCACCCTCGACGCGGGTTTCATAGTGCAGGTGCGGTCCAGTAGAGCGACCCGTCGAACCGACCCGGCCGATCACCTGTCCCGGCTTGATCGACTGGCCCTCCCTCACGAGGATTTCGGAGAGGTGGCCATAGCGCGTCGAGAACCCGTTGCTGTGGTCGATCTCGACCATGCGTCCGTAGCCGCCGTTCCAGCCGGCCGAAGAGACCGTTCCGGCGGCCGTTGCGCGCACCGGCTCGCCGATGGCGCCGCGGAAGTCGAGGCCCGTATGCATCGCTGGCGCCCGCAGGAACGGGTCGAGGCGGATGCCGAAGCCTGAAGTCGTGTCGATTTCGCCCGCCAGCGGCTTGCGCACCGGCACCGTCTGCAGGACGCGGCTCAAGCGCTCCACATTGGCGCGGGCGATCTGCACTCTCCGCATCTGCCGCTCGAAAGCGCCCGCGTCGGGCTTCATGCTCGGCGGCACGAACGGGCCGCCGACGCCGCCGGGCGCGCTTGCGCCCGCGACCTTCCCGAGATTGACGCCGAGATCCGCGAGCACGCTGCGCATGCGCCGCGCCTTGGCCTCGTACCCGTCCTCGATCGCCAAGAGCGCGGCGCTCTGCTGCGCCTCGACGCGATCGAGGGATTCCTCCAGGCGATCGAGCACGGCCATCACGCTCGTGGACTTCTGCCCGGAAGCGGTGCGGCTGCGCGGCGTCATCACGCGCGATTCGAGGGTCGCGTGCCGCTCCGGGGGCGGCGCGAGGATCACCGTATCGTTGATCGGCGACGGCTTCGGGTTCGCGCCTGCGCCTGCACCTGCACCGGCATCCTTGCGCTGCAGCGGACGCGGATGGCTGCGGATCGATCCGGTTACGACATCTTCGGGCAGACCGGAGAGCGCCGTCGTGCGGGCCTCGAGCGCCTTCTGCCGGCGGGCGAGCTGCTCGATCCGCTGTTCCACCTGTTCCTGGTCGAGCAGTTGCCGGCTGGTGAGGCGGTCGATCTGAGCGCGCAACTCGCCGATCCGGTCTTCATAGGCGTACTGCATGTCCGCCTGACGGGCGATGAGGCGCGTGAGCACGTCGTCGCGGAAGGCGAAGTAGGTCGCGGTTGCCGCCGACCACAGCGCCATGACGACGAGGGCCGAAACGGAAAGCCAGAAGGTGACGGGCCCGAGCCGAAACTGACGGCCCGCGTGGTTGAGGGTGTAATCCCGGCGCGTTGCGGGCGCAGGCGCGCGACGGACGTGATGGCCCGACGCGTAAGCGCACTCCTCCACGTGTCGCGTATGCCTGCTGGATCGGTACGACATCGACTCTCCCGCCGCCCGAACCACAGGGCGGAGACGCGATACGTCCCGATTTCAGCGGTCCATGGTTAATTTTTCGCCAAATGCTTTGGATTTTTGCTGTATGCAAAGCTGCCCGCGCGGAGCCGTCGTCCCGCCATTTCAGCCGGCCTGGTTGAGCGCGCGGGCGGCTTTGAGCACGGCTTCGGCGTGGCCGTTCACCTTCACGTTGCGCCAGATGCGGGCGATGCGGCCGTCGGGGCCGATCAAAAAGGTCGCGCGCTCGATGCCCATATACTTGCGGCCGTACATCGATTTCTCGACCCAGACGCCATAGGCGGCGAGCATGGCGCGGGTCTCGTCCGAGGCGAGGACGATCGAGAGACCGTGTGTCTTCTTGAACCTGTCCTGCGCGCGCACCGGATCGGCCGAGACTCCGAGCACCGAGGCGCCGGCCTTCTCGAACTCCTCCCGAAGCGCGGAGAACGCCTGCGCCTCGCGCGTACAGCCGGGGGTATCCGCCTTGGGATAGAAGTAGAGGACGAGCGTGCGTCCCGCGAAATCCCCGAGGGTGACGGTGCCGCCGCCGTCGCGCGGCAGGGCAAAGGGCGGGGCGGGGTCACCGACGGCCAATTCAGGGCGCATATGCCTTCCTTTCGACGCTTTCCATGGGCCTTACTGGATTGCCGCGGGTTGGGCAGAGCATCCGACTTCGAATCTGAGGGTCGGAGTCTTAACGGTTTGGTGAGAGGGATCCGCGGCCGGTAGCGGGCGACATTGAATCAATACTACATTCGCTCGGTGTGGACCGCTGCGGCGAAAGCGGGCGGAGCACGGGCCAGGGGACAGCCCGAGAGGGCATGACAGAGTCGAGTTCCAGCACGGTTCTTTCCGCGCTGCGCGGTGCGGGCCTGCGGTGCCTGCATCTGCGGGCGCTTGCTGCGCGTGCGCCCGCGTTGAGGCGGCTGCGCCTGCCGCCGGCCGTCGTCCGGCGCGGACGGAAGATCGCTCTCGTCGTGGCCGTCGTTCTGGCGGCTCTCTCGGCTGCCGGCGGCGCCGTCTGGTGGCGGCTCGCGAGCGGCCCCCTGTCGATGGACCTGGTCACCCCGTGGATGATTGCGGCGCTCGAGGAGCGCTTCGGCGGCACTTACAGAATCGAAGTGGGCGGCACCGTGCTCGAGCGCGACGAGGACGGGCGGACCGCGCTGCGGCTGCGCGATATCGTGCTGCGCGACTCCGCCGGAGCGGTCGTGGCGAGCGCGCCCAGGGCGGAAGTCGGGATCGCGGGATCGAGCGTGCTGACGGGCCATTTGCGCGCCGAGCGGCTGAGCCTCATCGGCGCGCAGATGGCGGTGCGGATCGAGCGCGACGGGCGGCTCACCGTGTTCGCCGGGTCGGCGGGGGACGCCGCCTTGCACGGCGGAACGGCGGCGGCGACCGCCGAGCCGCCCGCGTCCGGCGGTTCTCCGTCCGGCGCAGAGACGGCACAGGGGGTCTCTTCACCCAGCCCGAACCTGTTCGCGACCTTCATCGGCTGGCTGCAAAGCCTCGACCGCGTCGGGCTCGACGGGCGCGACCTGATGGAGATCGGGCTCAAGAACGGCGCCATTACGGTCGATGACCGCCGCACCGGTCGGCAGCTCAGTTTCGGCAACATCAATCTCAGTCTCACGCGGCTGGACCGCGGCGGCGTTGCCTTCGCCGTCTCCTCGATGGGGACCGACGGGCCGTGGTCGCTCAACGCCACGGTGACGTCCCGGGACGACGGCGGCCGCACCGTGGAGGCCGTCATTCGCGACGTCTCTCCGAAGGATGTTCTGCTCGCCCTGCGTCTCGACGGGGGCGCCTTTCAGGCGGACGTGCCGCTTTCGGCCGTCATTCGCGCGGACGTCGCGGGGGACGGCACGCTGCAGGGGATGCATGGGCGCATCATCGCCGGCGCGGGCTATCTCGGCGACGTCGCGGATCGGGAGGCGCGGATCCTCATCGACGAGGCGCAGGCGGAGCTGCGCTGGGACGCGGCGAACCGCGTGCTCAACGCGCCGTTCGAGATCCATGCCGGAACCAACCGCATCGCTCTGATGGCCAGCATCGAGCCGCCGCAGGACGCCGCGGGCCGCTGGTCGTTTGCGGTGTCGAACGGCACGGTGGCGCTCGCCGCAGGCCGCGCGCAGGAGGCGCCGCTGGTCCTCGATCGGATCGCCCTGCGTGCGGCCTACGACGCCGCCAAGCGGCGGATCGCGATCGAGCAGGCGGACCTGCGCGGACCTTCGGGCGGCGTCGCGCTGTCGGGTACGATCGACTGGTCGGACTCCGGCGCGCGGGTGGCCCTTGGTCTCGCCGGCACGCGCATGCCGGTGTCGGCGTTCAAGCGGCTGTGGCCGGCGATCGTGGCGCCGGGCCTGCGGAGCTGGGTCGATCAGCATCTCCTGTCCGGCATCGTCGAGCGGGTGGAGATCGCCGTCAATGCGCCGCTGCCGGCCCTGCTGCCCAACGGGCCGTCGCTGCCGCAGGACGGACTGTCCATCGAAGTGATGCTGCGCGGCGCCGCCGTCCGGCCCGTCGACGGGCTGCCCGCCGTCAAGGACGCGGAAATTCTCACGCGCGTCGTCGACCGTTCGGCGACCGTGACGTTCGGCCCCTCGCACATCGACCTCCCCTCCGGCCGCAGGCTCAACGTCAGCGCCGGCACGTTCAAGGTGAACGACATCGCGGCCGACCCGCCGATCGGTCGCGCCGAGCTGGCAATGGACGGCCCGGTCGACGGCGCGGCCGAGCTGCTGGCGATGGAGCCGATAAAGGCCGCCGCCGTCCTGTCCCTGGACCCCGCGACGAGCCGCGGCGCGGTGACGGCCCAGATGATCATCACGCTGCCGCTCAAGAAGGAGCTCCCGCGGCAATCGGTCACCTATTCGGTCGAAGCGGACCTGTCGGGCTTTTCGGCCGACCGTTTGGTGCGCGGGCAGAAGGCGGAAGCCGCAAGCCTGCATGTCAGCGCCACCCATAACGGGCTGCAAATCAAGGGCGACATGAAGATCGCCGGCACGCCGGCGGCGGTCGACTACCGGCTCGTGCGCGGCGAGTCCGAGGCGGAGCTGCGCGCGCAGGCGATGCTCGACGACGAAGCGCGGGCGCGGCTCGGCCTCGACTTCGATGACAAGTTGTCGGGCCCGGTGCCGGTCAAGCTGAACGGCCGCATCAGGCTTGGCGATCGCGAAGGGCGGCTCGCCGTCGAGGCCGATCTGACGCAGGCCAAGGTCACGGAGCTGCTGCCGGGGTGGAACAAGTCGCCCGGCCGCCCGGCGCGCATGACGTTCGTGCTCGTCGACCGCGGCCAATCCATGCGGCTCGAGGAGTTCGCGCTCGACGGAGCCGGCGTCAACGTGAAGGGCGCGGTCGAACTCGGGGCGGGCGGCGAGATTCTGCACGCCAATCTGCCGACCTTCGTCGTCTCCGACGGCGACAAGGCATCCCTGAAGGCGGATCGCACGAGCGACGGCGCGCTCAAGGTGGTTCTGCGCGGCGATCTCTTCGATGGGCGGGGCCTGATCAAGTCCGGCATCATGGGGCACAAACCCGAAGGGCGCACCCACCGCGCGCCGGATGTGGACCTGGACATCAAGCTCGGGGCGATCACCGGCTATCATGGCGAGGCCCTGCGCGGCGTGGAGCTGCGCCTGTCGCGGCGCGGCGGGCAGATCCGCAGCTTCAGCCTCGCGGCTGGAATCGGGGCGAACGCGCGGCTCTCCGGAGAGATGCGCAGCCGCGGCAACGGCCGCCAGGTCATCTACATCGAGACGACCGACGCCGGCGCGCTGTTCCGGCTCGCCGACATCTATCCGCGCATCTTCGGCGGGGCGATGTCGGTCGCGATGGAGCCGCCCACGGCCGACAACGCGCCGCAGGACGGGCTGCTCAACCTGCGCGACTTCGTCGTACGCGGCGAGCCGGCGCTCGAACGCGTGGCCTCCGGCGCGTCCGGCGACGACCGGGTGGCGGGGAGGGCAGGCTCCAATGGCGGGGTCGCCTTCTCGCGCATGCGGGTCGAGTTCACGCGCTCGCCCGGACGTTTCGCCATTCGCGACGGCGTCGTCTGGGGGCCGTCGATCGGCGCGACGGTCGACGGCACGCTCGATTACCTCCGCGACGAGGTGCGGCTGCGCGGCACGTTCGTTCCGGCTTACGGCCTCAACAACATGTTCAGCCGCCTCCCGATCGTCGGACTGTTTCTCGGCGGCGGCGCCAACGAAGGCCTGTTGGGTATCACCTACCAGGTGGTGGGTTCGCCGCGGGCCCCGGTCCTGCAGGTCAATCCGATGTCGGCGGTCGCGCCCGGCTTTCTGCGCAAGCTGTTCGAGTTCCGCGGCGCCGACGACGGCGCAGGCCGCTTCGGCGAGCCGACGCGGTAAGCCGGCGCGCTGCGGCGCGTCCGCGCGGATGCGCCGCCCTGCGAACCGTCAGACCGGCTTCGTCAGACCGGCTTC
>JADGHE010000082.1 GCA_019689555.1 Variibacter sp. | reverse complement strand
GCAGGCTCGGGCAAGATCGTCGCGTTCGACGCGGACGCCACGGACGGCAGCGAGGAGCCCTATGGAATCGCCATCGCACCCGCCGCGGCGCAGGACGGTGTCGACGGCGCGGTGCTGATGCTCGTGCGCGGGCCCGCGATCGTCTACGGCCCCGAGCTCGTGTGGCCCGCCGGCATCAGCGATGCCGGGAAGGCGACTGCGATCGCGCAGCTCGCCGCGAAGGGCATCGTGGTCCGCAACGCCTGATCCGCGCGGCGCAGCTCTCGTCTGTCGCACAGAGCCCGGCCCGTGCGGCCGGGCTTTTTTCGTTCATAGGGCAGGCAGGCGTCGCGACAGGCGCGCCGCCTTTTTCCGGCACGTTCCACTCTTGAGGAGACGGCGGCGATGGATCACGAACTGAACTTCCCCTACACCGCGACCCAGCTCACCGAGCAGGTCAACCGCATCCCCAACACCTACGGGCTCCTGCGGGCGCTCAACCTGTTCCCCTCCGCCGGCACCATCTCGACCATCGTCGAGATCCGGATCAAGGACGGCGTCATCAGCGTCCTGCCCGCGAAGGAGCGCGGCGCGCCAGGGAGCCAGGCCGACCGCGCGACCGGCAAGACGATCTTCCTGGAGATCCCGCACTTCCCGGCGACCGACGTCATCACGCCGCAGGACTTGCAGAACATGACGCGCATCGTCGGCCAGTCCAAGGTGCCCGTCACCATGGACGACGAGATGGCCGAGCGGCTTGCCGGGCTGCGCGGCAACCACGACATCACGCTCGAATATGTGCGGATGGGCGCGCTCAAGGGCGTGATCAAGGACGGCTTCGGCAACGAGCTCTACGATCTCTATGACGTCTTCGGGATCACCAAGAAGACCGTCGATTTCAAGCTCGGCGACGCGACCACGGACATCATCGCCAAGTGCGACGAGGTGTTCCAGCACATCGCCAGCAACCTCAAGGGCGAGACGATGGGCCGCGTCGAGGTCATCGTGTCCCCGAGCTTCTTCAACAAGTTCATCCAGCATCCGAATGTCGAGAAGTACTGGACGAGCAATCAGATCGGCGTCGCCGCTCTGGCGCAGATGGAGCGCCAGCAGCTCGGCGGCCAGTGGGGCCGGGTGTTCGAGTTCCAGAACATCCTCTTCCGCGAATACTACGGCGCGGTGCCGGTGAAGAACCCGGCGACGGGGCAGATCACGAGCGAGCCGCTCGTCGCGGCGGGCTACGGCCACGCCTATCCCACCGGCACGCGCGACACGTTCCGGACCTGGTTCGCGCCGGCGGACGACATCCGCTACGTCAACACGCCGGGGCAGGAGATCTATGTCTCGCCCTACATCCTCCCGCACGGCGCCGGGGTCGAGCTGAAGTCTCAGTCGAATCCGCTCGCCGTGTGCAAGCGGCCCGAAGTGCTCGTCGAGGTGCTCACCTCGAATTGAGGGCCTGGCGGCATGTCCCTCTTTGACGGTCTCCCCGACGCCTTCGTCGAGACCTTCGGCGAGGAGGTCGTCTACACGCCCGCGGCGACGGGCGTGGCAGCGACGATCACCGCCATCTGGATGGAGGAGCCGGTGGCGGTCGCGCTCGAGGGCGAGGCGGGCGGCGACGACGTCGCCGTCACGCTGCATCTGCGCGCGGCCGACGTGCCCGCGCCGGCCGAGGGCGACCGCGCGCAGCGGGTCGCGACCGGCAGGACGATGCGCGTCGTCCCGCCGATCCGGCCCGACGGGCAGGGGATGATCGTCTGCACCCTCGAGGCGGTCGACTGATGCCGCACGTCCGCACGCAGATCCGCGAAGCAGCGATCGCGGCGCTGACCGGCCTGCCGACGACGCAGAATCGCGTCTACGCCGGCCGCACGCGCCCGCTGCCGGCCCACCACGAGCCGGCGCTGCTGGTCTACACGCGCGAGGAAGTGTCCGAGCGCGATGCGGCCGGCAGGCCTCCAATCCTCGCCCGCGAGGTCACGCTCGTCGTCGAAGGCCGCGTGCATGTGGCTGTCGCGCCGGACGACATGCTCGATCAGATCGCGAGCGAAGTCGAATCCGCCCTTGCAGCCGACCCCCGCCTCGCGGGCAAGGCGCTCGACACGATGCTGAGGCGCACCGCGATCGAGGCGCTCGCCGACGGTGAGCGCCACGTCGGCTCCGTGCGCATGGAGTTCGCGGTGCAATATCGCACCACGCAGACCGCTCCGGGCGTCGCTGTCTGACGCGACGCCGCGTCCAGATGTCCACCATCCTCAAGGAGAACGGCCATGGCGGAGACCGCAGCCATGATTGGCTACGACACCACATTCGAGGTGTCGACCGACGGCGGCAATACGTGGGAGGAGATCGCCGAGATTTTCAGCATTACGCCGCCGGCGCAGACCATCGAGGTCGTCGACGCGACCCACATGAAGTCGCCGGACCGCACGCGCGAATTCATCGAAGGCCTGATGGCGCCCGGCGAGTTCTCCTTCGAGATGAACTTCGTGCCGGGCAGCGCGGCGGATGCGAAGATCCGCAGCCTGCGCGGGGCCGGCAAGGTGGACTGCCGCATCACCTTCCCGAACGGCGTGACGTGGTCTTTCAAGGGGATTCGCACGACCTACGAGCCGGCGGTGCCGGCCGAGGACAAGATGACCGCCACGGTGGGATTCCAGGTTACCGGCTCCGTCATCGCGGCCGCATCGGCGGCACCGGTGAACTCGGTGCTGCCGGCGATCTCTGGCATTGCTCAGGTCGGGCAGACGCTCACTGCCTATCCCGGCGTGTGGTCGGGCGCGCCGACCTTCACGTATCAGTGGCAGGAGGACGCCGGCGCCGGGTTTGTGGCAATTGCCGGCGCGACGTCAAAGACCTACGTGCCGCAGGCCGGGCAGGTCGGGCGGCCGCTCCGCGTGGTGGTCACGGCCACCAATCCCTCCGGCTCGGCGAGCGCCAATAGCGCGCCCACCGCGGACGTCGTCGCGTAAGGTGAGCGATGATCAATCCGTACAGAGGCGAAGCCGAGATCGAGATCGCCGGCCGCACCTACGTGCTCTGGTTCGGCTGGCCAGGCATTGCCATGCTCAAGAGCCAGCTCGGCGACAACTTCGACGTCGAGCTCGCGCGCGCCATGGCCGGGCAGGATCTACGCGTGCTTGCCAAGGTGCTGGCGATTGGCCTCCGCGACTCCTGGCCAGGCGTGACGCCGGAGCAGATCGAGCGTCTGTCGCCGCCGATCGCCAGGACCATCGAGGCGGTGTCGACCGCGCTGCGCAGGACATACCAGGGCGAGGAGGCCGCGGCGGAGCCGCAGCGAAACCCTCCGCGGCTCCGACGCCTGCGCAAGGCGATGTCGTGGTTGAGGCGTACAAAGCCGCGCTCGCGGCCGGCATGACGGACGCCGAGTTCTGGCGCTCGACGCCGTACCTCACGCGGCTGTTCGTCGAGGCGGCCGCCGAGCGCGAGCGGCGAGCCTATGGGCGCGTGATGTTCGCCGCCTGGTACGCCGGCGCCTTCTTTCGCGTGAGGCGCATGCCGCCGCTGCGGAAGGTGATGCGGCCATTCGAAGGGCGCGGAGCGCCGGCCCGGCGCATGAGCCCGGAGGAGATGCTCGCGATCGTCGAGGGGTGGAACGCGGCCAACGGCGGCCGCGATCTCCGCAAAGCGGCGCCCGCGCCCGTGGGCGATCGAGCGAACTGAGGACCTGGCGCAATGGCCGAGAGCCGCCGCGGCGACATCAGCGTCACCATTACCGCCGACCACGTCGCATTCGGCGCCGACATGACGCGCATCCGCAATGCCGTCGCCAATGCGGCGGCCGGAATGCAGCGCAGTCTGCTCGGCGTGCAGCAGCGGGCCAACACGGCGGCGGCCGCGATGTTGGGCCTGCGGTCGGCCTTCGGCCTCCTCACGGGCGGCGCGTTGTTGGCCTTCGTGCAACGAAGCGTCGAGGCCGGCGATCGCATTGCCAAGACGGCGCAGAAGCTCGGCATGGGCGCCGAGGCCTACCAGGAGCTGGCTTACGCGGCGAAGCTCGCCGGCGTCGAGCAGGAGGACTTCTCCGCGGCGATGACGCAGTTCACCAGGCGCCTGGGCGAGGTGAACGCGAAGGGCACGGAGGGCGAAAAGACCCTCGGCAAGCTCGGCCTGTCGATGGAGGACATCCGCGGCAAGACCCCGGACGAGGCACTCAAGATCGTGGCCGATCGCCTCATGGCGATCCAGGACCCGATGCAGCGCAACGCCGTGCTGATGGAGCTGTTCGGCCGCTCCGGCGTGCAAATGGCGGTGATGCTGAAGGGCGGGTCGGCCGAATTGGTCGCCATGGCGCAGGAGGCGCGGCGGCTCGGCTTCGTCATCGACAACGAGACGCTGAAGAAGACCGAGGAAGCCTCCGACGAGCTCGACAGGATCTCGCAGGCGCTGAGGGCAGCCGGCATCAGCATCTCTGCCGGATTCTTGCCGGCGCTCGAATCCATCCGCAAGACGGTCACCAGTCAGGATTTTCAGGACGGGGTGCGGAAGCTCGCTGACGAGTTCGGACGCCTGGTCAAATGGCTGGTCGAGCACAAGGATACCATCGTCACGGTCGCGACCGCGTTGGCCGGCATGAAGTTGGGAGGGGCCCTGGGTCGCACTGTCGGCACGCCGATGTTGGGTGCAGCGATCGGCGCCGGTGCCGGATTGGCCGCCGGCGTTGTCATGACGCAATCCGAAATTGAAAAGACGGAGCGTGAGCTCGAGGGGCTTGAGCGTCGGGCGGAGACGCTGCGCACGGTGCTCGCGCCGAAGGGCATGGGCGTAAAGCCACTCGATGCCGACATGTTCGGCGTCCAGGACCAGCTCATCGCCACGCAGTTCAAGATCGAGGAGACGAAGAAGAAGCTCGCAGAGCTCAAGGCCAAGGCGCAGGAGCAGCAGCAGGAGCCAGCGACACCGGATCGCTCTGCGCTCAAGATTGACGTGGCCCTGACCGAGGAGATCGACCGCACCAACAAGCTCATCGACGATCTGACGTTCAAGACGCGCCTCGCGCGCGGCGAATTCGCCGCCTTCGCCGAGGGCTTCCCGGAAGCTGCGCACGCATTGGGCGTTTTCGGGACGGCCATGCGTCCGGCCGTAACCAGCATTGCGGAGCTGCCGGCGCATCTGCAGCGGCTGAACGCGGCGATGGAGAACTTGCGGGACGCCGAAAAAGTCAGAGACCTCGCCAAGGGGATCGGCGACGCCTTCGGGCGGGCGTTCGAGGATGCGATCGTCGAGGCGAAGTCTCTGCAGGAGGTGCTGCAGGCGCTCTACAAGGACCTCCTGCGCCTGCTCATCCGCAAAATGATTACCGAGCCGCTGAGCAACGCTCTCACGAATTTCCTGCCGGCGCTTATTCCCGGCCGCGCCGAGGGCGGCCCCGTGATGCCGGGCGAGCTGTATTGGGTCGGCGAGCGCGGGCGCGAGCTGTTTGTCCCGGATACCGCAGGCACCATCGTGCCCGAGCGCGATCTGCATGAGGCGGGCCCGCCCGGCGGGGCGGTCATCAACATCGATGCGCGCGGCGCGGATCCGGCGGCCATCGTGCGGCTGGAGCAGGTCGTCTCCCGGCTCGGCCGCGTGGTGGCGCGGCAGGGCCGGGCCATGGCGAGCGCGCAACACTTTCAGGCGACGGGCGTCGTGCGGCCATGACCGAGCTCATCTACGTGCCGGCCGCGCTCATTCGCGAGCGTGGCGCCAAACTCGAATTGGCGCGTCGCGTGATCTCGCCGGGGCTCACGCTGTCGGGAGTCGTCCCGCTCGTCGCGACGGACGGCGGCGGTCTCTGGCGCATGGAGTTCGAGGATATTCAGCTTACGGAGCCGGACCATCGCCGCGCCTGGCGCGCCATTGCCGGATTTGCGGATGGCGGCGCGAACAAACTCGTGGTGCCGTTCGCGGATGCCGCGCATCAGCCTTGGCCTGTCGTGGGCGGCGAGCCGCTGACGTCCTACGGGGCCATCCCGCACGCGGACGGCACCCTCTTCGCCGACGACAGCGGCTATCAGCAGCCCGTCATCATGGCCCATGTGGTGGGGAGCGCGGCCCTGCGCGCGACGCAGCTTACGATCGCCGTCTCGTACGGCGGGCCGCTGCGCGGCGGCGAGCATTTCTCGATCGATCATCCGACGATGCGTCACCGCATCTACCGTGTCGTCTCTGTCGAGGAGTCCGGCGGCAACAGCCTCGTCACCATCCGCCCGCCCCTGCGCGAGGCCGTGACCGACGGCACGCGACTCGAATTCGACGAGCCGAAATGCGTCATGCAGCCGGAGACGCCGGACGCGCTCGACATCATGACCGACATCATCAGCGTCGCGCGGCCGAGCCCGCGGTTCATCGAGGCCTTCTTCTGATGGCGACGTTTAGCGAGGCGGAGCTGCAGGCGCTCGAGGCCGGGTCGGCCCGCATCGGCGCCTTCTTCTTTCTCGACACCACGCCCGCGGTGCGGCTGTGGTGCGGCGTCGGCAATATCGAGCCCGGCGTGAATGCGATCGACGCGACGGGCGCGGCCTACAAGGGCCTCGGCGCGCTCGCGGACGTGCCGGAGTTCCAGCAGCTCCTCAACGGCCACGCGGAGCGCGTCGAGTTCACGCTGTCGGGCGTGTCGGCCGATGTGCTCGAGATCGCGAGCGCGGAGGACGCGCCGGCCGTGAAAGGCCGGCTGTGCGCGCTCGGCATCGGGCTCATGACGGAGGACTGGTCGGCGCTGCTCGGCCCCGTGCATTGGCTGCGCCGCTATCGCGCGGATTTTCTCGCCGTGCGGCAGGACGTGGCCGACGATCCCGGGCAGCCGGTCGTGCGCACGGTGGTGCTCTCGGTGGGCAGCCTCACGACGGGCCGGCGCAGGCCCGCGTTGTCGTTCTTCACGGACCAGGACCAGCAGCGGCGGTCGCCGGGCGACCGGTTCTGCGAGCGCACGCCGCTCTACAGCCAAGAGATCACGAAGCGGTGGCCGGACTTCTGAGCGACTATCTGGCGGCCTGGGTGCTGCGGCCGCGCCGCTACGGGCTTGCCGACTGCGCGTTGTTTGCGGCCGACTGGGTGCGGTTGTGCCGCGGCGTGGATCCGGCGGCGCCGTGGCGCGGCCGCTACCGCTCACCGCGCGGCGCGCTGCGCCTCGTGCGCGAGGCCGGCGGGTTCGTCGCGCTGGCGGATTCCGCGCTGGCGGCCTGCGGCATCGGGCGGACGGAGGCGCCGCGGGCTGGCGACGTCGCCCTCGTGCGCGCGCCCTGCGATCGCGAGGCGTTCGGCTGCGTCGGCGCGATCGTTGTCTCTGACGCCATGCTCGTCGCAATGCCGGAGGCGCGCGGCGGCCTCGTCTACGCCCGCATGGCGCAGGCCGACGTGCTCGCGGCGTGGAGGGTGTGATGCCGCAGGCCATCGGCCTCGCCATCCTCGAGGCGCTCGCGATATCCGACATCGTGATCATCCCGGGACTCACGTTCGCGGGCCTCGTCGGCACCGTGGCGCTCACCGGCGCGCTCATCGGGCTGCAGCTCCTGCTGCCGAAGCCGGGCCTGCCGAAGCAGGAGGACGGCTCGCAGCCGCTGCGGCAGGCGATCCCGCCGCGCAACGGCGGCTACGGGCGGGCCCGGCCGCAGCCCTACTACATGCTCTACGAGGCCCAGAACGGCACATCCTATGACGTGCTGGCCCTCGTCTCCGGCCGGATCGGCGGTGTCGCGGAGCTCTATCTGCACGACGACGTCGTCGACGTCGACGGCAGCGGCACCGTGCAGGGCTTCCCGGACGGCCGCTACGGCGGCGGGCGCGTGAAGATCCTCACCCGCAACGGGCAGGCCACCGAGACGGCCTATGCGGAGGTGGTCGCGGCGCTGCCGTCGATTTGGACGCCCAATCACCGCGGCGACGGCATCGCGAGCCTGGCGCTGATCTGCGCCGGCGTGAAGGCGGAGGACTTCACCACGGTCTACCCGCACGGCCTGCCGCAGCCCTCGGCAGTGATGGACCTCTATCCCGTGTGGGATCCGCGCGACCCGGCGCAGAGCCGCGACAATCCGGCGACGTGGACCGTCAAGGACAACCCGGTTCTCGCGCTCATCGATTATCTGACCCATCCCGACCACGGCATGGGGCTCGACTACGACTCGGTGATCGCGCCGGCGATCGACGAGTGGATGGCCGAGGCCGATCTCTGCGATGCGCCTGTGGCAAAGCGCAGCGGAGGCACCGAGCGGCGCTACCGCGCGAACGGCTGGTACACGTTCGACACGAAGCCGGAGGACGTGCTTGGCGCCCTGCTGTCGACCTGCGATGGCTGGCTGGCCGAGGACGCCGACGGCGTGCTGCGGCTCTATGTCGGCGTCTATCGCGCGCCCGACGACCGCCTGACCATCCGCGAGCGGCACGTGCTCGCGTTCAGCGTCCAACATGGCGTCGCCGACGAGGAGCGCATCAACGAGATCGCGATCTCCTACATCTCGCCGGACCACCGATACAAGGAGGTGCAGTGCCAGCCGTGGCGCGACGAGGCGGACATCTCGGCGACTGGCCGCGTGCGCTCGCAGCAGCTCTCGCTCTCTTGGGTGCAGTCGCATTCCCAGGCGCGGCGGCTCGCCAAGCGGGCGATGGCGCGCTTTGCCGCCCCAATGCGCGGCGAGATGACGCTCACGCTGTTCGGCCTCGCGCTGCTCGGCCGGCGCTGGGCGCCGGTGCAGCTCCCGTTCGTCGCCGGCCTCGAGGATGCGGTCGTCGAGATTCAGGGCGCACGCGTCGATCTCGCGCACGGACGGGTGACGATTCAGTGGATCGTCGTCGACCCGGCCACGATCGACGCCTGGGATCCTGCGATGGAGGAGGGCGATCCGCCGCCTGTCCCCGATCCCGGTCCGGGCCAATCGACCCTTGCGCCGCCCACGAATCTCGTCGCGGCGCCTGACATTCGCACGCCCTTCGAAAACACCAACGTGGTCGTGATCGCGATGAGCTGGGACCCTTCCCCTCGCGGCGATGCGACGGCCGAGGCGCAATATAGGCTGAGCAGCGGCGGCGACGACGACTGGCTGAGCGCCAGCGTCAACGCCGGCAACGTCGGCGCGGAAACGCCGCCTCTCGTCGACGGCGCGAGCTACGACGTGCGTGTCCGCTACCGCGTCGGGTCCCTGCGCAGCGACTGGACGACGGTCACGCATGTCCAGGTCGGCGTGCCGCCCGGCGTCCCGACCGACCTGTCGGCCTCGCTCGTCGCCGCGGACGTACAAATCGGGGCGCGAGCCCCCAGCTCGACGAACCACTACGAGCTCGTCTTCTACGACGCCACGACGGCCAACTTCAACGCCGCCCAGGAAATCGGCCGCGTGCCCGGCGCGGCGAACTCCTTCGCGGCGTTTACGCACACGGCGCCCGCTGCGGGCGCGCACTACTACTGGGTGACGTCGGCGACGGCCTCGGGGGTCGAGTCCGCACCCGCGGGCCCCGTATCGGTGACTGTCAACATGCCCGATCCCGGCTGAGCCCTACCGATCGGCATCCGTTCCAGAGCGCGATCAGCGCGGCGAGCTCGCCCGAGCAGAGTCCAAGCGGCGCGCGACCTATTCCCATCGAGTCCCGGCACCAACGCAGGCGCCCGCTGCGGGCGCGCAAGGAGAGCATGGTATGACGCTGACGGCCAATGAGGTCTTTCGCGATTATGTCCTGGCTGGTCTGCCCAGCAGCGGCGCGCACAAGCCGAAGAAAGAAGAGGTGCGCGCGCTGCTGACCCGGATGGAGACCGAGCTCGCGGCCGGCCTGGCGCAGGCGCAGATCGGCTACAAGTCGCGGGCCGAACTCTTCCAGAATCTCGCGCCGGGGGAGGCGACGCTGGCGATCGTGCGCGGCGACAGCACGGCAGAATATAACGGCATCTATCGCAAATCCGGCGCATCGGGCACAGGATCCTGGACGCGGATCGCCGATCTGCCGGACGAGATCGTGCGCTTCACCGTCACGGGCGGCTCGCCCAACGCCATCGAGGTGGCGGCGTCGCCGCAGGTGCCGGCGCCGCCCGGCAACAAGCTCTATCTGCTGACGCCGGTTGCCAACAACACCGGGGCCGTAACGATCGCGATCGAAGGTGGCGCTGCCGTGCCGATCAAGACGG
>JADGHE010000006.1 GCA_019689555.1 Variibacter sp. | reverse complement strand
CCGGGCCCGGCCGCCGGCGCGGGGGGGCGCGGCCGCGCCCCCGCGCCCGCGCGCGCCGCCCCGCGACGAGGGCGGCCGGCGATGTCAGCGCGCGTTGCGTAGGCGCGCGATAAGTTCCGCGGTCGGATAGGAATCGGCGGGAAGGCCGAGCTTCATCTGCGCCGCTCTCACGGCCCGGCGCGTCGCGAGCCCGAGCTTGCCGTCGATCTGCTCGACGGGATAGCCGTGGTTCGCGAGCAGCCGTTGCAGTTCCGCGATCTGCTGAGCGCTCAGCGCCTCGACCTGGCCGCGTCCGCGTTGAACGGCGGGCGCGCCTTCGAGCCGGGTCGCGAAATAGGCGGCCGTCGTGGCGTAGACCAGCGACTGGTTAGCTTGTCCGCCGGGTCGGTCCGCTCGGTGGGCAGAAGCGCGTTCAGAACCGCTCCGTCCAGGGGCGCAATTCGATCTCCCAGGTCCAGGCGCTGCGCGGCTGTTTCAGGACGTGCACATAGTTCGCGGCGATGGCGTCGGGGTCGAGCAGGGAGTCGGGCTTGTCCGGCGGCGCCGGCCGCCGCGCGCTCAGGATGACGCCGTCGATGACGAAGTGGGCGACATGGATCCCCATCGGCGCAAGCTCGCGCGCGAGCGACTGCGCGAGCCCCCGCAGGGCGAACTTGCCCATGGCGAACGGCGCCGACTGCGGGTAGCCCTTCACGCTCGCGGAGGCGCCGGTGAAGAGGATCGCGCCGTGCCCCTTCGGAACCATCCGCCGCGCGGCCGCGTGCGCGACCAGAAAGCCCCCGTAGGCGGTAACGGCGAGCGAGGTCTCGACGTCAACGGGGCGGATCTCGACGAACGGCCCGCGCACGCGATGGCTCGCATTGTAGACGACGACATCCGGCGCGCCGATCTCGGCCTCGACGCGGGCGAACAGCGTTTCGACCGCCTCCGGGCGTGAGGCGTCGCAGGCATAGGCGCGCGCGCCGGTCTCGGCGCAGAGCCCGGCAAGGTCGTCCGTGGTGCGGGCGGCCAGCGCGAGCGCGAGCCCCTCGCGGGCGAAGGCGCGGGCGAGCGCCGCCGAGAGCCCGGAACCTGCGCCGACGATGAGCGCGGTGGAGTAGGGGACGGTCATGGATGGACCTGCCGGTGAGCTACGAACGAGAACATGCGTTGCGAACGGGTCGGAGTTCGGCCCTGTGTATTCTGACAGGCGATGCCGCGGTCTTGAACCCTGGCCCTCTCTCTGGCGGACGCCGCCGCGATCTTGAACCGCGGCCTTGCGCGCGCCAATTATTTCCGGAGGTGGAACGCCGCGCCATGGACGTCTCGCGCTTTCTCATCGTATTCGGTCTCGCGCTCGTGATCATCGGCCTCGTCTGGCCGTTCCTGAGCCGCATGGGCCTGGGCCGCCTGCCGGGCGATATCGTCATCGAGCGCGAGAACTTCACCCTCTACATCCCCATCGTCACCAGCCTGCTCGTCAGCGTGGTGCTCAGCCTGCTGCTGTGGCTCCTGAACCGGTGAGGCGCATGGACGGCGCGCTGCGCGCCGTCGGCATTGGGCGTCACATCCGAAACACCCCCCACCGCGTCTCGGGGATCGGCGCGTTCAGCGTCGCGGCGAAGGCGAGGCCGAGCACGCGCCGCGTCTCTTGCGGGGTGATGATGCCGTCGTCCCACAGCCGCGCGGTCGCGTAATAGGGGTTGCCCTGCTGCTCGTAGGCGTCGCGGATCGGCTGCTTGAACGCCTCCTCCTCTTCGGCCGACCATGTGCCGCCTGCGGCCTCGATGTTGTCGCGGCGCACGGTGGCGAGCACGCTCGCCGCCTGCTCGCCGCCCATGATGGAGACGCGCGCATTCGGCCAGGAGAACAGAAAGCGCGGGCCGAAGGCGCGACCGCACATGCCATAGTTTCCGGCCCCGTAGCTGCCGCCGACGATCAGCGTGATCTTCGGCACCTGCGCGCAGGAAACGGCGGTGACCATCTTGGCGCCGTCCTTGGCGATGCCGCCGGCCTCGTAGTCGCGTCCGACCATGAAGCCGACGATGTTCTGCAGGAAGAGCAGCGGGATCCGCCGCTGGCAGCACAGCTCGATGAAGTGCGCGGCCTTGAGCGCCGATTCCGAGTAGAGGACGCCGTTGTTGCCGATGATCCCGACCGGTATGCCGCAGATATGCGCGAAGCCGGCCACGAGCGTCGTGCCGTAGAGCGCTTTGAACTCGTCGAACTCGGAGGCGTCGACGAGCCGCGCAATCACCTCGCGAATGTCGTACTGCTTCTTCAGATCGACGGGCACGATGCCGTCAAGCTCGGCCGCGTCGTAGAACGGCTCGCGCGGGGCGGCGAGCGGGATGTCGATCGCCTTCTTCGTGTTGAGATTGGCGACGATGCGGCGCGCGAGCCTGAGCGCATGATGGTCGTCGGCGGCATAGTAGTCGGCGACGCCGGATTTGCGGGCGTGCACGTCGGCGCCGCCGAGGTCTTCCGCCGAGACGACTTCGCCCGTCGCCGCCTTCACGAGCGGCGGGCCGCCGAGGAAGATGGTGCCTTGCCTCGCGACGATGATGGTCTCGTCCGACATCGCCGGCACATAGGCGCCGCCGGCGGTGCACGAGCCCATCACGACGGCGATCTGCGGAATGCCGAGCGCCGACAGCGTCGCCTGGTTGTAGAAGATGCGGCCGAAGTGCTCGCGGTCGGGAAAGACGTCCGGCCAGTGCGGCAGGTTGGCGCCGCCGGAGTCCACGAGATAGATGCAGGGCAGGCGGTTCTCGCGCGCAATCTCCTGGGCGCGCAGATGCTTCTTCACGGTCATCGGATAGTAGGTGCCGCCCTTGATCGTCGCGTCGTTGCAGACGATGACGCATTCGCGGCCCTCGATGCGGCCGATGCCGGTGATGATGCCGGCGGCGTGAATCGCATCCTCGTACATGCCGTAGGCGGCGAGCGGCGAAAGCTCCAGGAACGGCGAGCCCGGGTCGATCAGGCTCATCACCCGCTCGCGCGGCAGGAGCTTGCCGCGCGCCACATGGCGCTCGCGCGCCCGCGCGGGGCCGCCCATCGCGGCTTCCGCGCGGCGCTTTTGCAGCTCCTGCGCGAGCGCGCGCATGGCTGCGGCGTTCGCGGCGAACTCGTCGGACGCACGATCAATCTTCGAGTCGATGCGTGGCAAGACCACCCCCGCCAAACGGTGTCGGCCAAGAACCCCACATCCCGGCTCCGGGATGCAGGCCGACTAGTGATGCCCTGCCGGGCGCGGACCGTCCAGGGCGGACGCGAGCGGCGGCAATCGGGAGGCTGGCTGGCGCGAACGCGGGCTTGCATCGCGCCCGCCCGCATGGGACACGTCCTTGCGTCTCCAAATGTCCTCGCCGGCCGTCACCCATCCCTCGGATCCGCCCGCCTCCGCCGCCTTCCTGGCCGGGATGCGCGCCGGGCTTCTCTCGGTGTTCAGCCTGGTCCTCGCCGCGACCTATGTCGGGATTGGGGCGCTGTCGCAGGGGCTCGGCCTTACGCTGTGGTGGTCGCTCACCGCCACGGTGCTGTTCTGGGCCGCGCCGGCGCAGGTGATTTTCATCGCCGCGCTCGCGGGCGGGGCGCCGCTCCTCGAGACCGCGGCGGCCGTGAGCATCAGCGGCGTTCGGCTGCTGCCGATGGTGGTCGCCATTCTGCCGCTGCTCAAGCGCCCCGACACGCCGCTCTATCGCCTGCTCTGGGCGGTCCACCTCACCTCCATCGCGACGTGGATCGAGGGGCAGCGCGGGCTGCCGCAGTGGCCGCGCGAGCGGCGCATCGCCTTCTACAATGGGCTGGGCGCCGGCATGTGCATTCCCGCGGCGAGCTGCACGGTGCTCGGCTACGCGCTCGCCGGTCGACTGCCGGCGATGCTCGGCGCGGCGCTGCTGTTCATCACGCCGCTCGTCTTTCTGACTTCGCTCGTGCGCAATGCGCGTGACGGCGTCGACCGGCTCGCGCTGGCGCTGGGGCTTGCGACGGCGCCGGTTTTCGCCGTCCTCGAGGTCGGGCTCGACTTGGTCTGGACCGGCGTCGTCGCCGGCACGGCCGCCTATGCCGCGCAGCGATGGACGAGGCGGCAGCCATGAGCGCGATGCACGGCGAACTGTGGCTCTACGGCGCGCTCGTCGTCGCGGGCTTCCTGCCCCACGAGATATGGCGCTGGATCGGCATGGTGCTCTCGCGCGGGCTCGACGAGCGATCGGAGATCGTCATCTGGGTGCGGGCGGTCGCGACCGCGATTCTCGCCGGCGTCATCGCCAAACTGACGCTGGCGCCGACCGGGGCGCTCGCGGCCATTCCGCTCGCGGTGCGGCTCGGCGCCATCGCCGTGGGCTTTGCGGCCTTTCTCGCCCTGCGGCGCTCGGTGCTGGCGGGCGTTCTTGCCGGCGAGGCTGCGCTGATGCTCGGCGCCGCGCTCGCCGTCCCATGAGGAGGGTCAGAGGGAGGCGAGCGCCTCCTTCAGCTTGCGGGCGTGCTCGGCAAGAACCTCGGGCTGCTCCTTGAAGCTCGCCGGGGGCTTCATCGGAACGCCCTCCTGGCGCGGCACGACGTGGATATGCAGGTGGAAGATCACCTGGCCGCCCGCGGCCTCGTTGAACTGCTGCAGGGTGATGCCGTCGGCGCGAAACGCGGCCATCGCCGCGCGGGCGATCTTCTGCGCCACGATCATCACCTGCGCGAGGGTGGCGGGCTCCACGTCGAGGATGTTGCGCACCGGCGCCTTCGGGATCACCAGCGTGTGCCCGGGCGCGCGCGGCATGATGTCGAGGAAGGCGAGCGTGTGCTCGTCCTCGTAGACGGTGTAGGCCGGCAGTTCGCCGCGCAGGATCTTGGCGAAGACGTTGTTGGGATCATAGGCTGGCATGACGGTCCTCGGCTTCCACCCGGTCTTGCCCCGGCCCTGAGCGGCGGACAAGACCGCGTCTATTGCTGCTCGGTCATGAGGTCCTTGCGGTAGGGGCCATACTCCGCCAGCTCCGCGTTGGCCAGAGCCACCTGCGCCTGCTCGCGTTTGACGAAGTCGGCGACGGCGCGCCGCAAAGCCGGATCTTCGATGTGATGCGCCGAAAAGGTGGTCACCGGCATGTAGCCGCGGGCCAGTTTGTGCTCGCCCTGCGCGCCCGCCTCGACGCGGGGGAGCTTGCGGGCGATCGCGAACGCGATCGCCTGGTAATAGCAAAGCTCGAAATGCAGGAACGGATGATGTTCGATCGCGCCCCAATAGCGGCCGAACAGGGTGGTGTCGCCGATGAAGTTGAGCGCGCCGGCGATGTAGCGCCCGCCGCGTTTCGCCATCACGAGCAGGATGCGGTCGGCCATGCTCTCGCCGACCAGCGAGAAGAACGCCCGCGTGAGATAGGGCCGGCCCCATTTGCGTGAGCCGGTGTCCATGTAGAAGGCGAAGAAGGCGTCCCAGGCCGCTTCGGTGACGTCCGCGCCGGTCAGCCATTCGATGCTGATGCCGTTCGCGACCGCCTCCCGACGTTCGCGGCGGATCGTCTTGCGCTTGCGCGAGGCGAGCGCGCCGAGAAAGTCGTCGAAGCTCGCGTAGCCGGCGTTCTCCCAGTGGAACTGCTGCCCGGTCCGCTGGAGAAATCCGTGCCGCCCGAGAAACTCCCATTCGGATTTGGGCAGGAATGTTACGTGCACGGAGGAGGCTTCGCGCAGCCGGCAGAGCTCGACGAGGCCTGCTGCGAGCGCGGCGCGCGCCGCCTCGGCGTGGGCGCCCGGCGGCACGAGCAGCCGCGGTCCGGTGGCGGGCGTGAACGGCACCGCGACCTGAAGCTTCGGGTAATAGCGTCCGCCGGCCCGCTCATAGGCGTCGGCCCAGCCCCAGTCGAAGACGTATTCGCCGCGCGAGTGGGATTTTAGGTAGCAGGGGGCGGTTCCAACGACGGTTCCGTCCGCAGTCTCGGCGACGAGATGCTGCGGCTGCCAGCCGGTCCGCGCCGTGGCCGACTTGGAGACCTCGAGGGCGGAGAGGAAGGCGTGGGAGACGAACGGGTTGTAAGGTTCCTGCGGCGGGTTCGCACAGGCATCCCACATCGCCGCCGGCATCTCCGCGATGGAAGGCAGGACTCGGATGCGCAGGTCCGCTGACGTCATGGCGGCGCGCCTTCGGGACGTCGGCTCATGGCCGAAATCCCTCGAAGATTATCTGCGAGGCATGGCGGGCGGCGCGCGCGCGGTCCGCCTCCGTGCGGACCGTCCAGGCGAGCAACGGGCGGCCGAACAGTGCATGCGCAAGCCAAGTCGCCGCCGTCGGGAGGTCCTTCACGCTGTAGGCCACGAAGTGCGGCCGCGTGGCGGGCGCATGCAGAAGGTGCGCCATGGTCTTGCGGCGGGCCCAAGTGAGCCGGCTCCATTCGCGGTGGCGATACCAGCGTTCGGCGACGATGCCGCGCGCAAGTTTGGGGGCGAGATCGCGCAGCATGCTCACCTGGTCGGGGTCGAAGGACATGGCGGCGACAGGCCCGGAATAGCTCCGCAGCACCTCGACAACCCGCCGGACGAGGCGCTCATCTCCGTCGAAATGGCTCTTGAGCTCCAGCAGCAGTGGCACGCGACCGGCGACGAGATCGCACAGCTCGCCAAGCGTAATCATATGGTCTGCGGTCGCTGTGAACGCCACCCGCTTGAGGGCCTCGGCGGTCATGGTCGCGAGCCGGCCTTGCCCTTCCGTCAGGCGGCCGAGCTGTGCGTCGTGGTGAACAATGGCTTCCCCGTCCGCCGTGATCTGCAGGTCGCATTCGATGCCGTAGCGACCGGCGATCGCGGCGTGGAAGGCGGACGGAGTATTCTCGATGACGCCGTTTGCGGCATCGTGCAGACCGCGGTGCGCGATCGGGCGGGCGATCAGCCAGTCGAGCCCGGCCATGGCGCCCTGCAACGCGTTTCTATTCGACCTCGAATAGGCCTTCGACTTCTACGGCGGCATCGAGCGGCAGAGCGGCGACTCCGACCGTCGTGCGCGCATGGCGCCCCTTGTCGCCCAGCGCTTCCACCATCAGGTCGGAGGCGCCGTTCATCACTTTCGGGCCGTCGGCGAAATCGGGCGCCGAATTGATGAAGCCGCCGAGGCGGATGACGCGCACGACCTTGTCCAGATCGCCGATCGCCGCCTTCACCTGCGCGAGCAGATTGATGGCGCAGGCGCGCGCCGCCCTTTGACCCTCCTCGATCGAGACGCCCGCGCCGAGCTTGCCCTTGGCCACGAGCTTGCCGTCTTCGTCGAAGCAGATCTGGCCGGAGCAGACCAGCGTATTGCGCGTCCGCACGAACGGCACGTAGTTCGCGACCGGCGTCGTCGGGGTTGGAAGCTTGATGCCGAGTTCGGCGAGCCGTTTTTCTACGACACCGGCCATGCTGTCCTCCTCACGCCGCAAACGCGCGGCACCATCGCCGACGCGGCTCGGAGTCTTGGCCGATCGGCAGCGCCGACGCAAGCGTCCCGCGGCGGTTGCAGGCTCACCGGCCCGCCCTTATGTTCCGACCTCGAAGAGCGGCGGTACCGATGACGATTCAGAGGCCCTTGATCGCGATCGGCGCGCTCGCGGCGGCGCTGGCTCTTGCGCCGGCTTGCGCCCGCGCCGAGACCGAAAAGCCGGTCGTGCTCGCGCCGCACCGCGCGGTCTACGACCTTGCGCTCGCTCAGTCGCGGGGCAAGCAGTCGGTCGAGGCGGTGCACGGCCGCATTCTCTACGATTTCTCGGGCAGCCCTTGCGAGGGCTACACGCTGCAGTTCCGCCAGGTAACGCAGCTCGATTCCGAAGAGGGCAAGTCGGTCGTCAGCGACCTGCGCACGACCAACTGGGAGGACGACGAGGGCAAGACCTTCCGCTTCGGCTCCCGCAATTTCCTCGACAACGAGCCGACCGACTCGGCGGAAGGGCATGCCGAGCGCCATGGCGAGGACGCGACCGTCACCCTGACGAAGCCCGCGCCCAAGACCTTCGAGGCGAAGAACGTCGTGTTTCCCTCGGACCAGATGCGCCGGATCATCAAGGCGGCGCGGGCGGGCAAGGCGCTGCTGGAGCTCGGCGTCTACGACGGTTCCGACAACGGCGAGAAGGTCTACAGCACGCTGACGGTGATCGGCCAGCCGATCAAGCCGGGGGAGAACCCGCCGGCCGATGCCGCCGCGGGGCAGAAGGCGCTCGAAGGGCTGACGCGCTGGCCCGTCACCGTGAGCTATTTCGACCGCGCGAAGACGGGCGCCGACCAAACTCCGCTCTACTCCATCGCCTTCGACGTCTATGAAAACGGCATCTCCCGCGCGCTCAAGCTCGATTACGGCGATTTCGTGCTCACCGGCGACCTGACGAGCCTCGAGATCAAGGACTCAAAGCCCTGCCCGTAGCCTGGCGGCTCCTGCCACACGCGCGACAGGCCGTGGATTATCGGCGTCCTGCAGCGCCGGCGCCGCGTCCAGCAGGGCGATTTCCGCGCCGCGAATGCGGCCGCGCGATGCGCATTCGATTCCCCGTTAACGGCGTTACCGATTTCCTGTGCGCGTTCCCGGTTCCCTTTACGCGGTCCAGGAGAACGCTGCGCGCGAGCCGCGGGTTCGGAAACCTTCCTTTAAGATCTTGATTTCGCTCGAATCTTCGCCCCTGATTCGTTCTGCGGGAACAGGGCGCGAACACGGCTCCATGAGAGCGAACACGGCTCCTTGAGAGCGGCTCCTTGAGCGCGAACGCGACGCTCCATGAGCACGGCGTTTTCGCCGGAGGGTTTCGCAGGAGGGACGTGGTGAGCCCGCTGGGACTCGAACCCAGGACCACTTGATTAAAAGTCAAGTGCTCTACCAGCTGAGCTACGGGCTCACGCGAAGCGGCATCCGCGGGGACCAGCCGAATGCCGCCCGAACTTTGTCGCATGGTCTGTCCGGAGGAACGGCGTTCTCCCGGGCCACGCTTGGAACTCAGGCGAGGCCTGTGTAGGAGCCGCCCCCCGCAGGGTCAATAGCCCGCGCGGGCGCGGCAGACGCGAACGATGATCCGGCTCCGTCCACGGGGCCGCCGAGGACTCGACGAGGGGCGGCTTGGCGAGTTCGTCCGCCTTCGGGTTGCGCCTCGATCCCGGCGCGGACATGCGAAGAACGGCGCAATATGCTAGCTGTTTGACGGGCCAGCCCGCCGACGGTCTCCCGCAGGCCAGGGCGCCGGCGCCCGCCAGGAGGAGATGAATGCCGATCGTCAACCGCGTGGCCGAGATGCAGGAGGAGATTGCGGCCTGGAGGCGCGACCTCCATGCCCATCCGGAAATCCTCTTCGACGTGCATCGCACCGCGGCGACCGTGGCCGAGAAGCTCAAGGCGTTCGGCTGCGACGAGGTGGTGACCGGAATCGGGCGGACGGGCGTCGTCGGCGTCATCCGCGGGCGCAAGGGGCGCTCGTCCAAGGTCATCGGCCTGCGCGCCGACATGGATGCGCTGCCGATCGCCGAGCAGACCGGGCTGCCCTACCAGTCGACGGTGCCCGGCAGGATGCACGCCTGCGGCCATGACGGCCACACCGCGATGCTGCTCGGAGCCGCCAAGTACCTTGCGGAAACGAGAAATTTCGACGGCACCGCGGTGCTCATTTTCCAGCCCGCCGAGGAGGGGGGTGGCGGCGGCCGCGAAATGGTGAAGGACGGCCTCATGGAGCGCTTCGGCATCGCGGAGGTCTACGGGATGCACAACTACCCCGGCCTCCCGGTCGGCTCCTTCGCGACGCGCCCGGGCCCGCTGATGGCCGCGGCCGACCGCATCGCCATCGAGATCGAGGGGCGCGGCGCCCACGCCGCCAAGCCGCACGAGGGCATCGATACGCTCCTCGTCGGCGCGCAGATCGTCAATCAGATCCAGTCGATCGTGTCGCGCAACGTCGATCCGCTCGGCTCGGCCGTAGTCTCGATCACGCAGTTCCACGCCGGCACGGCCGACAACATCATTCCGCAGACGGCGAGCCTGCGCGGCACGGCGCGCAGCCTCAGCCCGGAGATCCGCGATCTCGTCGAAAAAAGGCTGCGCGAGGTGGTGGAGGGCACGGCGCGGCTCTACGGTGCCAGCGCCAAGCTGACCTATTTCCGCGATTACCCCGTGACCAAGAACCATCCGCAGCAGACGGCGTTCGCCGCGGCCGTGGCCGCCGAGATCGCCGGCGAGGAGCGGGTCGACACCAACGCCGAACCGGTCATGGGCGCGGAGGATTTCTCCTTCATGCTGGAGGCGCGGCCGGGCGCGTTCATTTTTGTCGGCAACGGCGACACCGCGGGGCTGCACCACCCCGCCTACGACTTCAACGACGCCGCCATTCCGTTCGGAACCTCGTATTGGATCCGGCTGGTCGAGACGGCGATGCCGGTCTGACGGCGTCGGCGCCCGCGCCTTGCGACGCTCGCCGCCGCGCGGCGCGGTCGGAACGGCGTGCGGCGGGCGGGCCTCGCGAGGGCCGGACAAGGTGAGATGGATCGCGAAGTCGGCCAGAAAAGTTGTTCCCGCTGGGTGCCGGCCGCCGTGTTGTTCGCAGCGGCCTTCCTCGCGCTGGCCTCGCCCTGGCTGTCCGGCCGCGTCACGATACCCTGGGACGCGAAGGCTCAGTTCCTGCCGCAGGTGCAGTTTCTGGCTGCGTCCCTGGCCGAGGGCCAGTCGCCGTTCTGGGCTCCTTACGTCTTCGCCGGCTGGCCGCAGATCGCCGATCCGCAGGCGCTGATCTTCTCGCCGCTGCATTTCCTGCTGGCCGCCTTTACCGCCGACCCCGGCTTTCGCGCCGTCGACGCGGTCACCTTCGCCTATCTTTTTCTCGGCGGGCTCGGCGTGATCCTCTTTTTCCGCGACCGCGATTGGCACATGGGCGGCGCGCTCGTCGCGGCGCTGATGTTCGCGTGCGGCGGCTCCGCGGCCTCCCGGCTCCAGCACACGGGCCAGCTCATGAGCCTCGCTTATCTGGCGCTCGCGCTGTGGCTCGTGGCGCGGACCTTGGAACGCGCCTCGTGGCGCGCCGGTCTCGCGGCGGGCGTGGTCGCGGGGTTGTTGGCGATCGAGCGCGATCAGGTCGCCGTGCTGAGCCTTTATGTTCTCGCCGGCTTCGTGCTCGCGCACTGGATGCAGTCGCCGCGGCCGCTCCGGCGCGTCAAGCAGACGCTGCCGCCGCTCGTCGCCGCCGCCTGTGCGGCTGCCGTGATCGCCGCGGTGCCGCTCGTGCTGACGGCGCTGCTCGCCGCCGACTCGAACCGGCCCGCCATCGCCTACGCCATGGCCGGGCGCGGCTCCCTGCATCCCGCGCATCTGCTGATGCTGGTGTTCGCCAATCTCTACGGCGCCTCGATGTTCGGCATGGATTTCTGGGGACCGCCGAGCCCGGCCTGGGATCAGGCGATCGGCGAGACCGATCTGTTCATCGCGCAGAATGTCGGGCAGATCTACGCCGGCATGATCGCGCCGATTGCGGTGCTCGGCTTCGGCTTCGTGCGCGGCCTCATGTGGTCGCGCGAAATTCGCTTCTTCACGATCGCTCTCGTTTTTGTGCTGCTCTACGCGCTCGGCTGGTACACGCCGGCCTTTCGCGCGATGTATGCGGTGATGCCGGGGGTGGATCTGTTTCGCCGTCCGGCCGATGCGACCTTCATTTTCGGACTGCTGCTCGCGGTCATCACCGGCTACATGGTTCACCGCTGGCTCACCGGCACGGTGGCCGCCGCGACGCCGCGCCAGCGCGCAGCGGAAGCCGCCTTGGCGCTTGCGCTCGCCATCGCGGCGCTCGCGGTCGCGTTTGCCGTCGGCATGGTGCGCGCCGCCGTCGCGCCGATCGTGAGCGGATTCGTTCTTGCGGCGATCACCGTCGCGGCGCTCGCCGCCGCGCGGCGCCTCGCCCTGCGCAGCGCGCTCGCAGCGACGGCGCTGCTCGGCCTCGTGGTCGCCGCCGATCTCGGCTGGAACCACGCGCCGAACGAATCCACGGGCCTGCCGCCCTCCCTGTACGACGCGCTGCGCCCTGGGACCGCGAATCCGACGGTCGCCTTGCTCAAGGAAAAACTCGCCAAGCATGCCGCGCCGGACCGGCGCGACCGCGTGGAGCTCGTCGGCATCGGCTACCACTGGCCGAACCTCAGCCTGTCCCACGGCTTCGACCATGTGCTCGGACACAACCCGCTGCGGCTGCGCGACTTCGCCCAAGCGACCGGCGTCGGCGACACGGTGGCGGGACCGGATCAGCGCACCTTCGCCCTTCTGTTTCCCTCTTATCGCTCCACCCTGGCCGATCTCTTCGGCCTACGGCTGATCGCGACCGGCGTTCCGGTCGAGCGCATCGACTCGGCGCTGAAGCCCGGCGACCTGACGCTGCTCGCGCGCACGGCCGACGCCTATGTGTACGAAAACCCGCACGCGCTGCCGCGCGTGATGTTCGTTCCGGGTTTCCGCGTGGTCGACTTCGACGAACTGCGGCGCGCGGGATGGCCCGACGCCGATCCGCGCAAGACGGTGCTGCTCGACCATGCGCCCGCGGGCGCGCCGGCCCCCGGAGGGGAAGGAGAGGGGACGGCGCGCATCGTCAGCTACGCCAACACCGACGTGGTCGTCGAGGTCGACAGCCGGGGGGCCGGGTTCCTGCTGCTCAACGACGTCTGGCACCCGTGGTGGTACGCGGACATCGACGGGGCGCCGGCGGAAATCCTCAAAGCCAATGGGCTCTTCCGCGCGGTTTTGGTCGGTCCCGGGCGCCACAGCGTGCGCTTCGCGTTTCGGCCGTTCCGCGGCGCGTGGGACGAGCTTCGGCGCCGGCTCGCCGGCCGGTGACGGTCGCGCGATCGCGCGAGGGGCGAGGCGATGACGCGATTTCAGGGGCCCGCGCGAAACGGTCCGAACACCATGTCGGGCGCGCTCAGATTGTGCCGGGAGGGGAGTGAGCGGCCCGCCCACACTTCGACCGCCGACGCGCGGTCGAAGGTCATCACCGGCGCCTGCCGCCAGCCCTTGCCCTCCTTCGGGCGCCAGGCGAGCTGCGCCACGTCGGCATTGACGTCCGTCACATACATCGAGCGCAGCGCCGCGAACGGCCGTTCGGCGGCAATCGGCGCGTCCAGGCTCACGTCGAGAACGATCCGCTCCTGATCGAGGGATTCGAGCCGCAGCGTCGCGCCGCCGCCGCGCGCGAAGGCGAGATGGAAGCTGCGGCTTGCCGGATCGAAGGCGATGGCGCGGATGTCGACCAGCGGGCGGCCGCTCATCTCCACCGGTCCGACGAGGAAGGACGAGCCGTAGGCGGTCCAGCGCAGGTGCGCGGGCGGCAGCGGCCGTGCGCGCCAGTATCCGTCGGCCGGGTAGAACGCCAGCACTTCCTCCGCCCGCTCCTGGAAACGCGTCCAGAGCTGCAGGAGGTGCAAACCGCTCTCCGTGCGCTCGCCAATGCGCACCGGCACCGCGTTCGGCCGCCAGAAGCTCGGAAAGACGTGGCCGACGAGCTGCCACTCCTCGGACTCGAAAAGCGTGACGCGCCGCGGCTTCGCCGGATAGGCGGGGTCGGCCGACATGTCGCAATGGCGAAGATCGGGTGCGGCGCGGTCGGCGACGACGGTGCCGATATAGGCGGGGTGCACGGCCTCGATGCGGAAGCGCCGCGCCGCGGCGGACACGAACTTGAGATAGACGTTGTCCGTCTCGGCGCAGAGCGTCGGCTCGCTGGCGTTGACGACCTCGACCGCGAGTTCTTCCGCGCGGGCGGCGGCGAGGCTCGCAACGAGCCCCGTCGCGAGCGCAAGCCCGCGCAGCGCGCGCCTCCTAGCCGAGCATTGCATAGATGTCTCCCGAATTGGCGGCGTGGGGCAGCGCTTCGAGCCAGCGCGCCATCTCCTCCGCCGTGATCCAGCGGCCGTGTTCGAGCCTCTGATTTTCCCCGAGCGCCGCATCGAAGGCGCGATAGCCGAGCGCCGCGCACCGTTCGAGGCAGGCGAGGGCGACGGCGCGCTGGATCGTGGTGAACTCGAAGGAGAGCGCGGGCGCCGGTCGCGTCAGGCCGGCCAAAGCCTCCGCCTCGAAGCCTTCGACGTCGATCTTGATGAAGCGCGGCGCTCCGTGGCGGGCGATCAGGGCGTCGAGCGTCAGCATCGGCACGTCGACGCTCGCGCTCCACCTCTGTCCTTCCCAGCCGGGAGCATTATGCGCGGCTTCGACGAACGCGCTCGAGGCGGTCGAGACGGTGGGATTGGCGAGATTGAGCCGCAGCGTCACCCGTCCCACCGCGCGGCCGACCGCGCACCGCTCGACCGTAACGGCGCGGTCGCGCGCGTAGATGAGCCGCAGCGTCCACGCGAGCGCCGGCTGCGGCTCGACGGCGACGACCCGCGCGCCGAGCCGGCGGAACGCGGCGACGCGGTCGCCGACATGAGCGCCGATGTCGAAGACGAGGTCGCCCGCCGCGACGAAGCGGGAATAGAGCCGCTCCATGGCGGCGCGCCGCGCCCGATCGCCGTAGTAGAGGCGCAGCGAACGGGCGACGCCGCGCGCGCTCCTCAGGATTGTGAGCATTGCGTCGCCTCGGCGGTTCCGGACGACGCCGGCGCCGCCGCAAGCGCGAGCGCCGGCAGTCGCAACGCCCGCAAGGCCGTCGGCATTTCCTCTTCGGGAAGCCGTCCGATGCCAAGCCGCGCGAGCGCCGCGCCGACGCGAGGATCGGCCGTCAACACCGCGAAGGGCGCGGCGAGCGCAAGCCCGCCGGCGATGAGCAGCGCGTAGGGAAGCGCCTCCGGCGCCATCGCCGCGAGAATGCCGATCGCCGTCCAGCCGAAAAGCATGTGCGGCCACAGCCGCCGCAGCGCCAGCCCGAAGGGCACCGCATGGTCGTCGCGCGTCTGCTCAGCCCAGCCGATCGCTCGGCCGAACATGAGGCCGCCGAGAAACGCCGTGTGGCTGAACCACATGATCGGCGAAAGCAGAAGGAAGAACGCCGTCTCGAGCGCGACATTGGCCGCGAACCGCAAGCCGCCGCCGAAGGCGCGGCGCAGATCGGGTCGCGCGAGCACGTCGAGCGTGGTGGCGATCTTCGGCGCGAACCACATGACCAGCGTGAGCCCGAGCAGGGCGAATCCGGCTTCCGCATGCATGAAGGCGGCCGGTTCCGGCGCTTGCGCGACGCCCAGCGTGCCGAGCGCGAGCAGGCCCATCCAGGCCGGCGAGCCCAGGAACATCAGCAGCGCAAAGGCAAGCTGATAGCGGCTCACGGCCTTGAGCCCCGGCAGGAACAGAAAGCGCCAGTACTGCATGTTGCCCTGGCACCAGCGCAGATCGCGGCGGATGAATTCCATGAGCGTCGGCGGGTTCTCCTCCCAGCCGAGATTCTCCTCCGGCAGCACGCGCACTTCGTAGCCGGCGCGGCGCATCAAGGCGGCCTCGATCTGGTCGTGGCTCAGTACGTGTCCGCCGAGCGGGCCGTTTCCCGGCAGCGGCGGAATGTGGCAGTGCGCGATGAACGGCTTGAGACGCAAAACCGAGTTGTGCCCCCAGTGCGGTCCGCAATCGCCCTGCCACCAGGCGCTGCCGATCGTATAGGAGCGCATGCCGAGCCGCATGCCGAACTGAAAGATGCGCGCAAAGGCGCTCGTCGACGGCATGCCGACGACGAGCCCTTGCAAGATCCCGATCTCCGGTGCGACCTGCATCAGCCGCACCATGCGCAGAACGGCGTCCGCCGGGATGAAGCTATCGGCGTCCAGCGTGACCGCCAAATCGTGCCGGTCGCCCCAGCGCACGCAGAAGTCGCGCAGATTGCCGGCCTTGAAGCCCGCATTATCGGCGCGCCGGCGGTAGGTGACCGGGATGCGGCCGTCCCAGGCGCGCGCAAGCGCGCCGAAGCTCGCCTCTTCGGCGGCCGCAATGGCCGGGTCGCTGGTGTCGCTCAGCACATAGAGGTGGAAGCGCTCGCCCACGCCCGCGGCGGCGAGGCCATCGAGCATCGCCTCGATGTTGCGCAGCACGCGCGCCGGCATTTCATTGCGGATGAAGACGAGCAGCGCGACCGAGGCCGTGATCGGCTCGTCGCCGCGCAGGCGGGTGACGGCGGGGACGACCGCGGCGACCGGGTCCGGCGCGAAGCGCATCACCAGAAAGCCGATGGTCGCATTCCAGAAGCCGATGACCGTCCACGGCAGCGTCACGCCGAACAGGACGAGCAGCGCAAGGTCGATGGCGTCGAGGCCGCCCGCCGAGAGCGCGGCGCCGAACAGCCAGAGCAGACCAGCGATCGTCGTGCCGACGAGCAGGGCGAACAGCAGCCGCCGGCGCAACAGCGCCGGCCGTCGTCCGGGCGCCGCAAACGCGCCACCCAGTTCCTCCGCCAGATCGGACATGAAAAAAACGTGAAACCCCTGTGCCGATATAAGATATACCGATCCGGGGGCCAGAAAGTCCAACCACACGGAGCCTTTGTGCGGGCAGACGACAGGGGGGAACCAGCCGAGGCGCTCTGGTACGTCGCTGCGGGGCGCGCCGAAATCCGGTCGGAGCGGGCGCCCGCCCCGCTGCACGGCGAGGTGCGCGTGCGCGCCCATTTTGGTGCCTTGAGCCGCGGGACCGAGCGGCTGGTGTTTGCCGGGCGGGTGCCGCCGAGCGAATACGAGCGCATGCGCGGTCCCGCCATGGCCGGGACCTTTCCCTTCCCGGTGAAATACGGTTACGCGACCGTCGGCCGGGTCGAGCAGGGGCCGGAAGCCCTTGAAGGCCGCATGGTTTTCGCGCTCCATCCGCATCAGAGCGTCTTCACCCTGCCGGCGGAGTCGGTCGTGCCTGTGCCCGACGGCGTGCCCGCCGCGCGGGCGGTGCTGGCGGCGAACATGGAGACGGCGCTCAACGCCGTGTGGGATGCGGCGCCCGCCCCGGCGGACCGCATCGCGGTGGTCGGGGGCGGCACGGTCGGATGCCTGTGCGCCTGGTTGTGCGGCCGCCTGCCGGGTGCACAGACGACCCTCGTGGATGTCGATCCCGGCCGCGCCACGGTCGCGCGGACGCTCGGGGTGGCCTTCGCCTCCCCGGGCGAGGCGCCGCAGGACTGCGACCTCGTCATCCATGCGAGCGGGACCGCCGCCGGCCTTGCGACCGCCCTGCGCCTCGCCGGCGAAGAGGCGACCGTGCTGGAACTGAGCTGGTACGGGACGGGCGAGGTCCCGGTCCCGCTGGGCGAGGCATTCCACAGTCGTCGGCTGCGGATCGTTTCGAGTCAGGTCGGCCGCATCGCCCCCTCGCACCGGGCCCGCTGGACCCCCGCGCGCAGGCTCGTGGCGGCGCTCGCCCTTCTCGCCGATCCGGCCCTCGACGGGCTGCTCGCCCCGCCGATTGACTTCCGCGCGCTGCCCGCGGCCCTGCCGGCCATCCTTAAGCCGGGCGGCGGTGTGCTATGCCAGGTCATCCGCTACCCGGCGGCCGACGCCGGCTGATCCACGGAGGACGAGAACCCCGTGTTCGCCGTAGAGGTGTCCGATCACGTCATGATCGCCCATTCGTTTCGCGGCGAGATCTTCGGCCCCGCGCAGGCGCTGCATGGCGCGACCTTCACGGTCTCGGCGGCTTTTCTGGCCGAGCGGCTCGACGCCAACGGCATCGTCGTCGACATCGGCCGCGCCTTCGAGGTCCTCAAGGCGGCGCTCGCGCCGATCAACTACCGCAATCTCGACGAGCTGCCGCAGTTCGCCGGCGTCAACACGACGACCGAATTTTTGACGCGCTATGTCTTCGATCGCCTGGCGGATGCGGTGCGCGCAGGCAAACTCGGCCGCGACGGGCGCGAGATCGCGGCGATCCGCGTCACGATCGCGGAATCGCCGCTGGCGCGCGCCTTCTACGAGGCGCCGGTGTGGTGAAGCCGGCGGCGGTCTTCGCGGTTCCCGGCAGCCTGGATACGCCGACCGGCGGATACGCCTACGATCGTCGCGTCATCGCCGAGCTGAGAAGCCTGGGCTGGCGCGTCGAGGTGCTCGATCTCGGCGAAGGATTTCCCGAAGCCGGCGATGGAGTTCGCGCCCGCGCGCTCGCGGCGCTGCTCGGCCATGCCGGCCGGGAGCCCCTCGTCGTGGACGGGCTGGCGCTCGGCGTGCTCCCCGAGGCCGCCGCGGCCTTGCGCGGGCGAAGGCCGGTGATCGCGCTCGTGCACCATCCGCTCGCTCTGGAAACCGGCCTGGCCCCCGCGCGGGCCGAGGCCCTGCGGGCAAGCGAGCGCGCGGCGCTCGCCGCCGTGCGCCATGTGGTCGTCACCAGCGCCGCCACCGCGGAGCTGTTGGCGGCCGGCTATAACGTCCCGCGCGAGCGCATCACCGTTGCGCCGCCGGGCGCCGATCGGGTGCGGCGCGCAAGCGGCGGAGGAGGGGCTTGCGTCGGCTTGCTGGCGGTCGGCGCGCTGGTGCCGCGGAAGGGTTACGACGTGCTGCTGGCCGCGCTGGCCCGTCTCCGCGATCTCGACTGGCGTCTGGTGATCGTCGGCGATCGCGACCGCAGCCCCCCGACGGCCGAGGCGATCGCCCGCGAGGTCCGCCGTCTCGGGCTGGGGGAAAGGGTTGTGCTCGCCGGGGCGGTCAGTGCGGCCGATCTCGCGGAACGATACGAGGCCGCGGATCTTTTCGTGTTAGCCTCCCGCTTCGAAGGATACGGAATGGCCTTCTCGGAAGCGATTGCCCACGGCCTGCCGGTGATCGGAACCACGGCGGGCGCAATTCCCACCACGGTGCCGCCCGGCGCTGGCCTGCTGGTCCCCCCGGACGACGTCGCGGCCCTGGCGGCCGCCCTGCGCCTTGCCGTCACCGACCGGAAGGCGCGCCGGCGCTGGGGAGAAGTCGCGTGGGCGGCGGCGCAGCGGCTTCCGACCTGGCAGGACACCGCGACGATCTTCGCCGGCGTGCTGGAGGCGGCCGCATGAGCGTCTTTTCCGCCGAATGGCTGGATCTGCGCGAACCTTACGACGCCGCCGCGCGCAACCGCACCGTGCTCGAGGCCGTGGCGGCCGCCTTCAAGGATCGCTTCGCGATCACGGTCGCCGATCTCGGCTGCGGCACGGGCTCCACCCTCCGGGCGATTGCGTCGCACCTGCCCGGGCGGCAGACGTGGCGCCTCTACGACAACAATCTCGGGCTGCTCACGCGGCCGACCGAACAGCCGCCCGGCGCCCATGTGCATCGGATCGCGCTCGATCTCGCGCGCGACCTCGAATTGGCGCTCGATGGTCCCGTGGACCTTGTCACCGCTTCGGCCCTGCTGGATCTGGTCTCGGATGTCTGGGTCGACCGCCTCGCGGTCGAAGCGGCGACGCGCCGCCTCCCGGTCTATGCGGCCTTGATCTACGACGGACGCGTCACCTTCTCCCCGCCGGACCCGCTCGATGCGCGCGTGATCGCCGCCGTGAACCGCCATCAGCTCACCGACAAGGGCTTCGGCCCGGCGCTCGGCCCCAGCGCCGCCCCGTTTGCGATGAAGCGGTTCCAGCGGGTCGGCTACACCGTCAGCGCGGGACGTTCCGATTGGGAATTCGCGCCGACCGATCGCGAGATACAGATGCAGCTCCTCGCCGGCTGGGCGCAGGCCGCGCAGGCGGTCGGCGTCGTGCCGCTTTCGCGAGTGCAGGACTGGCTTGCCCGCCGCCGCGACCTCGTCGGCGCCGGCCGCTCGACGCTGCGCGTCGGTCACATGGATTTCTTCGCGTGGCCGATGACCACCCTCTGATGCGAGAGATCGCAGTCGAACAGCACGTCGTTGCGCAGGATATGCGCCCGCATGCGCGGCCGCAGGGCCTGTTCCACGCGGTCGACGGGGGGCAGGGCGAAGCTCTGCGCCCCCGAGCCGAGAATGATCGGCGCGACGATGATGTGCATGCGGTCGAGGCATCGCGCCGCCAGGAAGCGCGAGACGGTGCTCGCGCCGCCCTCGACGAGGATGCGCCGCAGGCCGCGCGCCGCGAGGCTCGCGACGATGGCCGCAGGATCGAGCAAGCCCGCGGCCGGGCGCAGCTCGATCGTTTCCACCCCCGGGGGCAGCGGGGTGTGCACGCCCGCGGCCCGCACGACGATCCGCCGCACGCCGTCGGCTGCGAGCACGCGCGCGGTCGGGGGCAGCCGCCCCTGCGGGTCGATGATCACCCGCGCAGGCTGCGGCCCCGGCACGCGCCGCACGGTGAGGCGAGGATCGTCGCTGCGCACCGTGCCGACGCCGATCACGACGGCGTCGACGACGGCGCGCAGCCGATGCAGATGATCGAGACCCTCGTCGCCGTTGATGTAATGCGAGTGGCCGCTTTGGGTCGCGATCCGTCCGTCGAGCGACTGGCCGATCTGGGCGATCACCATCAGGTCGTCCACGGCGCCCGCGACGAGGGGGGCGAAAAGGTCGGTCCAGGGCGGCGGGATCGGGCTTCCGGGCGTGCGCATCGCCGCAAGCGTCGCGGCCCAGGACGCCCCGTCCGCGCGTTCGAGCGGTTGAGGAGCACTTCCCGCAGGGCGCTCGCGTCCCGGATCCCCCGGAGGGGCGTGGCCTGTTTTCGTCACGCTGGTCCCGCGCACTTTTTGAAGTGGCGGCATAAGTTGGCATAGATTGAGGGCGCCAGGAACAGGACTAGCGGCCCTTTTCCGGGGTTCTCGCATCTGCGAATTGGGACCACGTCTGGAATGGCAAGCGAAATCCAAGGGGCCGATTTGGAACTGTTCGGCGGGGCGGACGAGATTGCGGTTCAGCGCGGCCTTGCCGAATTCCGCGCCGGCCGGCCGGTCGAGGTGACCGCGGGCGCCGACCGCGTGGTGACCCTGCCTCTCGACGGCGCGTCTGCGACGACCATCGCGGCCCTGCGGGCTTCCTGTGGTCGGGATGAGCTGCGGCTCGCGGTCACGAGCCGGCGCGCGCGCCGGCTCGGCCTCGACGTGACGACGCCGGTTCTGATCGAACTCAGCGGGCAGGCGGACTTGGCGTCGATCTGGTCGCTTGCGACACAGATCGGCGGCAAGACGCCCGTGAACTATCGGACCGCGAGTTCCGCCACCGTCGCGGCGCTCGAACTGGCGAAGCTCGCCACGCGGCTGCCGGCTCTGCTGGTGGCCGACTCCGCGGCCGCGCGCGCGATCGCCCGGGATCCGCGGCTGATCTCCGTGCGCGCCGACGCGGTGCAGGAATTCCGCCGCCGACTGGCCCACTCCGTGACGCTCGCGAGCAAGGCCCAGGTCCCGCTGCGCGAGGGTGTCGCGGCATGGTTTCACGTCTTTCGCGATGCCGGCGGGGGAAGCCCCGTCGCCGTCGTGATCGGCGAGCCCGACTTCCAGAAGCCCGTCCCCGTCCGACTGCACTCGGCGTGCCTCACCGGCGACGTCTTCGGCTCCCGCCGCTGCGACTGCGGCGCGCAGCTTCAGCTCGCCATCACGCGGCTCGCCGAGTCGGGAGGCGGCGTGATTCTCTATCTCGAGCAGGAGGGCCGCGGGCTCGGCCTCGCCAACAAGATGCGCGCCTACGCGCTGCAGGACGCGGGCCTCGACACCGTCGACGCCAATACCGCGCTCGGCTTCGAGGACGACGAGCGCGACTACGCCATTGCCGCGCGCATGCTGCGGATCATCGGGTGCAACCGCGTGTTGCTGATGACCAACAATCCGGGCAAGCTCGAGGCGCTGAACGCGGCGGGGGTGGAAGTGGTCGGCCGCATGCCGCTTCAGGCGCCGATCAATCCCGACAACCGCCGCTATCTCGCCGCCAAGGCGGCGAAGGCGGGGCATTGGCTGGACGGGGCATTCGTTGAGGCCGAGGACGAGGCCGACGCGCTGCAGCCGACCTCCGAACCTTAGCGCAGCAGGCGAGGGATCGAGGAGAGCCACACCATGATCCAGGCGCACGCTCTCCCGGCGACAGACGTGCAGGGCTACTCCGCCGTCGCCCGTACCCTGCACTGGACGACGGCGGCGATCGTTCTGTTTCAAATTCCAGCCGGAATCCTCATGGCGAATATGCCCGAAGGGCCGACGCAGGACCTGCTGTTCCATCTGCACCGGTCGTTCGGGCTGCTGCTCATTCCCATCATGGCGGTGAGGCTTGCCTATCGCCTGACGCACACGGTGCCCCCTCTGCCGGACGACATCCCGCCCCTCCAGCGGCTGGCGGCGCGGACGACGCACGGACTGCTCTATGCCGTGTTGGTGGTGCAGCCGATCCTGGGATGGGTCGCAACCTCGGCCTACCGGGCGCCGGTCCTGTTCTTCTGGCTTTTCGAACTGCCGCCGATCTGGCCGGAGGACCGCGCGCTCTCGGACGTTCTCTTCACGGGCCACAGATGGCTGGGAATTGCCCTCGCGCTGCTGCTGGCCGGCCATATCGGTGCCGCGTTGTTCCATCATTTCGTGCGCCGCGATACGGTTCTCATGCGCATGCTGCGCGGTTGAGCAGCCATCGACAGAGAGGCCAGCGCCGAACGGCATGACAGCGACTGCACCCCTCCTGGAAGAACGGCAGGCCCAGAGCGGCGGCGCCCTCGGCCTGCTGCGGCTTTACCGCCGCGTGATCGACCTGCTCGGCCCGGAAACTTCCCTCGGGCTTATGCTCGCGATCGGCAATGTGGCGCTCGTCGCCGCCCAGTTCGCCGAGCCGATCCTGTTCGGCCGGGTCATCGACGTGCTCGCCGGCGCGCAGGCCAAGGGCGCGACGCTCGACTGGCCGCATCTGTCGATGCTGCTCGCGGCCTGGGTCGGGTTCGGAATCTTCGCCATCGTTTCCGGCACGCTTGTTGCGCTGCACGCCGACCGCTTGGCACACCGGCGCCGGCAGGCGGTCCTGACGACCTATTTCGAGCACGTGCTGCAGCTTCCGCTCTCCTTTCACGGGACGACCCATTCCGGCCGGCTGATGAAGGTGATGCTGCAGGGCACCGACGCCTTGTGGTGGCTGTGGCTCGGCTTCTTCCGCGAGCACTTCGCGACGTTCGTGTCGCTGATCGTGCTGCTGCCGCTTTCGATCTATCTCAACTGGCGGCTCGCCTTGCTGCTGATCGCGCTGTGCGTTGTGTTCGCGGCGCTCACGGCGGGGATGCTCAAGAAGACCGAGTCGTTGCAGAGCTCGGTCGAACGCAAATATTCCGACGTGGCGGAGCGGGCCTCCGATGCACTCGGCAATGTCGCGCTGGTGCAGAGCTTCACCCGCGTCGAGGCCGAGGTGGCCGAGCTCAGAAAGCAGGTCAATCTGCTGCTCGCCGCGCAGATTCCGGTGCTGTCGTGGTGGGCGGTGCTGACCGTGCTGACGCGGGCGGGGACCACGCTGACGATCCTCGTCATCATCATCGTCGGCACTTTTCTGCATGCGCGCGGGCTCGCCACGCTCGGCGAGGTGGTGATGTTCATGAATTTCGCCACCATGATCATCCACCGGCTCGAACAGGCCGTCGGCTTCGTCAACGGCCTGTTCATGAACGCGCCGCGGCTGCGCGAATTCTTCGACGTGCTCGACACCGCGCCGGCCCTGCGCGACAGGCCCGATGCGATCGACCCCGGCCGGCTGCGCGGACGGGTGGAATTCGAGAACGTTTCGTTCTCCTACGACGGCCGCATGCCGGCCGTGCGCGACCTGACCTTCAAGGCGGAGCCGGGCCAGTGCGTGGCGCTCGTAGGGGCGACCGGGGCCGGCAAGTCGACGGCGCTCGCGCTGTTGCATCGGGCGTTCGATCCGCAGGCCGGCGTCATTCGCATCGACGGCATTGACATCCGCGACATCAAGCTCGCGGCGCTCCGCCGCAACATCGGGGTGGTCTTTCAGGAGACCCTGCTGTTCAACCGCTCGATCGCCGAGAACCTGCGCGTCGGAAAGCCCGACGCGACGGAGGAGGAGATGCGCGAGGCGGCGCGCCAGGCCCAGGCGCTCGACATCATCGACCGCGAGAACGGCCTGGCGGCCGCGGTCGGCGAACGCGGCCGGGCGCTCTCCGGCGGCGAGCGCCAGCGTCTGTCGATCGCGCGGGCGCTGCTCAAGGACCCGCCGATCCTCATCCTCGACGAAGCGACGAGCGCCATGGACGCCGTGACCGAGGCGAAGTTCCAGGCCGCCATCGCCACCGCCATGCGCAACCGCACGACCTTCGTCATTGCCCACCGGCTCGCGACTGTCCGCAATGCGGATTGCATCCTGGTCTTCGACCACGGGCGGATCGTCGAGAGCGGCACCTTCGACGAGCTGCTGCGGCGCGGCGGCCGCTTCGCGGAGCTTGCGGCCGCCCAGTTCCACCTCGAGCCCGCCGCGCGGCGCGGGGAGGAGACCCCGCAGGCGGCGGAGGCGTCTTGAACGCACGGCCGGCGCGCGCAACCCTCCTGCGCCCGCCCGGCGGACCTGCGACGCGCGCCTTGTTGTTTCGGCCCGTTCCCCGCGCTAGCGTGGCCGCGGGCCGGCCAAGACCGGCGGCAGTCTGAAGAAGGATGGAGAGCGGTCCCTTGGACGCCCGGGTGCAGTGGAAGGCGTCGACCTCATCGCCCGCAGAGATCGTCGCCGAGGTCGAATCCCGCGCGGAACGTATCGATACACCGTTCGAGGGCGGCACCATCGCGTGGCGGTGCTTCGGGGCGGGGCGTCCGCTGGCGCTGCTGCACGGCGGGTTCGGCTCGTGGACCCATTGGATCCGCAACGTCGAGGCCTTGGGGCGGCACTACCGGGTTCTCGCCGCCGACATGGCGGGCTACGGCGACTCGAGCGACGCGCCCGCCCCGACCGCGGAGGCGATCGCCGAGGCTTTGGCGCCGGGCCTGCGCCAGCTTGCCGGCGGGGAGCCGGTGACGCTTGCTGGCTTCTCCTTCGGCGGCATCGTGTGCGGCCTGATCGCCCAGCAGGGGCGCGTGCCGATCCGCGCCGTCGTTCTCGTGGGGGCGGCCGGCCTCGGCCTGCAGCGGGAGCCCATGGATCTCCGGGCGTGGCGAAACCTCGTCACGCCGGAGGCGCGGCGCGAGGCGCACCGGGCCAATGTCGCCACGCTGATGATCTGGGACAAGGCGAAGATCGACCCGCTGGCGGTCCATCTTCAGCAGCAGAATGCCGAGCGCGCGCGCTTTCGCAGCCGCCGCATCGCCCGCACGAGCCTGTTGCGCACGGCCTTGGAAGCGACGAACGTGCCGCTCGCCGGCATCTGGGGGGAATACGACGCGACCGCCGCGCCCTATGTCGAGGAGCGGCGCGAGCTGTTGCAGCGGCTGCGGCCGGGCGCGCCGTTCGAGGTCATTCCGGGCGCGGGTCATTGGGTGCAGTATGAGGCGCCGGATCGGTTCAACGCCACGCTCCTGCGGATGCTGGAGGAGGTGAAGCCGAGGGCATAAGGCCGCGGCGCAAATTTGCGCGGGGGGAAACCGCGCGAGGGAGGAGACGGTATGAGTTCGGTCGTCGATCTGCGGCGGGACGGTGACGTCGCCGTCATCACCATCGACCATCCACCGGTGAACGCGCTGAGCCACGCCGTGCGCGCGGGCTTGAAGGACGCGCTCGGCAGGGCGCGCGACGATGCGGGCGCGAGCGCCGTGGTCGTCGCCTGCGCGGGGCGCACCTTCGTCGCCGGCGCCGACATCGCCGAGTTCGGCAAGCCGATGCAGCCGCCGGGCCTCGGCGAAATCATCGCCGTGCTCGAAGACATGCCGAAGCCGGTGGTCGCCGCCATTCACGGCACAGCGCTCGGCGGCGGGCTCGAACTCGCGCTCGGCTGCCATTACCGCGTCGCCGCGCCGACGGCGCGCCTCGGTCTGCCCGAGATCAAGCTCGGCATCATTCCGGGCGCGGGCGGCACGCAGCGCCTGCCGCGGCTCATCGGCATGGACAAGGCCTTGCCGATGATCCTCTCCGGCGAGCCGATCCCTGCCGGGGAGGCGCATGCGCTGGGCCTCGTGGACGAGCTGGCAGGCGACGACCTCTCCGCCGCCGCCGTCGCCTTCGCCCGCCGCGTCGCCCCGCAACGGCCGCTGCCGCGCATCCGCGACAGGAGCGACAAGCTCGCGCCCCTGCGCGCCGACCCGGCCAAGTTCGACGAACTCGTCGCCGCCAACACCAGGCGCACGCGCGGCATGCACGCGCCGGCCGGCGCCGTCGAGGCGCTGCGCGCGGCCTTCGAACTGCCGATCGACGAGGGGCTCAAGCGCGAGCGCGAGATCTTTTCGCGCCTCGTCGCCGGCGATCAGTCGAAGGCGCAGCGCTACATCTTCTTCGCCGAGCGCGAGGCCGCGAAGGTGTCGGACATTCCCGCCGACACCAAGCCGCGCGAGATCAGAAAGGCGGCCGTCATCGGCGCCGGGACCATGGGCGGCGGCATCGCCATGTGCTTCGCCAATGCCGGCATCCCCGTCACGGTGGTTGAGAAGGAGGACGCGGCGCTCGCGCGCGGGCTCGACACGATCCGCAAGAACTACGCGAACACGGTGCGCCGCGGCGGCCTCACCCAGGAGGAGATGGACAAGCGCCTCGCGCTCATGGCGCCGACGACGGATTTTGCGAAGATCGCGGACGCCGACATCGTCATCGAAGCCGTCTTCGAGACGATGGAGGTGAAAAAGGAGGTCTTCGGCCTCCTCGACAGCATTGCCAAGCCCGACGCGGTGCTGGCGACCAACACCTCCTACCTCGACGTCAACGTCATCGCGCAGGCGACGAAGCGGCCGTCCTCCGTGCTCGGCATGCATTTCTTCAGCCCGGCCAACGTCATGCGCCTGCTCGAGATCGTGCGCGGCCAGGAGACCGCGCCGGACGTGCTGGTGACGGCGATCGCGGTCGGCCGCCGGATCGGCAAGGTGCCGGTCGTGGTCGGCGTGTGCCACGGCTTCGTCGGCAACCGCATGCTGCGCGCGCGCGGCATCGAAGCGGAACGCCTGCTGCTCGAAGGCGCGCTGCCGCAGGACGTCGACGGCGCGCTCGTGGAGTTCGGCCTGCCCATGGGACCGTTCGCGATGAGCGATCTCGCCGGCCTCGACGTCGGCATGCGCTCCCGCCGCGACCAGGGCATCCGCGCCGAAATTGCGGACGCGATCTGCGATCTCGGCCGCTACGGGCAGAAGACCGGCCGCGGCTACTACATCTACGAAAACGGCTCGCGCACGCCGATCCCGGATCCCGAAGTCGAGCAGATCATCCTCGATGCGTCGCGCCGGCTCGGCATCCAGCGCCGTTCGATCGACAAGAACGAGATTCTCGAGCGCCTGATCTTCCCGATGATCAACGAGGGCGCCCGCATCCTGGAAGAGGGCATCGCCAGGCGTCCGAGCGACATCGACGTGATCTGGGTGTACGGCTACGGCTGGCCGGTCTGGCGCGGCGGCCCGATGCTGTATGCGGACCAGGTCGGTCTCGCCTATATCCGCGACCGTCTCGCGGAGATGGCCGCGCGCGCGAAGGACGCGCGGCTCGAGCCGGCGCCGCTGCTCCGCCGCCTCGCCGCGGAGGGCAGGGGCTTTTCGTCGCTCGTCGCCGACAACAAGGCGCTGGCCTGATGGCGCAACGGCCATTTCCCTGGGAAAAGTCGTATCCGCCCGGCGTGCGCTGGGACGCGCCGATGGCGGTCGGCACGCTGCCGGCGATGCTGGACGAGGCGGCGGCCTCCTTCAATGGCAAGACGGCAATCGAGTACCGCGACCGGGAGATCGGCTTCGCCGCTTTACGGGAGCAGGCGGAGCGGGCGGCCGCCGCCTTTCTGCGCGCCGGGATCGGCCCCGGCACGACGCTCGCGCTCTACCTGCCCAACACGCCGTACCATCCCTTCGCCTTCTTCGGCGGCCTGAAGGCGGGCGCGCGCATCACGCATCTTTCGCCTCTCGACGCCGAGCGCGAGCTCGCCCACAAGCTGACCGACAGCGGCGCGCGCACGCTGGTGACGACGAATATCGGCGCTCTTTTGCCGACGGCGCTGAGGCTCCTCGACGCCGGTCTGGTGGACCGCGTGATCGTGGGCGACGATGCGGCCTGGGGGCCCGCGCCCCATCCGACGACGGCCGTTCCCGCGCGCGCCGGCGTCGTCGCCTGGGATCGCTTCGTCGAAGGCGCGGCGCCGCCGCCCGAATGGCCCGCCGTTACGCCGTCCGACATCGCGGTGCTGCAATACACGGGCGGCACCACCGGCCTGCCGAAAGGCGCGATCCTGACGCACGCCAACTTAACGAGCGCGCAGGCGATCTACGACGCCTGGCAGGGAGGGCAGGGCCAGCTCCGCGTCGGGCAGGAGAAGGTCATCGGCGTGCTGCCGCTGTTTCACGTCTACGCGCTCACGACCGTTCTGTTGCGCCACATCCGGCTCGGCAACGAGATCCTGCTGCGCCTGCGCTTCGACGTGGAGACGACGCTCAGGGACATCGAGGTCAAGCGCGCCACCATCTTCAACGGCGTGCCGACGATGTGGATCGCGCTTTGCAATCATCCCGGCATCGAGACGCGCGACCTCTCTTCGCTCACGCGCTGCAGCTCCGGCGGGGCCCCGCTTCCGGTGGAGGTCGCGGAGCGTTTCGAGCGGCTGACGGGTCACGCCTTGCGCGGCGGCTGGGGCATGACGGAGACCTGCTCGCCGGGCGCCGCGCTGCCTGTGAGCGGCCCCGTGCCCACCGGCGCGATCGGTCTGCCGCTGCCCGGCATCGAGATGGACGTCGTGGCGCTCGATGATCCGCGCCGCCGCCTTGCGCCGCGCGAGATCGGGGAAATCCGCATCCGCGGCCCGAACGTCACGCCCGGCTATTGGAACCGGCCGGAGGAGACGGCGGCCGCCTTCGTCGACGGCTTTTTCCTCACCGGCGACGTCGGCTACATGGACGAGGACGGCTACTTCTATCTTGTCGATCGCAAGAAGGACATGATCATCTCCGGCGGCTTCAACGTCTACCCGCAGATGATCGAGCAGGCGATCTACGAGCATCCGCAGGTCGAGGAGGTGCTGGTGATCGGCGTGCCCGACGCCTATCGCGGCGAGGCGGCGAAGGCCTTCGTCAAGTTGCGTCAGGGCGCACCGGGGTTCACGCTCGAAGAGTTGCAGGCGTTTCTGGCCGACAAGGTCGGCCGGCACGAAATGCCCACGGCGCTGGAATTTCGCCCGAGCCTGCCGCGCACCGCCGTGGGCAAGCTGTCGAAGGTCGAGCTGCGCGAGGAGGAGCGCCGCAAGCGTCAGGAGCAGGTCCGCCGCAGCGCCTGAGCCTGCGGCGTGTCGAACAAGGGAGGCCCCATTGCGCGAAGCCGTCATCGTCTCGACCGCCCGCACCCCGATCGGCAAGGCCTATCGCGGGGCGTTCAACGCCACGCACGGCGCGACCCTGGGCGGCCACGTCGTCCGGCACGCGGTCGAGCGCGCGCGCCTTGCGCCCGGGGAGGTCGACGACGTCATCATGGGATGCGCGCTGCCCGAACGGGCGACCGGACACAATATCGCGCGGCTGTGCGCGATCCGCGCCGGCCTGCCGGTCAGCGTGCCCGGCATGACGGTGAACCGCTTCTGCAGCTCGGGCCTGCAGACGATCGCGCTCGCCGCGCAGCGCATCATGAGCGGGGAGGCGGACGTCATCGTCGCCGGCGGCCTCGAGAGTTGCAGCCTCGTCCAGGACGGCAGCCAAAAGCCCGTCTACGAGGAGTGGCTGAAGGAGCGCAAGCCCGAGATGTGGATGTCGATGATCGAGACCGCCGACATCGTCGCCGCCCGCTATGGCGTCACGCGCGGGCGGCAGGACGCCTACGCGCTCGAAAGCCAGCGCCGCACGGCGGCCGCGCAGCAGGCCCGCAAATTCGACGACGAGATCGTGCCGCTGCCGAGCGTGAAGAAGGTCGTCGACAAGGAGACCCAGGCCGAGCACATGGAGGCGGTGACCCTGACCAAGGACGAAGGCAACCGCCCGGATACGACCGCGGAAGGGTTGGCCGCGCTCAAGCCCGTGCGCGAGGGCGGATACGTCACCGCCGGCAACGCCAGCCAGCTTTCGGACGGCGCCTCGGCCTGCGTCGTGATGGAGCGCGCGATGGCGGAGCGGCGGGGCCTCGAGCCGCTCGGCGTCTTCGTCGGTTTCGCGGTCGCCGGTTGCGAGCCCGACGAAATGGGCATCGGACCCGTCTTTGCGGTGCCGAAGCTGCTGGCGCGGCACGGACTCCGCATCGACGACATCGACCTGTGGGAGCTCAACGAGGCCTTCGCGAGCCAGACGCTCTATTGCCGCGATCGGCTCGGCATCGATCCCGACAAGTTCAACGTCAACGGCGGCGCCATTTCCATCGGGCACCCCTACGGCATGAGCGGCGCGCGGCTCACCGGCCATGTGCTGATCGAAGGCCGCCGCCGCGGCGCCCGGCGCGCGGTGGTTACCATGTGCGTCGGCGGCGGCATGGGCGCGGCCGGCCTGTTCGAGATCGCCTGAGCCGGCCCGCGCACACGCGCGAGGCCCCGGGCGGACAAGGAGGAAGGACGATGGATCTGCGCTTCACCGAGGAGGAGAAGGCCTTCCGCCAGGAGGTGCGCGCCTTCTTCCACACCGCGCTGCCCGCCAACATCCGCCGCAAGATGGAGGAGGGGCGCAGCCTCGCCAAGGAGGACATCGTCACCTGGCAGAGGATTCTCAATGCCAAGGGCTGGGCGGTGCCGGCCTGGCCCAAGGAATACGGCGGCACCGGCTGGAGCCCGATGAAGCAATACATCTTTCTCGACGAGATGCAGCAGGCGCCGGCGCCGCAGCCATTGCAGTTCGGCGTCAACATGGTCGGGCCGGTGATCTACACCTTCGGCAGCGAGGCGCAGAAGCAGAGATTCCTGCCACGCATCCGCAATCTCGACGACTGGTGGTGCCAGGGCTTTTCCGAGCCCGGCGCCGGCTCCGACCTCGCCGCGCTGAAGACGAGCGCGAAGCGCGACGGCGACCACTACGTCGTCAACGGGCAGAAGACCTGGACCACGCTCGCGCAGTACGCCGACTGGATCTTCTGCCTCGTGCGCACCGATCCGGCGGCGAAGAAGCAGGAAGGCATTTCCTTCCTGCTCATCGACATGAAGTCGCCGGGCATTACCGTGCGGCCGATTCAGACCTTCGACGGAGGGCGCGAGATCAACGAGGTCTTCTTCGACGACGTGCGCGTGCCGGTGGAGAATCTCGTCGGGCAGGAGAACAAGGGCTGGGACTACGCCAAGTTCCTGCTCGGCAACGAGCGGGTGGGCATTGCGCGCGTCGGCGTCTCGAAGCAGCGCATCCGCCGCATCCGCGAGCTCGCCGCGCTGGAGACGGACGGCGGCCGCCCGCTGATCGAGAACCCGCGCTTCCGCGAGAAGCTGGCCGCCGTAGAGGTGGAGCTGAAGGCGCTCGAAATGACGCAGCTCCGCGTCGTCGCCGCCGAAGGCAAGCGCGAGCGCGGCAAGCCGGACCCCGCCTCCTCCATCCTCAAGCTCAAGGGCTCGGAAATCCAGCAGGCGACGACGGAGCTGCTGTTGGAGGTGATCGGCCCCTATGCGCTGCCGTATCAGCCGGAGCCGGAGGAGGGCTGGAACGAGCCGCCGATCGGCCCCGACTATGCGGGGCCAATCGCGCCGCTCTACTTCAACTGGCGCAAGACTTCGATCTACGGCGGGTCGAACGAAATCCAGAAGAACATCATCGCCAAGGCGATCCTGGGGCTGTGACGGCCGGCCGCGCGCACCGCGCCGGCCGGGCGGGCAATGACACATTTGAGGTGAGGGGCATGGATTTCGACCTTTCCGAGGAGCAGCAGCTGCTCAAGGACAGTATCGAGCGCCTGCTCGCGGCGCACTACGACTTCGAGGCGCGCAAGCGCTATGCGGCGACGCCGGAAGGCTTCAGCCGCGAGATGTGGGCGCGGTACGCCGAGCTCGGCCTGCTCGGCCTGCCGTTCGAGGAGAAATACGGCGGCTTCGGCGGCGGGCCGGTCGAGACGATGATCGTCATGGAGGCGTTCGGCCAGGCGCTGGTGCTCGAGCCTTATCTCGCCACGGTGGTGCTCAGCGGCGGCCTGGTTCAGCGCGGCGCCGACGAGGCGCTCAAGGCGGACGTGCTCCCGCGCATCGCGGAAGGGCGCCTGTTTCTCGCTTTCGCCCATGCCGAGCGGCAGGCGCGCTACGATCTCGCGAATGTTGCGGCGACGGCGCGCAAGGACGGCAGCGCCTGGGTCGTGAGCGGCGAGAAAAGCCTGGTGCTGCACGGAGACAGCGCCGATCGGCTGATCGTCAGCGCGCGAACGGCGGGCGGCCCGCGCGATCGCGGCGGCATCGGCCTCTTCCTCGTCGATGCGCGCGCCCCCGGCGTCTTGCGCCGCGGCTACCGCACGCAGGACGGCCTGCGCGCCGCCGAGGTCGCCCTGCAGGACGTGCGCGTCGAGCCGCAAGGCGTGATCGGAGACCCCGAGGGCGGCTTACCGCTGATCGAGCGCGCGGTCGAGACGGCGATCGCGGCGCTCTGCGCAGAAGCGGTCGGCGCCATGGGCGCGATGCACGCGCAGACGGTCGAGTATCTCAAGACGCGCAAGCAGTTCGGCGTTCCGATCGGCAGCTTCCAGACGCTGCAGCATCGGGCGGTGGACATGTTCGTCGCGCTCGAGCAGGCGCGCAGCATGGCCATGTTCGCGGCCATGATGGCGCAGGAGGACGACGCGGCCGAGCGTGCCCGCGCCGTCTCCGCCGCCAAGGTGCAGATCGGCCGCTCCGGGAAATTCGTCGGGCAGCAGGCGATCCAGCTCCACGGCGGCGTGGGCATGACGATGGAGCTGAAGGTCGGGCATTACTTCAAGCGCGTTACGATGATCGACCTCATGTTCGGGGACGCCGATCATCACCTGTCCAAGCTCGCGGAGGCCGGCGGACTGATCGCCGCCTGAGCGCCGAGTCAACCCCAGGAGAGCCGTCCATGCTGTACCCCCTGTCCCGCCGCGCGGAGGAGCTGCGCCAGCGGGTGACCGCCTTCATGGAGGAGTACGTCTACCCGGCCGAGGAGGTGTACGAACGCCAGCTCGCCGAATTGCCGACGCGCTGGGCGATTCCGCCGATCATCGAGGAGCTGAAGGCGAAGGCGAAGAGCCAGGGGCTCTGGAACCTGTTTCTGCCCAAGAGCGAGGACCCCGACGGGCTGACGAATGTCGAATATGCGCATCTGTGCGAGATCATGGGGCGCTCGCCGATCGGGCCCGAGGCGTTCAACTGCTCGGCGCCCGACACCGGCAACATGGAAACGATCCTCCGCTACGGCACGGAAGAGCAGAAGAGGCGCTGGCTCACGCCCCTGCTCGAAGGCGAGATTCGCTCCTGCTTTTCCATGACGGAACCCGACGTCGCCTCCTCGGACGCGACGAACATCCGCACCGCGATCCGCCGCGAGGGCGACGAGTACGTCATCAACGGCCGCAAATGGTGGTCGTCGGGCGCCATGGACCCGCGCTGCAAGATCGCGATCGTGATGGGCGAGACCAATCCGGATGCGCCGCGCCATCAGCGCCAGTCGATGATCCTCGTGCCGTTCGACACGCCGGGCGTGAAGGTGATCCGGCCGCTGACGGTCTTCGGCTACGACGACGCGCCGCACGGCCACGCCGAGGTCGTCTTCGAAAACGTGCGCGTGCCCGTCTCCAACATCCTGCTCGGCGAGGGGCGCGGCTTCGAGATCGCGCAGGGCCGGCTCGGCCCCGGCCGCATTCACCACTGCATGCGCTCGATCGGCGTGGCCGAGCGCGCGCTGGAGACCCTGTGCCGGCGCGCCATGTCGCGCACCGCCTTCGGCAAGACCATCGCCGAGCAGGGCGTGACGCGGCACTGGATCGCGGAGTCGCGCATGGAGATCGAGCAGGCGCGTCTGCTCACGCTGCAGGCGGCGCACATGATGGACACGGTGGGGAACAAGGCCGCGCGCGCCGAAATCGCCATGATCAAGGTGGTGGCGCCGAACGTCGCGCAGAAGGTCGTCGACCGCGCCATCCAGGTCTGCGGCGCCGCCGGCGTCTCCCAGGACTTCCATCTCGCCTATGCCTATGCGCGCTCGCGGGCGCTCAGGCTCGCGGACGGCCCGGACGAGGTCCACCGCGAGACGGTCGCCAAGCTCGAACTCGCAAAGTATCGGACGCCGGGGGACAATGCGGGGCGGCTGCGATGAAGGATCCCTTCAGTCTCGACGGCAAGGTCGCCGTCATCACCGGATCGAGCAAGGGCATCGGCCGCGCCATCGCCGAGTCGATGGCCGTGCGCGGCGCCCGGGTGGTGATTTCGAGCCGCAAGGGCGAGGTGTGCGAGACGGTGGCGCAGAGCATCCGCGACATCGGCGGCGAGGCGATCGCCGTGCCCTGCAATGTCTCGCGCAAAACCGACCTCGAGACGCTGGTGAACGAAACCAACAAGCGGTGGGGGCGCATCGACATTCTCGTCTGCAATGCCGCCGTCAATCCGGTCTACGGCCCGCTCGCGCAGATTTCGGACGAGGCCTTCGACAAGGTGATGGGCACGAACGTCAAGAGCAATCTCTGGCTCTGCAACCTCGTGATCCCCGGCATGGCGGAGCGGGGAGGGGGCGCGGTCGTCATCATCTCGTCGATCGCCGGGCTGCGCGGCACCGGCATGCTCGGCGCCTACGGCATCTCGAAGGCGGCGGACCTCGCGCTCACCCGCAACCTCGCGGTGGAATGGGGGCCGCGCAATGTGCGGGTCAACGCGATCTGCCCGGGGCTCGTGAAGACGGACTTCGCCCGCGCGCTGTGGGAGGACCCCGAGCGGCTTGCCAAGCGCGAAGCCGAGACGCCGCTCCGCCGCATCGGGCGACCGGAGGAGATCGGGCCAATCGCGACGTTCCTCGCGTCCGACGCGGCGAGCTTCATCACCGGGCAGGTGATCGTCGCCGACGGCGGCGTCACGATCGCCTGAGGGGTGCGCGCGGCGCAACGCAGCCTGCGCTCAGCGCAGGCCGAACCACAGCGTCGCGATGCCGAGGAACGAGAAGAAGCCCACGACGTCGGTGACCGTCGTTACGAACGGGCCCGACGAGACTGCGGGATCAACGCCGATGCGCTCCAGGAGCAGCGGAATGAGAATGCCGCCGAGCGCCGCGGCGGTCAGAACGGTGATGGCGGCAAGACCGATGACCAGGCCGAGATCGGTCACCTGGAACCAGGCGGCGGCGAGCACGCCCATGATCACGGCGAATCCGAGCCCGTTCATGACCCCGACGAACAGCTCGCGGCGGATGACGCGCCAGGCATTGCCGCGGCCGAGCTGCCGCGTGGCGAGCGCGCGCACCGCGACCGTCATCGTCTGCGTGCCGGCGTTGCCGCCCATGCTGGCGACGATCGGCATGAGAACCGCGAGCGCCACCATCTTCTCGAGCGAAGTCTCGAACTGGCGAATGACGAACGAGGCGAGAAAGGCCGTGAGCATGTTCACGAACAGCCAGGGGAACCGGCTTCTGACCGTGTCCCAGACGGAGTCCGACAGCTCCTCCTCTGCCTGAATGCCGCCGAGAGCCTTCAGGTCTTCGTCCGCCTCCTCGGAAATCACGTCCACGACGTCGTCGACGGTGATGACGCCGACCAGCCTGTCGGCGTCGTCGACCACCGGGAGCGCGACGAGGTCGTAGCGCTCGAACATGCGCGCCACTTCCTCCTGGTCTTCCGTCGCGCGCACGCGCCGGTGCTCGTCGTCGATCAGGTCGGCGATCGGCACCGGCCGCTTCGCGCGCAGCAGGCGGTCGAGCGCGACCGTGCCGAGCAGCCGGTAGGCGGGGTCGACGACGTAGATCTCATAGAAACGGTCGGGCAAATCCGGCGTCTCGCGCATGTAGTCGATGGCATCGCCGACCGTCCAGAACTGCGGCACGGCGATGAACTCCGTCTGCATGCGCCGGCCGGCGGAGTCCTCCGGATAGAAGAGGCTGCGCTCGAGCGCGGTGCGGACCCGCGGCGGCAGCTCCCCGAGAATCGCGGCCTGCTTGTCCTGCGGGAGCCCCTCGAGCAGGTACACGGCGTTGTCGGTGTCGAGCTCGCGCACGCCGGCCGCCACGGTGCTCGGCGCCAGCCTATCGAGGATGTCCTCGCGAATCGCGTCGTCGACCTCCGTCAGCGCGGTGAAGTCGAAGGCGCTGCCCATCAGTTCGACCAGCCGCGGCCGCAGCGCGGGGTCGAGCGCCTCGATCAGATCGCCGGCGTCGGCCTCGTGCAGTTCGCCGACGATGCGCAACAGCGTGTCGCGGTCGCCGGCTTCGATCGCGGCGGCGACGCGGTCGAGATACGCCCTGCGGATCGCTCCCTCCTCGTCCCGCAGCGGGTCGGGAGTCTCGGCCGTGGCCGCGAGCTTGTCGTCGAGCATGTCGGGCCTCGCCAGAGCGGTCGGGTAGGGGCAATAGGCCCCGGCTTCTACGCGGAGGGGACGGAGGTGGCAATCGGCTGACGCGATTGTCGCCGCCCGATCACACACAGCGTCTTTTACGAAATGTCCACGACAGACTTTAACGGCTTAACGATTTCCTTATTTGCCCCCGCCTAGCATCGCGCCATAACCGCCTGGCGCCGGACGTTTGAATTGCTGGGAATGCGGGGGGCTGGTTCGTGGGACTGCGGTGTTTCGCCGCCCTGATTCTGGCGGCTTGTGTCTTCAATTCGGGCGTCGGCCACGCCTCTACCTCATGCCCAGGCAATCCAGACGCGATCGGAACGAGCCGCGTGATCGCGGTCGATCCGACCGAGCACGCGCGCATCGGCTCGATGCAGTATGCCGAATCGCTGCCGCTCGCGGACAAGGAGGTGGTGCTCACCTTCGACGACGGGCCGCTGCCTCCGCATACCGGCCGCGTTCTCGAGGTCCTCGCCTCGGAATGCGTGAAGGCGACCTTTTTCATGGTCGGCCGCATGGCCCGCGCCTATCCCGACTGGGTGCGCCGCGTTTACAACGCCGGGCACACGGTCGCGACCCATAGCCACAGCCATCCCCACTCCTTCCGCCGTCTCACCCACGAGAAGGCGGTCGCCGAGATCGAGGACGGAATCGGCGCCGTCGGCGCCGCGCTCGGCGATCCGCGCGCGCTTGCGCCGTTCTTCCGCTTTCCCGGCCTCGGCAATTCGAAGGGGATGGAGAGCTACCTCGCCGAGCGCGGCCTCATGACCTGGAGCGCGGACTTCCCCGCCGACGACTGGATGCGCATCTCGGCCGAGAAGGTGAAGGAGCGCGCCCTGAGCCGTCTCGAGCAGAAGGGCAGGGGAATCCTCCTGCTCCACGACATCCAGCCGGTCACCGTGCTGGCCTTGCCGGAGCTGCTGCGCGAACTGAAGGCGCGGGGCTACCGCATCGTCCATGTAGTCCCGGCCGGGCCCGACCGGCCCAAGACGGTCACCGAGCCGCAGGCGTGGGTCTTTCATCGGGCCCGCGTGCCGGTATGGCCCGTCGTCCTCCCGAAGAACTTGAACGAGCCGCCCGCGCTCTCGGCGCCGAGCGCCCTGAGCTTCGGCTTCCCGAATCCCTTGGCGGAAAGCTTCGAGATCGCCTCGTTCGATGGCCGGGGCCCGGCCATGACGGTCTCGCAGGCAGGCCTCACCCACCGTTCGGGCGCGCCGGCGGTCTGGCCGCCGGTTCCTGGCGCGACGGCCGCTGCGACGGCCGTGGCCGATGCCCTTCCCGCCCCGAGCCTCGCCGACCTCAATCTGCCGTCCGTCTTCGGCGGCCGGCACTTCATGCCCGAACCGGCGGCCGCGGAGCACCGGGCGGCGGTGGAGGCGCCCCGTCCCGCCCAGGCGGCCGCGCCGCAGCGGCCTCCGCGGGCGGCGCGCGTCCGTGCGGCTTCGGCGCGGGAGGACAACGTCTCCCCGCGCGCGGGCGACCTCGTCGCCTGGCCACGCCTGCTCAACTGGGGCTACACCCAGCCCTAGCCGGTATTTTTCGGAAATTTCGGGGTTGGTGCGGCCGAGAGGACTCGAACCTCCACGGTGTTACCCACTAGCACCTCAAGCTAGCGCGTCTACCAATTCCGCCACGGCCGCGAACAGGACCTTGCGCCTGGGGAGCGGAGGGCTCCGCGTCAGGCGACGGCGAGCATGTAACAAATCGAATCTTTCGGAACAAGGGCCCGCCCGCTTCTCTCAACGGTGATCGGGCGCCCGCGGCAGCATTTCCTTGACCTCGACGGCGATCCGGTTGCCGTTGACGACGACCGTGCCGCGGGCGACCGGCAGGTTGTTCGCCAGAATCTGCACGTCGTCGCTTTCGGTCGCGTCGAGCTCGATGATGGCCCCGCGACCGAGCCGCAGCACCTGGTGGATCGGCATCACCGTCTTGCCGAGGACGACGGCGATGTCGACCGAAACGGTATCGAGCGTTGCCACCTTCGCAGTCCCGCCTATGATTCAGCGCGGCAGCAGTCAGCACGGATATGGTTACGAGGTGGTTAACGCACGCGCAGACCTAGCGACGGTTTTGAAGCCGATGCCCGGCCCGCGAATCGCGTGGCGGGTGAGCGGCGCGCCCGTGGCCTATGAAACCGCCCTCGCGGTCATGGACGCGCGGGCGGCGGCCGTCGCGGAAGGGCGGGCGCCGGAACTGGTCTGGCTGCTCGAGCATCCGCCGCTCTATACGGCCGGAACCAGCGCCCGCGCGGAGGAGGCCCGCGGCCTCCCGTTTCCCGTTCACGCCGCCGGGCGGGGAGGGCAGCTCACCTATCACGGGCCCGGCCAGCGCGTCGCCTATCTGATGCTCGATCTCCGCCGGCGCGGGGCGGACGTCCGCCAGTACGTGGCGGCCTTGGAGGAATGGATCATCCGCACGCTCGCCTTCTTCAACGTGCGCGGCGAGCGGCGCGAGGACCGCGTCGGCGTCTGGGTGCGGCGGCCCGAAAAGGGGCCCGGCCGCGAGGACAAGATCGCGGCGATCGGCATCCGCGTGCGCCGATGGGTGACGCTGCACGGCATAAGCCTCAACGTCGATCCCGATCTCTCGCACTTCTCGGCGATCGTGCCGTGCGGCATCGCCGATTCGCGCTACGGCGTGACCAGCCTCGTCGACCTCGGCTTGCCGGTCAGCATGGCGGAGGTGGATGCGGTGCTCAGGGCCGAGTTCGAGAAGGTCTTCGGGGCGACGGAGCCGGCGGACGATCTCGGCCCGCCCGACATCGGCCCGCCGGATGCCGGCTTCACAGAGTCGGCAACACCGAGAATCGCTCCCCCGGCCGGCGCTGGGCGAGGAGGCGCGGATCGCCCGCCTTCTCCTCGAGCGCGGGGACGTGCGCGGCCGCCGGGCCGCGCCGGCAGGCCGTCACCATCTCTGCCACGGCCTCGGGCGGACCGGCAAAGAGCGCCTCCACGGAGCCGTCGCGCCGGTTGCGGACGAAGCCATCGAGCCCGCGCAGGATCGCCTCGTTTTCCACCCAGGCGCGATAGCCGACGCCCTGCACGCGGCCGCGCACGACGATGTGCCGCACCACCGTCTCGCCGGGGCTCATGGCAGGCTTGCCGGATGGGTAAGGGGCGGGGCATTGCGCCCGAATGGGGGCGCCCAGCGGGAAAGCTCCGCGACGTAGGGCTCGGGCAGGTTCCAGGAGCGGGCGGCGGGAAGGACGATGCGGTCCTGGTAGCCGGGGCGGGGACGCCCCGTCGCGCGGCTGCGCCCGCGATAGACGAGCGCGGTCACCCGCCGGCCGCGATACCGCACCGGCAGCCAGCAGGGGCGGAAAAGGCCGCTGTCGACGCCTTCGTAGGCGTTGAGCGCGGCAAGGTCGCGCGCCGTGAGCCGCCACAGAACGCCATGGACGGTCCTGCCCGGCGAAGGGACGACGGAGGCGTAGCCGTCGCGCGTGATGATGTAGCGAAAGCCGTCCAGCTGCGCGACGCCGAGCGCCTGCGCGCCCGGGCAGCGCGCGTGCATCAGCTCGCGGCTCATATTCGATCCGTAAGCGAAGTGCAGGATCATCGCCCCGATGAAACCACGGTCAGCGCGCTCGCAGACGCCGCCCCGGCGCCGGCTTTTCGACCCCGCCATCGGGGGATTTCGCTGGTGTCGTGAATTGTTTCAACGGATCGGGGGCCTCCGCTTTCCGCATTTCCATCCGCCGTCTCGCCGTCTCGCCGTCTCGCCGTTTCGCCGTCTGAACGTGCCGGCTCGCCCGAGGTTCCTCACGCCGCTCAGCAGCGCACCTTCACGTAGCTGCCCGGCGCGTCCTCGATGGGCGTGAGCTTGCCGCCGCCCGGCTCGCGCGCGGGCACTTCCGCGGCGTTGATCTTGCGCAGCCATGCGAGCCAGTCGGGCCACCAGGAGCCGGGGTGCTCGTGGGCCATGCTGAGCCAGTCGTTGAGCTCGCCGACGGGCTCTCCGCCCGTCCAGTACTGGTACTTGCCCAGGCTCGGCGGATTGACGACCCCGGCGATGTGTCCCGACCCGGACAGCACGAAGCGCACGGGCCCGCCGAAGAACCGCGACCCGAGGAAGACCGACCGCGCCGGGGCGATGTGATCCTCCCGCGTCGCCAGATTGTAGATCGGGATCGTGATCTTGCCGAGATCGAGCCGCTTGCCGGCGATCTCCATTTCGCCGCGGCTCAGCGCGTTCTTGAGATAGCAGTTGCGCAGATAGAAGGAATGGTTGGCCGCGGGCATGCGGGTCGCGTCCGAGTTCCAGTAGAGGAGGTCGAACGGCAGCGGCTCCTTGCCCTTGAGATAGTTGTTGACGACGTAAGGCCAGATCAGCTCGTGCGAGCGCAGCAGGTTGAAGGCCGTGGCCATGCTCCGGCCTTCGAGGTAGCCGACTTCGGCCATGCGCCGCTCGAGCATTTCGATCTGGTCTTCGTCGACGAAAACCTTGAGGTCGCCCGCATAGGTGAAATCGACCTGAGTCGCAAAAAAGGTCGCCGATGCGATGCGCCGATCCTTCACCGTGGCCATGTAGGCGAGGGTGACCGCGAGAAGCGTGCCGCCAACGCAGTAGCCGGCCGCATGCATGCGCCGTTCCCCCGTCGCCTGTTGGATGACGTCGAGGGCGGCCAGCGGCCCTTCGCGCATGTATTCCTCGAAGCCCTTCTTGGCGAGCCGGGCGTCGGGATTCACCCACGAGATCACGAAGACGGTGAGGCCCTGCTCGACGCACCACTTGATGAGGGACTTCTCGGGGGTGAGATCGAGCACGTAGTACTTGTTGATCCAGGGCGGAACGATCAGCAGCGGCCACTTCAGCACCTTCTCGGTGCTCGGCGCGTACTGGATGAGCTGCATCAGATCGTTCTGGTAGATCACCTTCCCGGGCGTGATGGCGAGATTGCGCCCGACCTCGAACTGGCTGGGGTCGGAGTGGCGGATCCGCAGCTCGCCGCCTCCGGCGGCGATGTCCTCCGCCAGCATGTGCATGCCCCGCGCGAGATTCTCCGCGTTCGTGGACAGCGTCTCGCGCAACAGCTCCGGATTGGTCAGCACGAAGTTCGACGGCGACAGCGCATTGGCGATCTGCCGCACGTAGAACTCCGCCTTCTGCCGGGTGTGGTCGTCCAGGCCCTCGGCCTCGACGACGAGCCGCTGCGCCCACTGGCTGGTCAGCAGATAGGCCTGCTTGAGGAAGTCGAAGTAAGGGTTTTGCGACCAGTCGGGGTCGGAAAAGCGGCGGTCGCGCGGGTCGGGCTTGACCAACGGTTCGATGCTCTCGCCGGTCATCCGCTTGGCCGCCGCCGCCCACAGGTCGAGATAGGCCTTCCCGAGCGTCGCCTGTAGCTCGACCGCCCGGTTCGGGTCGGCCAGCCAATATTCGAGCACCTTGCCGAGCGTCTTGACGACGTCGGTCCATTCGGCCGCGGAGTCCCTTATGATCCCCTGCTCGCGCGGCTTGAAATAGGCGGCGAGGGCGCGGCCGCCTTCCTCGAACATGCGGGCGAGATTCCGGCCGAGCGCTTCGTAATCGACGCCGCCGGTGTTGATCGGCGCGTTCGGCGCCTTGTCTGTCATCGTCCGCCCCGCCTGGCCGCGGCCATGCCGCGTGCAGTATCCTTGGTTAAGACATATTAGTCGTCTAGATGGTGCTCAAGCCTTGCTCCCTCGGGTTTGCATCTGCTTTGCGCGACTTTGCTTACCGATCATGGTCAAGACACGGTGGCATGCGGCGCCGCGATGGGGACGCGGAATGGCGGTCCGCGCGATGATCGGCCTCTTAGGCGCGGGGGTGCTGTCCGGTTGCGGCTCGATCCTCGGGAGCCTGCCCGTCATCGGCGAGCCCGACCAAACCCCGCCCGCCCCCGCGGTCATCCCGGACTTTCCGCGCGTGGCGGATGCGCCCGCCGGCCCGGCCACGAAGCCGCTCGCGCCGGCCGAGCGCGCCAAGATCGAGGCCGAGCTGGCGGCGGCGCGCACGCGGGCGGCCCAGGAAAAGAGGGAGCAAATTAACCGAGCCGGGGCACGATGACGGCGGCCCTGGGGGCGTGCGGCTTCCGCGGCTTCAGAGCCTGCCGCAACGCAACAAACCGTTGCGGTCCGGCGCGCATCGCGTCATTTAGGTGCGGACGGGTGCGAGGCTGCGCCCGGTCAGTTGCGTGGGCTTCGGGCAAGATTTCTTGATGTGGCTGTAAGGGGCCATCGTTATGGAAGAATTCCATCGTATCCGGCGGCTGCCACCCTACGTCTTCGAGCAGGTGAACAAGGTCAAGGCGGCCGCCCGCAACGCCGGCGCCGACATCATCGACCTCGGTATGGGCAACCCGGACCTGCCGGCGCCGGGCCACGTCATCGAGAAGCTCAAGGAGACGATCGGCAAGCCCCGCACCGACCGCTACTCCGCGTCGAAGGGAATCGCCGGGCTGCGGCGCGCCCAGGCCGCCTACTACGAGCGCCGGTTCGGCGTGCGCCTCAATCCCGAAACGCAGATCGTCGCGACGCTCGGCTCGAAGGAGGGATTCGCGAATGTCGCCCAGGCGATCACGGCGCCGGGCGATGTCGTCCTCGTCCCCAATCCGAGCTACCCCATCCACGCCTTCGGCTTCCTGATGGCCGGCGGCGTCATCCGCTCGGTGCCGGCCGCGCCGACCCCGCAGTATTTCGAGGCCCTCGAGCGGGCGATCGTCCATTCGATCCCGAAGCCGATCGCGGTCGTGGTCTGCTACCCGTCCAATCCGACCGCCCACGTGGCCGACCTCGACTTCTATCGCGAGCTCGTCGCCTTCGCGAAGCGGCACGGCATTTTCATTCTGTCCGATCTCGCCTACGCGGAAGTCTATTTCGACGGTACGCCGCCGCCCTCGGTTCTGCAGGTGCCGGGCGCCATGGATGTGACCGTGGAGTTCACCTCCATGTCCAAGACCTATTCCATGCCCGGCTGGCGCATCGGATTTGCGGTCGGCAACGAGCGGCTGATCGCCGCGCTGGCGCGCGTGAAGTCCTATCTCGATTACGGCGCCTTCACGCCCATCCAGGTCGCCGCGACCGCGGCGCTCAACGGCCCCGACGACTGCATCCGCGAGATGCGGGATACGTACCGCCGCCGGCGCGACTGCCTCGTCGAGAGCTTCGCCCGGGCGGGCTGGGAAGTGCCGGCGCCTTCGGCCTCGATGTTCGCCTGGGCGCCGATCCCTGAGCCGTTCCGCGAGATGGGCAGCCTGCAGTTCTCGAAGCTCCTGGTGGAGAACGCGTCGGTGGCGGTCTCCCCCGGTGTGGGCTTCGGCGAGCACGGGGAAGGCTACGTGCGCATCGCGCTGGTCGAGAACGAGCAGCGGATTCGTCAGGCTGCGCGCAACATCCGCCGGTTCCTTGAAACGGCGCCGACAAAATTGCACAACGTGGTCTCTCTCGCCACGCGGCGCTGAACGTTTCGGCGCCCGTCTCTGCAGTTTTGATGATGGCTTCTCCGCTGAAAGTGGGCCTCGCCGGGCTGGGCACGGTCGGGGCATCGGTGCTCCGCCTGATCGACCGGCACCGCGAGCCGCTGGCCGCGCGCTGCGGCCGGCCGCTCGAGGTGGTGGCGGTGAGCGCCCGGGACCGGCACAAGGATCGGGGCGTCGATCTGAGCCGCCTGCGCTGGTTCGACGATCCGAGGCAGCTCGCCGTCGATCCGGAGATCGACGTCTTCGTCGAGCTGATCGGCGGAGCGGGCGATCCGGCAAAGGCCGCGGTCGAGGCGGCGCTCGCGGCGGGGAAGTCCGTCGTCACGGCGAACAAGGCGCTGCTCGCCGCCCATGGCGTCGCGCTCGCGGAGCGCGCCGAACGCGCTGGCGTCGCGCTCAACTTCGAGGCGGCGGCCGCGGGCGCGATCCCAATTGTCAAGACTTTGCGCGAAAGCCTTGCGGGAAATGAAGTTTCCCGCGTCTACGGAATTCTGAACGGCACCTGCAATTACATCCTCACGCGGATGGAGCGGGAGGGCCTCTCCTTCGCCGAATGCCTCAAGGATGCGCAACGGCTGGGCTATGCCGAAGCGGACCCTTCCTTCGACATCGAGGGGCACGACACGGCGCAGAAGCTCGCGATCCTCGCGAGCCTCGCCTTCGGCATCGCGCCGGACCCGGACGCGGTCTATGTCGAGGGCATCGCCTCGATCACGCCGGAGGACCTCCAGGCCGCGGACCAGCTCGGCTACCGCGTGAAGCTCCTCGGCGTCGCGCTCAAGACGGCCGCCGGAATCGAGCAGCGGGTCCACCCCACCATGGTGCCGAAGGAGTCCGCGATCGCCCAGGTGATGGGCGTCACCAATGCGGTGGCCATCGACGCGGACGCGGCGCACGAGATCACCCTTGCGGGCCCCGGCGCCGGCGGCGCGGCGACCGCCTCCGCCGTGCTCTCCGATCTCGCCGACATCGCCCGCGGGGAGCGGGCTCTGCCGTTCGGCGTTTCCGCGAAGCGACTCAAAAGAAGCGAAAAACTGCCGATGCAGCGGCACGAGGGGGGCTATTATATTCGTCTGATGGCGCTCGACCGCCCCGGCACCGCTGCCACCATCGCCCGCCACCTGGCCGACGAGCATATCTCGCTGGAGTCGATCGTTCAGCGCCGGCCGGGCACCGCCACCCACGGTGGCGACGACCCGGCCAGCGTGGCCGCCCCGGTTCCGGTCATCCTGATCACCTACGCGACGACTGAGGATGCGGTGCGCCGCGCGCTTGCGGCCGTGCAGGCCGCCGGAGTAGTCGCAGGAACGCCGCAGGTTATTCGCATCGAAAAGACCTGAAGACTGGAAGAGGGGATGCGCCGATGAGCCCGACGATCGAGATCCAGCCAAGCCAAGTCCTGGAGCGTATCCTGACGCTCGAAATCGTCCGGGTGACGGAACGCGCCGCCGTATCGGCGGCGCGCCTGCGGGGGCGCGGCAACGAAAAGGCCGCCGATCAGGCCGCCGTGGACGCCATGCGGCGCGAACTCAACAAGCTGCCGATCCACGGCACGATCGTCATCGGCGAGGGCGAGCGCGACGAGGCGCCGATGCTGTTCATCGGCGAGGAAGTCGGGCGCCGCACCGGCCCGCGCGTCGACATCGCGGTGGACCCTCTCGAAGGCACCACCCTCTGCGCCAAGAACATGCCGGGCGCGATCGCCACGATGGCGATGGCGGAAGGCGGCACGCTGCTCAACGCGCCCGACGTCTACATGGAAAAGATCGCGATCGGGCCCGGCTACCCGAAGGGCGTCGTGGATCTCGACGCGCCGCCCGAGGAGAACATTCGCGCGCTCGCGAAGGCCAAGGGCGTCAAGCCGGAGAACATCACCGCATTGATTCTCGACCGGCCGCGTCACGCCGACCTGATCGCCGCCGTGCGCCGGGCCGGAGCGTCGGTGAGTCTGATCACCGACGGCGACGTCGCCGGCGTGATCCACACCGCGGACGCGGCGACGACCGGCATCGACATCTACATGGGGATCGGCGGCGCGCCGGAAGGCGTTCTGGCGGCTGCGGCGCTGCGCTGCATCGGCGGTCAGATGCAGTGCCGCCTGGTGCTCGACACCGAAGAGAAGCGGGAGCGCGCCGCCAAGATGGGCATCACCGACCCGAGCAAGAAATACTCCATGGAAGACATGGTGCAGGGGGACTGCCTGTTCGCCGCCACGGGCGTGACCGACGGGGCCTTGTTGCGCGGCGTGAGGTTCGGCCCCGACGTGATCACGACCGAGACCGTGGTCATGCGTTCTGTCACCGGAACGGTGCGCTGGATTCGCGCGGAACACCGCCAGTTCGAGAAGTTTCATCTCGATTAGAGCGGGTTCTGTTTGAGTGTCGACGACGTGTCCCGCGCGCGGCGCTGCGCTGCGCGCAGGTTCTGCAATGCATCCGGGACACGGAAAATCGCGTGATTTCCGCTCACGTGACGCTCTCCGCGCCTGCCGGCTTATCCACGCAGGCAGCGCCCGCCATCTCCAGGCCACTGTGTGGCCGCAAGCGCGAGCTTCATCCACTATCGCAGAAATTTCTGATTCGCCTTTGCGAGGCGTGGCATGTCGGTGATGGCGGTGGCGGCCGGCGGAGGCTCGCCGAGGCCGCGTCCCTTTCTCGGCGTCGAACGCTCCGTCTGCGGCCGCATGTGGCGGGACCGGCTCGACGAACGCGGGGTCGCGCAGGCGCTGTCGATCACGCAGAAACACGGGGTCCCGGAGCTGCTCGCGCGCATCCTCGCGGGCCGCAATGTCGCGATCGATTCGGTTCCCGAATATCTCGATCCCAGCCTCCGGGCGCTGATGCCGGACCCCTACGTGCTCGCCGACATGGAGAAGGCGACGCTGCGCCTTGCCGACGCCATCGAGCGTCGCGAGACGATCGCGATTTTCGGCGACTACGATGTGGACGGCGCCACCTCCGCGGCGGTCCTCGCCCGCTATTTGCGCTGGGTGGGCTTGGAGCCTCTGATCCACATCCCCGACCGGCTGTTCGAGGGCTATGGCCCCAACATCGCCGCCGTCGACGCGCTGGCCGATCGCGGCGCGACGCTGCTGATCACTGTCGATTGCGGAACCACGAGTCCCGACGCGCTCGCGCGGGCCGCGGCGCGCGGCATGGACACGATCGTGATCGACCACCACCAGGCGGACGAACAGCTTCCGCCGGCGGTCGCCGTCGTCAACCCGAACCGCCTCGACGACCTTTCGCAGCTCAACGCGCTGGCGGCGGTGGGGCTCGTGTTTCTGGCGACCGTCGCCGTCAATCGTGAACTGCGCCGCCGCGGCTTCTGGACCGCGCCGCGCCGCGAGCCCGATCTGCTGGGCCTGCTCGATCTCGTGGCGCTGGGCACGGTGGCGGACGTGGCGCCGCTCGTCGGGCTCAACCGCGCCTTCGTCGCCAAGGGCCTGCTTGCGATGCGGCGTCGGCAGAACGTCGGTCTCACCGCACTGATGGACGTGGCGCGGCTCGCCGGCCCTCCCGAGCCGTGGCACCTCGGCTTCCTCCTCGGTCCGCGCATCAATGCCGGCGGGCGCATCGGCAGAGCCGATCTCGGTACGCTGCTGCTGCTCGAGGACGATCCCGCGCGCGCGGGCGCGATCGCCGCCGAGCTGGACCGCCTCAACGCCGAACGCCGCGCCATCGAGCAGACGACCCTGGCGGAAGCCGAAGCGGAGGCGGAAGCGGCGCTCGGACGCGCGGAGAAGAGCGCGGTCGTCGTGACCGCGGGGGAGGGGTGGCATCCGGGCGTGGTCGGCCTCGTCGCCGCGCGGCTGAAGGAACGATTCGGCCGACCGGCCTTCGCCATCGCGTTCGGCGTCGACGGCGTGGGAACCGGGTCCGGCCGCTCGATCGTCGGCGCCGATCTCGGGCATGCGGTGCGCGAGGCGGTCGCCGAGGGCCTGCTGCTGAAAGGCGGCGGCCACGCCATGGCGGCCGGCATAACGGTGAGGCGCGATCGCCTCGCGGCCTTTCGCGCCTTCGTGGAGTCGCGGCTCGGGCCGGCGGTCGAGATCGCGCGGCGCAACGATGCGCTCGCGATCGACGGCGCGCTCGCCGCTGCGGCGGCGACCGGTGAGCTCGTGACGCTGGTCAACCGCGCCGGGCCCTACGGTTCGGGAAATGCCGAGCCCGTTTTTGCGCTGCCGGGGCACACCATCGCCTATGCCGAGGAGGTCGCGGGCGGCCATGTGCGCGTGCGCCTGCGCGCGCGCGACGGCGCGACGATTCAGGGCGTCGCCTTTCGCGCCGTCGGCCAGCCGCTGGGGCGGGCGCTGCTGGAGCATCGCGGGCGCCCGGCGCATGTCGCTGGAAGTCTTGCGATCGACCGCTGGCAAGGCGCCGAACGGGTCTCGATCCGCATCTGCGATCTCGCGCCGGCGGCGAACTGAACCCGCGCCGAAGATCACGGGCCCTGGCGCAGGCGGTGCAGCACTTCGAGGCCGGCGTAGCCGTCTGTCCGCGACAGGCCGGCCTTGCGCTGGAAGGCGCGGACCGCGCGCATCGTCTCGCGCCCCACGCGGCCGTCGGTTCCGCCGGTGTCGAATCCGAGCGCGGTGAGCCGGCGCTGGACCTCCTGAATTTCGGCGAGCGTGAGCGCGCGTTCGCTGCCGGGAAACTTCTGCACGAAATCTCCCTCGCCGCGGATCCTGTCGCCGAGATGCACGATCGCGAGCGTGTAGTTGAACGACGGATTGTACGAGCGCACGGCGAAGAAGTTCTGCCCCAAAAGGAAGGCCGGCCCGCCTTCGACCGGAAGCCACAGCCGCGCGCGAACTCCGAGAGGAGGGAATTCGCCGCCTTTCGCCGGGCTGACGCCGAGTCTCCGCCAGGCCTCGATCGGGCGCCAGGTGGCGCCGTCGGCGAGATGCGTCTTGAACCCCGCCGGCAGTCGCACTTCCAGGCCCCAGGCCTGTCCGCGCTGGTAGTTGCCGCGCTTGACGAGGTAGCGCGCCGTTCCGGCGAGGGCGTCGTTGGGGCGGCCGAACGGGGAAACGCGCCCGTCGCGGTCGTAGTCGACGCCCATGCTGAGCCAGACTTCGGGCATCCACTGCGTATGCCCCATGGCGCCGGCCCAGGAGCCGATCATCTGCTCAGGCTCCGCCCAACCGCGCTCGACGATCACGAGGGCGTTGAGCAGCTCCTGCTCCCAATAGCGGCGCCGCCGCGGCTCGCCCCAGGCGAGAGCCGCAAGGGCCGGGAGAACCGGGCGCATGTGGTTCATGTTCTCGACCACTTCGCCGAAGGCCGATTCCATGCCCCACAGGCCCAGCATCACGTAGCGGTCCACGCCGAAATCGTGCTCGATGCGCGACAGCAGGGCGGCATGAGTGCGAGCCGCCTCCCGGCCGGCGCGCACGCGCCACTCGGACACACGCCGGTTGAGATATTGCCACAGCTCCTCGTTGAACTCGGGCTGCGCGCGATCGAGCGCGTAGACGGAGGTGTCGGGCTGCAGCCCGGCCATCACGCGCTCATAGGTTCGGGCGGAGACGCCGCGCGCGAGCGCGCGGGCCCGGAAGGCGTTGACCCATTCGGGAAAGGAAGGACGCGAAAAAGCCTCGCCCGCGCCGGCAAGGATCGCGGCCGCGAAGGCAAGACCGCCAAGCATCGCGTCGCGGCGGCTGGCAGCGTGCATCGGCGAGCCCTCGAAAGCCGGAAATCGGCTGATGCGCGAAGCAGGCACAGAAAATGGGATTCGTTGCGGCAAGGCAACCGCGCCGCCGACGCGCCTGACGGAGGCGCCTCGTCACGAGGCCGCATGGCGCGCCCTACGGGAATCGAACCCGTGTTTCCGCCGTGAAAGGGCGGCGTCCTGGGCCTCTAGACGAAGGGCGCGCACCGGCGCCGCCGCATTCAGGGGAGGCGCAAGGCGCGGCGACATATAAAAGGCTTTGCGAAGGGCGGCAAGCGCGACACGCGCGGCGCCCGCGACTATTACCAATGGCCGGTATTCGGCATCGAGACCCAGGGCTCGCGCGGCGGCAGCGCATCGCCCTTCTGCAGGAGCTCGATGGACTGCCTGTCGGGCGAGCGCACGAAGGCCATGCGGCCGTCGCGCGGGGGCCGGTTGATGGTCACGCCCGCCTTCATCAGCCGTTCGCAGACCGCGTAGATGTCGTCGACCTCGAAGGCGAGGTGGCCGAAATACCGGGCTTCGCCGTAATCTTCGGGATCCCAGTTATAGGTGAGTTCGATCACCGGGGCCTCGCGGCCCGTGCGCTTGCTTTCGGCGAGCCGCGGCTCGTCGCCCGGAGCGGCGAGGAAGACGTTCGTATATCGCCCCTTTTGGTCGTCGTAGCGCCGCACCTCCTTCAGGCCCAGCTTGTTGCAGAAAAAGTCGAGCGCCTGGTCGAGATCGCGAACGCGCAGCATCGTGTGCAGATAACGCATGGTTCTTTACCTCGTCGAAACCAAGAAATGGTTCGCTTCGCATCGTAGGCCCTTGCCACAGGGATAGCAGAAAAGCCGATTTCTCCGCAAAGCGATCCGCCGATCGAGCCGACGCCGGCGCGAAACTGCGTTCCCGCCGCACGCGGCTGCAGGCCGAAATCGCGTTGATTTGTTGCGACTTACCCCGCAGGTTGTCAGGGAGCGACTTTGCAACGACCTATTCAAAAAAGCGCTACCTTTGCACTTTATGCGCGGTTGCCTTTTCACCAGACGCAGCTATGAAGGCAATCTGATCAGAAGGAGTGTGTCATGGCGAAGGGGCTAAACTTGGCGTCAATGTCCATCGACGCCCTTTTAAAGTTGAAAGAAGATGTGACGGCGATGCTCGCCCGAAAGACGGAAGAGCTGAAAAAGCAGCTGCAAAGGCTCGAGGGGCGTGCGTGGGAGGCGACGCCCGGTCGCGCCAGGCGGAAACCGCATCCGCGAAAGGGAAAAAGGGTTCCGCCAAAATACCGCGACGAGCACGGCAATACTTGGGCGGGTCGCGGCGCCCAGCCGGTGTGGCTGCGCGAAGCGCTGAAGGCCGGGAAAAAGCTCGAGGATTTCCTGATCGAGCCTTCGACCGCGACGCGGAAAGCGTCGGCCAAGAGGGCTGCGCGCAAGTCGGCGTGAAGGGCGGAGTCGAGCGCGCCACGCATGGAAATATGCCTCCGGCGAAAAGCTGTCGGACGCGGGAGGCTAGCCCCGGGTGGACGTCGCAAGCAGAGCCTGTTTCGGGGTCAAGATCACCCCGTTTGAAACGCGCGGCGGAAGCACGATATTTCAGCGCGGCCGGGCCCGGCGATTGCGAACCGCGCGCAGCGAGGATCTGACCGCGCACGAGGGCGTGCATGGCCTGCGCAATCGTCGCAGCCTCGTCACGACCCGCTTTGTCGCCGGGCGTCAGCCTTGCGGGGCAGGACATGATCGCTCCCGATCTCGAAACCGCCATCGAGTCTCTGCGGCGCATGTTCGACGAGGCCGCGATGATCGTGCCGTTCACGGGCGCCGGCATTTCGACCGAATGCGGCATTCCGGATTTTCGTTCGCCCGGCGGCATCTGGACGAAGATGGCGCCCATTTCCTTCGATGCGTTTCTCGCGAGCGAGGAGATGCGCATCGAATCCTGGCGGCGGCGCTTCGCGATGGAGGAGCACTTCCGCAAGGCGCGTCCCGGCCGCGGCCATCGCGCGCTCGCCGCCCTGCATCGCGCCGGCAAGGCGCGCGGCGTCATCACGCAGAACATCGACAACCTCCATCAGGCTTCCGGCATCCCGCCCGAGGACGTCATCGAGCTGCACGGCAACACGACCTACGCGACCTGCCTCGACTGCGGGCAGCGCTACGAGATCGACTGGGTGCGCGAACGCTTCGCCGCGGAGAACGCGCGGGCGCCCACCTGCGCATGCGGCGGCTTCATCAAGACCGCCACGGTCTCGTTCGGTCAGGCCATGCCCGAGATCGCCATGCGCCGGGCCGAGGAGTGGACGCGGGCCTGCGACCTGTTCCTGGCGATCGGCTCGTCTCTGGTCGTTTGGCCCGCCGCGGGCTTGCCGCTGCTCGCAAAGCAGAACGGGGCGCGGCTCGTCATCATCAACCGCGAGCCGACCGAATTCGACGCTGTGGCCGATCTCGTCGTGCGCCAGGATATCGGAACGGTGCTCGCGCCGTTCGCCGAGCGCTGAACTGTTGCAGTTGTGCACAGGCGCGGGCGAAAGTACGTCCCGCGGACGCATTTTCTTCTTTCCACGCTGGTTCGCGATGTTATCTTCGCTACGGATGATTCTTTGAAGCGCCCGCAAGAGGCGCCAAGCAAAGCGGCGGCGTACCACGTCATGGCGTCGGGTCTGGGGCCAAAAGGGCCCGGCTTGGATATTTCGGCCGGACCTGAGAAGGCTGGGGAGCTCCTTGAACAGTCTACGGCGAGCCTCCTCGAGCTCACCGGCGTGATCAAATGGTTCGACGTTGCCAAGGGCTTCGGCTTCATTGTCCCGGACAATGGACTGCCTGACGTGCTGCTGCACGTGACGTGCCTGCGGCGCGACGGGTATCAGACGGCGTATGAGGGCGCGCGCGTGGTCTGCGAGGTGCTCCAGCGCCCGAAGGGGCTGCAGGCCTTTCGCATTCTCTCGATGGACGAATCGACGGCCGTGCATCCGGCCCAGCTCCCGCCGGCGCGAACCCACGTCACCATCGCCCCGACGAGCGGTCTCGAGCGCGCGCAGGTGAAGTGGTTCAATCGGCTGCGCGGCTTCGGGTTCCTGACGCGCGGCGAAGGCACGCCGGACATCTTCGTCCACATGGAGACGCTGCGCCGCTACGGCATCACGGAACTGCGGCCGGGGCAGACCGTTCTGGTCCGCTACGGGCCGGGTCCCAAGGGGCTCATGGCGGCCGAAGTGCACCCGGATGGCGGCCCGCGCGGGCCGTCCTCGCACTGAGCCGAGATCGGGTCGATCCTGTCTCCCGAACCCCGGCCCCGGTCATGACCGTCGTCGCCCGAGGGGCACGAGCCCGGTGGAGAAGGCGGGGGGAAGCCCGCCACCCTTCTGGCCGGGAACGCGGTTGCTGGGCCACACGGAAGCGTGTATCGACGGGGCGATCCATGCGGGCGCCGCCGTGCGGCCGCCCGACCACCAGAATGCCGACGCAGGACGCGAGCCGGGGCATAGCGCAGTCTGGTAGCGCGGGAGTTTTGGGTACTCCAGGTCGCAGGTTCGAATCCTGCTGCCCCGACCAGTCCGAACGGCCAGGCACGAAGAGACCGTCGATTCGATGACAGCTCGCATCTACAAGCCCGCCAAGACGGCGATGCAGTCCGGTACTGCGAAAACGAAGGATTGGGTGCTCGAGTTCGAGCCCGATCACCCGCGTATGATCGAGCCGCTGATGGGCTGGACAAGCTCCGCGGATATGAAACAACAGGTCAAGCTGCGGTTCGAGACGCGGGAAGATGCCGTCGCCTACTGCGAGCGCTACGGCATTCCCTATCAGGTCATGGAGCCCAAGGAGCCGAAGCGGCGGGTGATCGCCTACGCGGACAATTTCGGCTTCGGCCGCCGAACGCCCTGGACCCACTGACCGAAACTCATTGAAGCTGCGGCCGCTCGCCGGCCCGGGAAGCGTGGGCGCCGAGACGCGGCCGGTTCGGCGCCGCGGACCACACGGGGAGCCGCGGTGCGCGCGGGTCGCCGCGCGAGCGGACAAGGCGAGAGGGCGTCCGCAGGGGCGCGGCTTCGCCCGGCGGCGCAACGCGCGATCGCAGTGCCGCCCGGCCGCAGAGCGGCCGGACCAGCTTGGGCGGCCGGTTACGGCGCCGCCCGTCGCGCGTCGCGGATGGCGCGCCAGATTCGCTCCGGGGTGAACGGCATGTCGACGTGCTCGATCCCGAGCGGGGAGAGCGCATCGGCCACCGCGTTGGCGACCGCCGCGAGCGCGCCGACCGTGCCGGCCTCGCCCGCGCCTTTGACCCCGAGCGGATTGACCGGCGTCAGCACCTCGTTGTTGTGGCACGCGAAGCTCGGGCAGTGGCGGGCGCGCGGCATCGCATAGTCCATGAACGAGCCGGTCAGGAGCTGCCCGCCATCGTCATAGACGATTGCCTCGAACAGCATCTGGCCAAGCCCCTGCACCACGCCGCCGTGAATCTGCCCTTCGACGAGCATCGGATTGATGATGCGGCCCACATCGTCCACGACGGAATAACGGACGATCGCGCAGGCGCCGGTTTCGGGGTCGATCTCGACCTCGCAGATGTGACAGCCGTTGGGGAAGGTCGGGCGCGCCGGCGCCACCATCATCTTGGCGGCAAGGCCGTGCTCTCCGTCGAGCTCCGATGGGCGCAGCGTGTAGGCGAGCCGCGCGACCTCGCGCAGCCCCACCTGCTTGTCGGTGCCGACAACGCGGAAAATCCCGTCCTCGAAGGTTATGTCGTCGGGCGACGCCTCGAGATGCGCGGCCGCAATGCGCTTTGCGCGGGCGATGATGCGGTCGGCCGTCTTGATGAGCACGACGCTGCCCGCCACGGCGGAGCGGCTGCCGAACGATCCCGTGCCGTGCTCGATCAGCTCCGTGTCGCCGTAGCGGACCTTGACGTGCTCCGGTTCGAGGCCGAGCAGGTCGGCGACGATCTGCGCGAAGCTCGTCTCGTGGCCCTGGCCGTGCGAGTGGGTGCCGATGGTGACGGTGACGCTGCCGGTCGAGTCGAAGCGGATCTCCGCGCTTTCCGAGAGCGTTCCGGTGACGGGACCGGCGGAAATCTCGATCGGGTTGGAGAGGCCGATGCCTCGCAGCTTGCCGCGGGCGGCGGCCTCCTTGCGCCGCTGCGGAAAACCCGCCCAGTCGCCGAGCGCGAGCGCGTCGTCCATGTTGCGTTCGAACTCGCCGGAATCGTAGGTAAAAATGAATCCGGTATCGTAGGGCATCTGCGACGGCGCGATCATGTTTTTCCGCCGCAGCTCCACCGGATCCATTCCGAGACGCCGCGCCGCCACGTCGATGACGCGCTCGATGGCGTAGGTGGCCTCGGGTCGGCCCGCGCCGCGGTAGGGCGCGGTCGGCTGGGTGTTGGTGAAGACGCCGGTCACGCGCGTGAAGATCGCCGGCGTGCGATAGACGCCGGAGAGCCCGCCGAGATTGTTCGTCGAGGAGTTGAGACCGTTGAGGGAGATATAGGCCCCGATATTGGCAATCGTATCGACGCGCAGAGCGAGAAAACGGCCTTCGGCGTCGAGGGCGAGGGTCGCGGTCGAGTGGTTGTCGCGGGCGTGGAAATCGCTGGCAAAGGCCTCCGAGCGCTCGGCGACCCACAAGACCGGCCGGTCGATGAGGCGCGCGCCCACGAGCGCCAGAATGGATTCCGGGCCGGGAACCTCCTTGAGGCCGAAGCCGCCGCCGACATCGGGGGAAATCACGCGCAGCCGGTTCCCCGCGATGCGGAGCACCTTGTCCGCCGCTTCCTCGCGCACCGCATGCGGGTTCTGCACCGGCGCGTAAAGCGTCCAGGCCTCGGCGGCCGAATCGTAAAAGGCGAGCGCGGCGCGCGTCTCCATCGGCGCGGCGGTCACGCGGCTGATGTCATAGGTGACCGATACGGTGTGTTTGGCCTTGGCGAAGGCGGCGTTGACGGCGGCTTCGTCGCCGGCCTCGAAGACGAAACAGATGTTGCGGGGCGCCTCGGGCCACACCTGCGGGGCGTCGGGGTCCAGGGCGCGCTTGGTCTCGGTGATCGCCGGCAGCGGCTCCCATTCGATGCGCAGCGCCTCGGCGGCGTCCTTCGCCTGATCGAGCGTCTCCGCAATGATCGCGGCGACGGGATCGCCGACGAACTGCACGCGGTCGCGGGCGAGCGTGCGGTAGGGCGGCTCGAAATTGGGTTTTCCGTCGGGCGTCTTGCGCCTCAGCTTCGAGGTGAACGTGCCGAGCGACGCGACCTCCGGGCTGTCGCCGGTCAGGACCAGAAGCACGCCGGGCATGGCGCGCGCGGCGCTCGCGTCGATCGATACGATGCGCGCGGCGGCATAGGGGGAGCGCACCATGAACAGGCGCGCCGCGCTGGGCGGCGCAAGGTCCGCGGTGTAACGGCCCCGCCCCTGGATGAGGCGGATGTCTTCGGAGCGCGGCAGGGACTTGCCGATGAAGCGGTAGTTCACTGTGCGAACGGCCTCAGCTTTTGTCTGGGTTGGATCGGGCAGGTTCGGCTTCATTACCTTCGCGGCGGGCTTTTGCCTACCTTGGCTGCGTCATGGCAGCATCGCGCCCGAACCTGCAGCGGAGGGAAAGGAAAGGCATGAAAGACATTGTCGGGGTGTGGCGCCTTGTGGAGGCGCCGTCGCGTGACGAGAACGGCGAGCCCATGCCGCCGTCCTACGGTCCTAAGCCGATGGGCCTCGTCATGTTCAGCGCGGAGGGCCGCATGGCCTGCGTTCTGATCGACGGCCGGCCCGAGCTTCCGCCCGGCGAGACCACGCGCGAATACACCTCCTATTGCGGAAGCTACACGATCGAGGGCGTGACGCTTGTCACCCGCGTCGACGCCGCGTCCGATCCGAGCCGGATGGTCGACCAGGTGCGCCAGGTCCGCTTTGAAGGGGACCGGCTCGTGCTCACGCCGCCGCCGCGGCCGTGGAAGGGCAAGATCCAGCACCGTGAACTGATCTGGGAGCGCCTGGCCTAGGCGCCTCCGCGCCCCGAGAGCGCAGGCGAGGAGGCTCTGCGGCCGGCTGAGAATCCGTGACATCGAAAAGAGCGCCGCGTTTGGCCGCCAGAAAGCTCCGCGCGGCAGAGCGCACGCACGCCTCCCCTTGATCCCGAAAAGGTCACCATGGGGCGCCGGCGATGCGCGACGCGCCGCGAGCTGCGGCGCGAAGCGGTGACGTGTGCCGGTGCGCGCGGGCCCGAACGGGCCCGAACAGGCGGCCGTGCCGACCCTTACTTCCGGCTCTCCATCGGCACGTAGTCGCGCCGGGTCGCTCCGGTGTAGAGCTGGCGCGGACGGCCGATCTTCTGGCTCGGATCCTCGATCATCTCTTTCCACTGGGCGATCCAGCCCACCGTGCGCGCCACTGCGAACAGCACGGTGAACATGCTCGTCGGGAACCCCATCGCCTTGAGCGTGATGCCCGAATAGTAGTCGACGTTGGGGTAGAGCTTCTTCTCGATGAAATACTCGTCATTGAGCGCGACGCGCTCGAGCTCCATGGCGACCTCGAGCAACGGATCGTGCGTGATGCCGACCTCCTGGAGCACTTCGTGGCAGGTCCGCTGCATGATCTTGGCGCGCGGATCGTAGTTCTTGTAGACCCGGTGCCCGAAGCCCATGAGGCGGAAGGGATCCTTCGGATCCTTCGCCCGCTTGATGAACTCGGGAATGCGGTCGGGCGTGCCGATCTCCGCGAGCATCTTCAGCGCCGCCTCGTTGGCGCCGCCATGGGCCGGTCCCCACAGGGAGGCGCAGCCGGCCGCAATGCAGGCGAAGGGGTTGGCGCCCGAGGAGCCCGCGAGCCGCACCGTCGAGGTCGAGGCGTTCTGCTCGTGGTCGGCGTGCAGGATGAAGATGCGGTCCATGGCCCGCGCGAGCACCGGATTGGGCTTGTACTCCTCGCACGGCACCGCAAAGCACATCTGCAGGAAGTTGGACGAATAATCGAGATTGTTCTTGGGGTACATGAACGGCTGGCCGACCGAGTATTTGTAGGCCATGGCCGCAAGCGTCGGCATCTTCGCGATCATGCGGATGGAGGCCACCATCCGCTGGTGCGGATCGGAGATGTCGGTGGAGTCGTGATAGAAGGCGGACAGCGCGCCGACGCATCCCGTCATGATCGCCATGGGGTGGGCGTCGCGCCGAAAGCCCTGGAAGAAGCGGCTCATCTGCTCGTGAACCATCGTGTGATAGGTCACGCGCTTGACGAAATCCTGCTTCTGCGCCGCGTTCGGCAGGTCGCCGTAGAGGAGGAGGTAGCAGGTCTCGAGGAAATCGCCGCGTTCGGCGAGCTGCTCGATGGGATAGCCCCGATACAGCAGCACGCCCTCTTCACCGTCGATGTAGGTAATTTTGGATTCGCAGCTCGCGGTCGAGGTGAAGCCGGGATCGTAGGTGAACATCCCGGTCTGCCCGTACAGCTTGGATATATCGATCACGCTGGGGCCGACAGTTCCTTCGTAGACCGGAAAAGACCAGCTTTGATCTCCGACGCTGAGCGTGGCGGTCTTGATGTTCGAGCCCGTCTTGGCGTCCATGTGCTGCCCTCGATCTCGTGAATGACCAGGACCTTAAAACCCAGCGGCCGAGGTGGATTGGCGTCTTCGGCCCCGGCAAACCGTCAGGCGGCTAAGGTCGGGTCAAATTCCCCGTATCCCATTCATTGGGTGCCCGCAAGGTCCGCGATGGTGCAAAAGGTGCCATGCGGCGGCTGCGCCCGCGATCGCCTCCCGCGCCGTCACGAAGCGGCTTCCTGCGCGGTTTTGGCGATTTGATCGCCGATGCGGGCGAGGCACTCCTCGCGCCCCAGCACCTCCAGCACCTCGAAGATTCCCGGGGAGGTGGTGCGCCCGGTGAGCGCCGCGCGCAGCGGCTGGGCCACCGCGCCGAGCTTGAGCCCGGCGCGATCCGCATAGCTGCGGACGGCCTTCTCCAGCGCCTCCGCCGTCCAGCTCTCCACGTCGGCGAGCACCGCTTGCGCTTCCGCGAGAACGCGCCGGGCCTCGGGGGTGAGCAGGGCGCGCGCCTTGTCGTCGAGCGGGATCGGCCTGTCGGCGAAGACAAAGCGCGCGGCCTCGATGAGCTCCAGCACGGTCTTCGCCCTTTCCTTCAGGCCCGGCATCGCGGCTATGAGCTTCTGCCGGATTTCGGGGGTCAGCTTGGCAGCGATCTCCGCGCCCTTGTCCACATGGGGGAGCACGTCGTCGATGGCCTGCATCAACCGGGCGGGCGACGCCTGCCGCATATAGTGGCCGTTCAGGCTCTCGAGCCTTGCGAAATCGAAGCGGGCGGGCGCGCGTCCGATCTGCGGCAGGTCGAACGCTGCGATCATCTCCTCGGTTGAGAAGATCTCCTGGTCGCCGTGGCTCCAGCCGAGGCGCACGAGATAGTTGCGCATCGCTTCGGGCAGGTAGCCCATGGCCCGGTAGGCGTCGACGCCGAGCGCGCCGTGCCGTTTCGACAGCTTGGTGCCGTCGGGGCCGTGAATGAGCGGAATGTGCGCCATGACCGGGACGGGCCAGCCGAGCGCGTCGTAAATCTGCTTCTGGCGCGCGGCGTTGGTCAGGTGGTCGTCGCCCCGGATGATGTGGGTGACCCCCATGTCGTGGTCGTCGACCACCACCGCCAGCATGTAGGTCGGCGTACCGTCGGAGCGCAGGAGCACGAGATCGTCGAGGTTCTCGTTCTGCCAGACGACCCGGCCCTGCACCTGGTCCTCGATCACGGTCTCGCCGGTCAACGGCGCCTTGAGGCGGATCACCGGCTTCACACCGGGCGGCGCCTCGCGCGGATCGCGATCGCGCCAGCGCCCGTCGTAGAGCTTCGAACGGCCTTCGCGCCGCGCCGTCTCCCGCATCTCCGCGAGTTCCTCGGGCGTGGCGTAGCAGCGGTAGGCGCGGCCGCTCGCGAGCAGCATCTCGGCGACCTCGCGGTGGCGCGCCGCGCGGGAGAACTGGTAGACCGGCTCGTCGTCCCAGGTGATGCCGAGCCAGGACAGGCCGTCGAAGATGGCCGCGACCGCGGCCTCCGTCGAGCGCTCGCGGTCGGTGTCCTCGATCCGCAGCAGCATCTTGCCGCCTCGGCCGCGGGCGTAGAGCCAGTTGAATAGCGCGGTGCGCGCCCCTCCGATATGGAGGAAGCCGGTGGGAGAAGGGGCAAAGCGCGTGACGACGGTTTCGGCCATGTCCTGTAGCTTGAGTTGATCGGGCGGTCATGGGAGTCGGCGCCCCTTTATCACAGAAGTAAGGCTGCGATCAGGGGATTGAAGGCGGCGGGCCCTCTCCGGGCGGCTTGGCGCATGCCCGCGGACCTGCCACATAGACGGCGCCTTGCGGGCCGGCCGGGGGCAGCATTGATAGAAGGCTCGAAAGCGCAGGCAAAAGTACGTAGGCTCAAGAAGGTTGCATAGGCATGACGGCGGTCGACAGGGCGGTCCGCGAGCCGGGCCAGGATTTTATCCGCGACATCATTCGGGCGGATCTCGAGTCTGGGCGCCACAAGACGGTGGTGACCCGCTTCCCGCCCGAGCCGAACGGCTATCTGCACATCGGCCACGCCAAGTCCATCTGTCTCAATTTCGGCGTGGCCGAGGAGTTCGGCGGCCGCTGCCATCTGCGCTTCGACGACACCAATCCCGCGAAGGAGGAGCAGGAGTACATCGAGGCGATCAAGCGCGACGTGCGCTGGCTGGGCTTCGACTGGGGCGAGCACCTCTACCACGCCTCGGATTATTTCGAGCAGCTCTACGCTTGGGCCGAGCATCTGATCCGCGCCGGCAAGGCCTATGTCGACGACCAGTCGCAGGAGGAAATCCGGGCCACCCGCGGCACGCTCACCGAGCCCGGCAAGAACAGTCCGTTCCGCGATCGCTCGGTCGAGGAAAACCTCGATCTCTTCCGCCGCATGCGGGCGGGCGAGTTCCCCAACGGCGCGCGCGTCCTGCGGGCGAAGATCGACATGGCCTCCGGCAACATCAATCTGCGCGATCCGGTGCTCTACCGCATCCTCCACGTGCCGCATCCGCGCACCGGCAACGCCTGGTGCATCTATCCGAGCTATGACTTCGCGCACGGGCAGTCCGACGCGATCGAGCACATCACGCACTCGCTCTGCACCCTCGAGTTCGAGGACCACAGACCGCTCTACGACTGGTTCCTGGAGAATCTGCCCGTGCCCTCGCGCCCGCGGCAGTACGAATTTGCGCGGCTGAACCTCACCTACACGGTGCTGTCGAAGCGCGTGCTGACCGAACTCGTGCGCGGCGGCCACGTCACGGGTTGGGACGATCCGCGCATGCCGACCCTGGCCGGCCTGCGCCGGCGCGGCGTGCCGCCCGAGGCGATCCGGGAATTCGTGCGGCGCATCGGCGTCGCCAAGGCCAACAGCGTCGTCGACCTCGCGATGTTCGAGCACGCGATCCGCGACGTGCTCAACCGAACCGCGCCGCGGCGCATGGCGGTGCTGCGGCCGCTCAAGGTCGTCATCGAGAACTATCCCGAGGGCCAGAGCGAAGAGGTGGAGGCGGCCAATCACCCGGACGATCCGGCCGCCGGCGTGCGGCGCGTCCGCTTCGGCCGCGAGCTCTATATCGAGCGCGACGATTTCATGGAAAACCCGCCCAAGAAGTTCTTCCGGCTCGCGCCGGGTCGCGAGGTGCGGTTGCGCTACGCCTACTTCATCACCTGCCGCGAGGCGGTGAAGAACGCGGCCGGGGAGGTGGTGGAGCTGCGCTGCACCTACGATCCGGCAACCCGCGGCGGCAACGCGCCGGACGGCCGCAAGGTGCAGGCGACGCTGCACTGGGTTTCCGCCGCCGACGCGGTTCCCGCCGAGGTGCGGCTGATCAATCCGCTGTTCACGTGCCCCGAGCCGAGCGCCAGCGACTTTGCGGCCTCCCTCAACCCGCATTCTCTCGAAGTGCTGAAGGATTGCCTGGTCGAGCCTGCGCTCGCGGCGGACAACGATCCCCGCGCCGTGCAGTTCGAGCGCCTGGGCTATTTCTGCCGCGACCCCGACTCGCAGCCCGGGCGGCCCGTCTTCAACCGCACGGTCGGTCTGCGCGACACCTGGGCCAAGATTGCCGCCGCGCCGGCCTAGCCCGCCGAGCTCCGCAACGCGTCCCACCCCGTAGCCTCAGGCGCGCGCCTGTGTAACCCTGGGCGCCGACGGCAGCGCGTGCGAGGGCCGCGCGATGGCGGAGCGGGGGAGGGCAGGCGGGCGCGTTGCGCCCTGGCCGCAGGACGTGGCTGCGCGGGCGCGGCGCGCCGCGCCGCGGCTTCGCTGGCGGCTTGCCGATGCCTTCGCGCCCATGGTTGCGCGGCTCGCGGCCTGGGCCGCGGCCGAAGCGGGCGCCGGGCGCTTCGTGCCATGGCTCACGGTGTTCTTCGGCGCCGGCAGCGCCCTCTACTTCGCGGCCGACCGCGAGCCGGCGCTGTGGGCGGTGACGGCGCTTTTCGTCGCCTCAGGTCTCGCGACGGTGGCGCTGCGCCGGCACGGGTTCGGCTTCGCGCTCGCCGCGCTCGCCACCGCCGCGTCCGCAGGCTTCGCCGTCGCCACTGCGAGGAGCTTGTGGATCGCCCACCCGGTGCTTTCGCGCCCGCTGTTCGGCGTCGCCTTGACCGGCTGGGTCGAAGTGCGCGAGGAGCGCGAGCGCACGGACCGCATCGTGCTCGCCCTCGAACGGATGGAGGGAGGCGGGCTGCCGGAGCCGCTCGCGCGCGTGCGCATTTCCGTCCGCAAGGGCACGGCGCCGCCCGCAGGCAGCTTCGTCAGGCTCAAGGCGCGCCTTTCCCCACCGCTCGCGCCGCTGCGGCCCGGAGGCTACGACTTCGCGCGCGACCTCTATTTCCAGAACATCGGGGCGACCGGATTTGCACTCGGCAAGATCGAGCGGCTGGACCCTCCGGGCCCTCCGCCCGCGCGCCTGCGCTTCGCGGCGGCCGTCGCCGGCGCGCGCGACGCGATCGACGCGCGCATCCGCGCCGCCCTGCCGGGCGACATAGGGGCCATCGCCTCGGCGCTGATCACGGGCAAGCGGGACGCCATCTCCGCGCCCGTGAACGAGGCCATGTATGTGTCGAGCCTCGCGCACGTGCTGTCGATTTCGGGTTTCCACATGGCGGTGGTCGCCGGCGTCGTGTTCTTCGCCGTGCGCGGGCTGCTCGCCCTCTCGGCCGCGCTCGCCTTGCGCCGGCCGATCAAGAAATGGGCGGCGGCCGCGGCCCTAATCGCGGCGACGGGCTATCTGGTGCTGTCCGGCGCCGAGGTCGCGACGCAGCGCGCTTATGTGATGACCGCGATCGTTTTGATCGGCGTGATGGTCGATCGCGCGGCCCTGACGCTGCGCACGCTCGCGGTCGCGGCCTTCGGCGTGCTGCTGCTGGCGCCCGAAGCGGTGGTGCATCCGAGCTTTCAGATGTCGTTTGCGGCGACGCTCGCGCTGGTCGCAGCCTACGAGCGCGGGCTGCCCTGGATGAGCCCCGCGGCCGACACGCCCCTGAGCGCGCGGATCGCGCTGTGGGGCGGGCGCGAGCTTGCGAATGTGCTGCTGGCCTCGACGGTCGCCGGTCTCGCGACCACGCTGTTCGCCGCCTATCACTTCCATCGCTTTGCCCCGTACGGCCTCGTCGCCAATCTGTTGGCGATGCCGGTGGTCTCGGCATGGGTGATGCCGATGGGGTTGATCGCCCTCGTCGCGCTGCCGTTCGGCTTCGACGACGGGCCGTGGCGGCTCATGGGGCTGGGGGTCGAGTGGCTCACCAGCGTGGCCTTGTGGGTCGCGAGCCTGCCCGGGGCGGTGGGCCGCGTCGCCGCATTCGGCGTGGGGCCTCTGCTCGTCGCGACGGCGGGCCTCCTGCTGCTGTGCCTGCTGCGCTCGCCCCTGCGGTTGAGCGGCCTCGTGCTCATCGTCGCGGGGGCCTGGACCGCCGCGCACGCGCCGCGCCCGGACGTGATGGTCGCGCCCGGCGGCGAGGCCGTGGCCGTCCGCGGCGCCGCGGGCAGACTCGCGATCCTGCAGATCGGCCGGGATACGTTCACCGTGCGCGAATGGCTCGCCGCCGATGCCGACGCCAGGACGCCCGGCGATCCGGGCCTGCGCGACGGATTCGCCTGTGATGAGATCGGCTGCACAGCCCCGCTCGCGGACGGGACCATGGTCGCGGTCGTGCTCGCCGCGGAAGCGTTCGAGGAGGACTGCCGGCGCGCCGCGCTGATCGTCAGCCGGCGGTCGGCGCCGCCGGATTGCGCCGCCGTGGCGGTGGATCGCAACGTCTGGTCCCGCGCCGGGGCGCTGGCCCTTTTCCGTCACAAGGACGGATGGACCGTTGCGGCGGCGCGGCCCGCCGGCCACGACCGCCCCTGGGCCCGCGCCGCGCCGCAGGCGGCAACGGGGCCGGCGGAGGGCTCCGCATCGCGGGATGCGACGCCCGATCCCGGCGATCTGCACCCCGACGATTGAGGGCCCAGCGCCCGCGCGGCGCGAAGCGGTCGAACGACCTCAGTATTTCCGGAAGAGCCCGACCAGCTTGCCCTGGATGCGCACGCGGTTGGGCGGAAGAATGCGCACTTCGTGGGTCGGATTGGCAGGCTCGAGCGCGATCGCCGTGCCCCGCCGGCGGAACCGCTTGAGGGTCGCTTCCTCCTCGTCGATCAAGGCGACGACGATGTCGCCGGTCTCGGCCGTGTCGCCCTTGCGGATGAGCACCATGTCGCCGTCGAGGATGCCGGCCTCGATCATCGAATCGCCGCGCACCTCGAGCGCGAAATGCTCGCCCGTGCTCAGAAGGTCGGGCGGCACGTGAATGACAGCGCTGCGCGTTTGAATGGCCTCGATCGGCGTGCCCGCGGCGATGCGTCCCATCACCGGCACCGCGACCGGGCGGGCGCCCTCGTCCTCCGCGCCGGCGCGCACGCGGCCCAGATGGCCCTCGATGACGCTCGGCGTGAAGCCGCGCGCGCGCCCCGAGATGCCGTGCGAGATCGTCTCGGGCAGCCGCAGCACCTCGATCGCCCGCGCGCGGTTCGGCAGCCGACGGATGAAGCCGCGCTCCTCGAGCGCCGTGATCAGGCGATGGATGCCGGACTTCGACCGCAGGTCCAGCGCATCCTTCATCTCGTCGAAGGAGGGAGGAACGCCTGCTTCCTTCAGCCGCTCATGGATGAAGCGCAGGAGCTCGAGTTGCTTGCGGGTCAGCATGATTGAGGTGTCCCCCCGATTGGCCGCACGCCCACGATCTGTTGAAAACAAATCATGAACAAACACTATATGTTCGTTGTGTGTTCCGCAACCTTTAATTTGAGGTGAACGCCGCCCGCCGGCGCAGGGCGCCTCGAGCTAAAGCGGAAGCGGAATGATCGTGCACGGCTCGCCGGCCTTGGCGGCCGGGGCGTGCGGCGGGCGCACCACCAGGCAGTCGGCCTGCGCCAGGGCAGACATCATCGAACTGTCCTGGATGGAGAGCGGCGTCGCGACGCGCTTGCCGTCCGGCCCGACGACGAGCGTGCTGCGCATGTAGTCCTGCCTTTCGTCGTTCGCCGGCAGGTCGCAGCCGAGTATGGCGGTCTCGGTCCGGGGCGCAAAATCCGTGCGGCCGGCGAGCTTTCGAATCAGCGGGACGAGGAACAGGAGACCGCAGACATAGGCCGAGACCGGATTGCCCGGCAGCCCCAACACCCACATGCGGCCGAGGCGGCCGTGCATCAGCGGCTTGCCCGGTCGTAGCGCCACCTTCCAGAAGGCGAGCTGCATCCCTTCCGCCACGAGCGCGGGCTGCACCAGATCGTAGTCGCCGACCGAGGCGCCGCCGGTCGTGGCCAGGATGTCCGCGCCCCAGTCGCGCGCCCGCCGGACGGCGGCGATCGTATCCTCGAGCCTGTCGGAAACGATGCCGAGGTCGATGGCCAGCGCCCCTTCGGCGCGGGCCATGGCCGCGAGCGCGAGACTGTTCGACGAAATGATTTGCCCGGGCGCGAGGCGCGAGCCCGGCGGCCTCAGCTCGTCTCCGGTCGAGAACACGGCGATGCGCGGACGGCGCACCACCGGCACGACGGCGTGATTCATCGCGGCCGCGAGCGCGAGGTCGCGCGTGGTGAGCCGCCGGCCCGCCGCCAACGCGCGATCGCCCGCGGCGAAGTCGAGTCCGGCACGGCGGATGTAACGCCCCACCGGCTCGCCCTTCTCCACGATCACCACGTCGCCTTCGCGGCGCGCGTTCTCCTGGATGACGATCGTGTCGGCGCCCGCGGGCACCACTCCGCCGGTCAGGATCCGGGCGGCTTCGCCGGGACCGACCGCGCCGGGGAAGGTGCGGCCTGCGGCCACCTCGCCGATGAGGCGCAGCCGCGCTGGTACCGAGGCCACGTCGGCCGCCCGCACCGCATAGCCGTCCATGGACGACATGGCGGCCGGCGGCTGCGTGCGGCGCGCGGCGAGGTCGGCAGCCAGCACCCGCCCGTGGGCGGCCCCCACCTCGACGAACTCGGCCGGCAGCGGCTCCGCTTTTTCGAGCACCCGCGCCAGCGCTTCTTCGACCGGCATCAATGCCATGGCCGCCCAGCCTCTCGGACCGCCTCTTCCAACCGGGAGCCGCGCCAAGTAAGGGCGGAATCGGTCACCGCCTAGTTTGCCGCGTCCTCCGCGCGGTAGACTCCCGACTTGCCGCCGCGCTTCTCGATCAGCCGAATGCCTTCGATGCGCATGCCGCGCTCTACGCTCTTCACCATGTCGTAGATCGTGAGACAGGCGACCGAGACGGCGGTCAACGCCTCCATCTCGACGCCGGTCTGTCCCGCGACCTTGACGGTCGCGCGGACGCGCAGGCCCGGCAGCGCCGCGTCGGGCGCGATGTCGACCTCGACCTTGGAGAGGAGCAGCGGATGGCAGAGCGGGATCAGCTCGTGTGTCCGCTTCGCCGCCATGATGCCGGCGATGCGCGCGGCGCCCAGCACGTCGCCCTTCTTGGCGTCGCCGCGGCGCACGACCTCGAGAGTCGCGGCGGTCATGATCACGCGCCCTTCCGCGACGGCGACCCGCTCCGTCGTCGCCTTGGCGGACACATCCACCATGTGCGCGGCGCCGCCGCGGCCGAGATGGGTGAGTTTCGGAGCGCGCGCCACGAACCTACTCGGCTGCGGGCGCGTGCAGCGCCGTCTCGCCCGCGAGCAGCGCGCGGGTCGCGTCCGCCACGTCGCTCTGCCGCATGAGGCTTTCGCCGACGAGGAACGTGCGGATGCCGACCCGCGCGAGCCTCTCGAGGTCGGCGTGCGCGAAGATGCCGCTTTCCCCCACCAGGACGCGGTCGGGCGGAACAAGCGGCGCGAGGCGCTCGCTGGTCGCAAGCGTCGTCTCGAACGTCCGCAGGTCGCGGTTGTTGATCCCGATGAGCCGCGATTTCAGCCTGAGCGCGCGCTCGAGCTCGGCCTCGTCGTGAACCTCGAGCAGCACGTCCATGCCGAGCGAGAACGCCGTGCTCTCGAGCTCTCGCGCGGTTGCGTCGTCGACGGCCGCCATGATGATGAGGATGCAGTCGGCGCCCCAGGCGCGCGCCTCCATGACCTGATAGGGATCGTACAGAAAGTCCTTGCGCAGAGCGGGGAGGGCGCTCGCCTCCCGTGCGGCTCTGAGGTGCTCGGGGGCGCCCTGGAAGGAAGGGCCGTCCGTCAGCACGGAGAGGCAGGTGGCGCCGCCCTGCTCGTAGGCGCGGGCGAGCGCCGGCGGATCGAAATCGGCGCGGATCAGTCCCTTCGAGGGGCTTGCCTTCTTGATTTCGGCGATCAGCGCCCACTGGCCGGCGGCCAAGCGGCGCTCAATGGCGGCGAGAAAGCCGCGGGGCGGAAAATTCGAGCGCGCCTGCGCTTCCACGAGCCCCCAGGGGCGTGACCGCTTGGCGGCGGCGATCTCTTCGCGCTTATACGCTTCGATCTTGTCGAGGACGTCGACCATGGGCGTGGCTCAGGCATTCGAGACGGCGATCAGGCGGCGCAGGCGGCCCTCCGCTTCGCCGGAATCGATCGCTTTGAAGGCGAGGGCAAGACCCTGCTTGAGGTCCTGGGCGCGGCCGGCGACGACGAGAGCCGCGGCGGCGTTGAAGGCGGCGACGTCGCGGTAGGGCCCGTCCTTGCCTTCGAGCACCGCCTTGAGCGCGGCCGCGTTCGCCTCGGCGTCGCCGCCGCGCAGCGCCTCCGCCGGCGCGCGCTTCAGCCCGACGTCCTCCGGCGTCACCTCGAACGTCCTCACGACGCCGTCTTCCAGCGCGGCGATGGTCGTCGGTCCTGCCGTCGTGATCTCGTCGAGCCCGTCGGAGCCGTGCACCACATAGGCGCGCTCGGTCCCCAGATTCTTCAGCACGTTGGCGATCGGCTCCACCCAGTGGCGGGAGAACACGCCCACCATCTGCCGCCTCACGCGCGCGGGATTCGACAGCGGGCCGAGCAGATTGAAGATCGTGCGCGTGCCGAGCTCCACGCGGGTCGGCCCGACATTCTTCATGGCGGGGTGGTGCACGGGAGCGAACATGAAGCCGATCCCGGCCTCCCTGATGCAGCGCGCGATCGCCTCCGGCCCCAAGTCGATGCGCACGCCGAGCGCGCTCAGCACGTCGGCGGCGCCGGAGCGCGACGACTGCGCCCGGTTGCCGTGCTTGGCCACCGGCACGCCGCAGCCTGCGACGATGAAGGCGGCGCAGGTCGAAATGTTGTAGGAGCCGGACGCGTCGCCGCCGGTGCCGACCACGTCGATCGCGTCCGCCGGCGCGTCCACGGGCAGCATCTTGGCGCGCATCGTGGTGACGGCGCCGGTGATCTCCTCCACCGTTTCCCCGCGCACGCGCAGGGCCATGAGCAGACCGCCCATCTGGGAGGGCGTCGCCTCGCCCGACATCATGCGGTCGAAGGCGAGCGCCGCCTCCTCGCGCGTCAGCGTGGCGCCGGTTGCGACTTTCCCGATCAGGGCCTTGAGGTCGTCCATGGTGATCCTCAGCGCGCTGCGGCGCGCCGCGCGGACGCGCGCCGGCCGACGGCGACGTTCCAGGCCTCGGCGATGTCGAGGAAATTCTTCAGTATCAAGTGACCGTGCTCCGATGCGATGCTTTCGGGGTGGAACTGCACGCCATGCACGGGCAGCGTCTTGTGCGCGAGGCCCATGACGAGGCCGTCCGCCTCCGCCGTCACCTCGAGAACGGGCGGAAGCGTTTCCCGCTCGACGACCAGGGAGTGGTAGCGCGTCGCCTTGAACGGACCGTTGATGCCGCGAAAGACGCCGCGGCCCTGATGCCTGACTTCGGACAGCTTGCCGTGGACGGGGGTTGGCGCGCGCACCACGCGGCCGCCGAACGCCTCTCCGATCGCCTGATGGCCGAGGCACACGCCCATCATCGGCACGGTGTTCGCGGCCTTCTTGATGAGGTCGATGCAGATGCCGGCGTCCTTCGGCGTGCAGGGACCGGGGGACAGCACGATCGCATCCGGCTCGGCCGCGAGCACGTCTTCCGGCGCGATCTTGTCGTTGCGGTGGACGACCACGTCCGCGCCCAACCCGCCCAGATAATGGTACAGGTTGAACGTGAAGCTGTCATAGTTGTCGATGAGGACGACCGTGGCCATCTTTCGCTCCCCGGGACAGCCTACTGACTGCCAGTCGCGGCCGGCGGTCGTCAAGCGTGGCCGGTCGCGAGGTGCGCCGCGGGCGGCGGGCTCGAAAGGCCGCGCGAGGGCGCGTCACGCGTAGTCCGTCCTCTCCGGCAACGGCTCCCACCCATTGAGATCGCGGTCATAGGGGTACAGCGGACAGCCGTGGGGGGTGTAGGCCTTCCAGTAGGGGCCGCCGCGCCATCGTCCGTAGACGACGAGACATTCCATGCGCGGCCTGTGCTTTCTGAAGAGCTTCACCTTTGTTCCGTCGCGGGGCGCGGTGTGCATCGGCATCATCGCAAATGCTCGCCTCATGGACTGTCCCCCCGGGGAAGCGTGGCGCGGAGAACGGCATTCCTGGTATTTCCGCAAAATCGCACGGGGCCTGCGCGGCGCGTTGTGCCGGAGCCTGCTTCGCCCCAAGCCTCACGTCTTGCCGCACGTCTTGCCGCGCGCCCGACGCGCATCGGGCGAGATGCGCGCCCTGACCCGCGGCTCTGGTCGGCCGCGCCGCCTCTGCCCACCGCGGGGGCGAGCCGCCTGTCTTGCCTGCGCGGGGCCGCATGCCGCGCATCGATTTCGCCGCGCCTTGCTTCTCCGGACAGAGCGCCATCGACCCGCGGAGACACGCGCTCGAAACATTCCTCAGTCCGAACCTCAGTCCGAGCTTTTGTCCGTTCCGTTTCGCTTGATCCGCCAGAGCTGATAGCCGTGCGCCGCGATGGCGGCCTCGATCTCTCTGCGAGGGAGTCTGAACGGCGGGTGCCGATCCTCCGTAATCACGCCCGTCACGTGCCAGGGCGCAAACTGCCGCGGCAAATTCCGTCCCCAACGATCGTCCGCAAATGCTTGCAGCTCCGGCCGTGCCTCCGAGCGGAAGATGTAAATGCGCATCGCCGTGTCTCTTTTCACCTCGGAACTCGGGTCCGGTTCAGGGTCCCAATTTGGGGATGGACGTCGTCAGAAAATGTGCCGGAGCGGCCCGCGACAGATGCTCAGGGCTTGAGCGGGACGCCGTTGAGCCAGTCTTCCTCGCGGGCAATCGCGGCGTAGGCGTTCGCCATCCTGCGATAGCGCGCCGATTGCACGAGCGAGCGCGTGGCGCGCGCTTGACGCAGGCATTCGGCCGCGCGCCGTCGATAGGCCTCCGCACGAGACAGAGTGCTGTCGGAATCCGGGAATTGGACCAGCTTCATGAGCCGCTCTCCGAATTGCAGGCGAGAGCGCAACCGGTCTCTCGGCCGCCGGCGCCTGGGTTTGTCCCCGCCGACGATGGTTCCATTATACGGGCGGCCGGCCGTTTCTCCTAGTTGTTATTCGAGCATGGCCATGCGTGCCGCGTCGCCCGCGAATTTGGCAACCCGGATCGGGCTCCCCATATGAAGTTGATCGTCGGCACTGTGAATCTGGGCGTCGATGACTGAGAGACCGGTCGTGCTCTTGCCACAACCGAGGGAGATCGCGTGTGACGCTCGCCTATCCTCTTCACGTGAGCCGCGACGTCGAACGAAAATGGCGGCGCAGGGCCGATGCCGCCGTCGCGAATGCCCACGTTCCGCCTGAAAACGAGCAGGCCGCGGACGACCGGTGTCCCTCCTGCGGCGCGCAGGGACCGACCGCGCCCATTGCGTCCGATTACGTCGGGAGCGGCGTGATTCATCATCATTGGCGGTGCACGCCGTGCGGTCATGCATGGACCACGGTGGTGCGGATACAGTCGGAATGCGCGTCATGACATATCGATATCGGTGCGGGCAGTGGGTCCGCTTTGGCCGCAGCTCCCAGCTTCGCAACGCGGCGGATGGCGCGTACCAGGTGACGCGGCAGCTTCCTTCCGACAGCGACGGCGAGCGGCAATACCGGATCAAGAGTGCGCGCGAGCAGTACGAGCGCGTTGCCAAGGAAAGCGAGCTTGAGCGCGCGTGAGCCTCGCCGCATCGCCGCATCGCGGCGTCGCGCAAACCTCGCGCGGTCGCGGGGCCTCCATAAAAAAGGAGCCCCGCGAGCTGGCGAACCAGACGCGGGGCTCCAAGCGAAAAGCTTTGCCAGTACATCCGTGGTCAAAGCAGCATCGCTGTCAACCGCCGTCAGACGGCGCGCAGATTGTCTGCTGAGGATTTGCCGGTCCTTCGATCAGCGACGATGTCGAAGGAGACCTTTTGCCCTTCGTTGAGGCTGTGCATGCCGGCGCGCTCAACCGCGCTGATGTGCACAAAGACGTCCTTGCCGCCCTCTTCGGGTTGGATGAATCCGAAGCCCTTCTGGCTGTTGAACCACTTCACGGTTCCCGTCGTCATGGGAGCCCTTCCTTAAGATGCGTGTTTCGATTGGCCGCGCTCGCGCGGCCGGTGTTTTCGAGTTTGGGGGAAGATCCTTAGTCAGGCGCGCTGTCGCGGCGAGGCCAAGTCGTTCGGCCTAAGCTCGAGAGAACAGCATATATGTCCTCGCCGGGATTGCGCAAGGCCGGCCCCGGAGGGGCCGCGGTCCGCTCACCCGGACTGTCCGGTCGCGTCCTGACGAATGCATCGAACGCCGCGGCTCTCACGCCGCCGTCATTGTCCCCGCTGCGCGGCGCTTGCGAACCGCTGCGCCTCCTCGGCGGCGCGGAAAAGGGCTTTCGCCTTGTTGATGCACTCCTGCTGCTCGAAGCCGGGGTCGCTGTCGGCGACGATGCCGGCGCCCGCCTGCACGTACATCTTGCCGTCCTTCACGAGCGCCGTGCGCAGCACGATGCAGGTGTCCATCTCGCCGTCGGCCGAGAAATAGCCGACGCAGCCGGCGTAGAGCCCGCGCTTTTCCTTCTCCAGCTCGTCGATGATCTGCATCGCCCGCACCTTCGGCGCTCCCGACACGGTGCCCGCCGGAAAGCCGCTCGCGAGCGCGTCGATCGCGTCGTACTTCGCCGCGAGCTTTCCTTCGACGTTGGAGACGATGTGCATCACCTGGCTGTAGCGCTCGATGAAGAACTGGTCGGTCACCTTGACCGTCCCGATCTCGGAGACGCGCCCGACGTCGTTGCGGCCGAGATCGAGCAGCATCAGATGCTCGGCGCGCTCCTTCGGATCGGAAAGCAGCTCCTCCTCGAGCGCCTTGTCCTCATGCGGCGTCGCGCCGCGAGGGCGGGTGCCGGCGATCGGGCGGATCGTCACGGTGCCCCCGCGCACGCGCACCAGGATCTCCGGGCTCGATCCCGCGACCGCGAAGCTTCCGTAGTCGAGGTAGAACAGGAACGGCGCCGGGTTCACGCGGCGCAGCGCGCGGTAGAGCGTGAAGGCGGGCAGCGTGAAGGGGGCTTCGAAGCGCTGGGAGAGCACGACCTGAAAAATGTCGCCCGCCGCGATGTACTCCTTCGCCCTGAGCACCATGCGCCGGTATTCCTCCGGCGTCGTGTTGGAGGTGGTCGGCACCGCGATCGGACCGGCATGGAAGTCGCCCGCCTTCTCGAGCGGGCGATCGAGCGCCTCGACCACGGCGGAGAGCCGCTCGGCCGCGCGGTCGAGCGCGGCGCGCGCGGACACGGAGCGTTCCGGCCGCACCGGCGTCACCACCGTCAGCGTGTCCTTGACGGTGTCGAAGACGACCACCACCGTCGGCCGGATCATGATGGCGTCCGGAATGCCGATCGGGTCGGGCCGCTGCGCCGGCAGATCCTCGATCAGCCGCACCATGTCGTAGCTCAGGTAGCCGAACACGCCGGCGGCCATGGGCGGCAGCCCGTTCGGAACGGAAATCCGGCTTTCGGCCACCAGAGCGCGCAGCGCCTGGAGCGGCGGTTCGGGGCAGGGAACGAAGGCGTCCTGGCTGTGGCGCGCCGTGCGGTTGATTTCGGCGCGCGCGCCGCGGGCGCGCCAGACGATGTCGGGCTCGAGCCCGATGATCGAGTAGCGCCCGCGCGCGGCGCCCCCCTCCACGGACTCGAGCAGGAAGGTCATGGGTCGCGCGCCGGCGATCTTGAGAAAGGCCGAGACCGGCGTTTCGAGGTCGGCGACCAGCGTGGTCCAGACCAGCTGCGCCTCGCCACGGTCGTAGCGGGCGGCGAAGATGTCGGCGGAGGGCTCGATCTGCATGGGCGGCAAGAAGCACGATGTGGGACGCCGTGGCCGGCCGGCCGCGGACGCGAAAACGGGCGCTTATCAGGGCATGACGGTCAGAAGCTCTCGCCGCCGGTTACGCGGCGCAGCGCTTCGGTGTTGATGCTCGTTCCGACCTCGCGCTCGACCACGGAGACGTACTGCCGCAAGAGGTCCTCGGCAATGGAGTTCCGCATCACCTCGGCGATGCGCTGCCCCTGCTGGCTCGCTCCGTCGATCGGCGGGACGGAGATTTCCGTGACGCGGAACACCACGCGCTCCGTCGGGTTCTGGCCCTCGGCGCTGCCGACGCCGCCTTGTTCCGTCGCGTAGACGGCGGCGATCGTCGCGTTCGACAGGCCCGCGGCGGGGGTGTTGCGGCGCAGATCTCTCGCGGTTTCGACCTTCAAGCCCGCGGCCGCGGCGGCCTCGCCGAAGCTCGTGCCGGCTTTGATCTTGTCCGTGATCTCCGCGGCCTTCTTCCGCAGGCGCTCGGCGATCTGCTCCTCGCGCCAGCGCTGCGCGACCGCGTCCTTCACCTCGTCGAGCGTGCGGTCGCGCGCCGGGGTGACGTCGGCGACCTCGTACCACACGAATCCGTTGTCTCCGACGCGCAGCGGGTCCGCCTCGATGCCGACATCGGTGGAAAAGGCCGGCCCCAGAACGTCGACCTCGGCGGGAAGCCCGGCGACCGGCGCGCCGCTCGGATCGAGGCCGCTGCGGTCGACGGCATCGATGACAATGGGCGCGAGCCCCGCCTTTTGGGCCGCCTCCGCCAAAGTCTGGCCGGCCGCCCGTTCGTCTTCGATCTTGTCGTGCTTCTCATTGATTTCGTCGCGGGTGCGTTCGCGGGCGATCTCCTGCTTGATCTCGGGCGCGGCCTCCTCGAACGGTTTCACCTTGTCCGGCTCGATCTTGACGACCCGCACCAGGGCCCAGCCGATGCGGGACTGGACGGGCGCGCTCACGCCGCCCTCGGGCAGCGCGAACGCGGCCTCCGCGACGGCCGGCGCGAGCGCGGCCCGCGTCACGAAGCCGAGGTCGATGTCCTTCTCGGTCATGCCGCGCGCCTTGGCGACGTCCTCGAACTTCGCGCCCGCGTCGAGGCGCTCCTTGGCCGCCTTCGCTTCGTCCTCGCTCGCGAAAACGATCTGCTGGACCTGCCGGCGGCCGGGCGTCACATAGCGCGCGCGGCGCTCCTCATAGACCCGGTTGGCCTCTTCGTCCGAGACGGTGACCCACTTCGACACGTCGCTAGGGGTGAGCCGGACGATGACGATTCGCCGATATTCCGGCGCCCGGAAGGTCACCTTGCGGGCCGCGAAATAGCTCGCGAGCTCCTCGGGGGTGGGGTCGGGAACAGCCCCCGCCAGCTCGCGCCCGAGGACGACGTATTCGACCGCCCGCCGCTCGTTCTGGAAGCGGTTCACGAGGTCGAGCACGGTCTTGGGCGCGGCGGAAACGGTGCTCACGGACTCCGTGAGGTGCTGTCGCACCAGCAGCCGCCGCTGCTCGCTGATAAAGCGCGGCTCGGTGTAGCCGGCGGCGCGCAGGCGCTGCACGAAAATGTCGTGGTCGAACTGGCCGTTCGGACCGCGGAAGGCCGGGAGCTCCTTAATCTGGCGCGCGACCTCCGCATCCGTGATGCCGAGTCCGAACTGGCGCGCACGCTCGTCGAGGGCGGCGTCGGCGACGACCTGAGCAAGGATCTGCCGATCGAGGCCGAGCGCCCGCGCCTGATCCGCCGGAACGGGCCGGCCGATCTGCGCCGCGATCTGCTGCAGGCGCTCATTGTAGATTTGGCGGAACTGCTCGACGGTGATTTCCGTCGCGCCCACGGTCGCCACCGTGGAGCGCCCGAAACCCCGGAAGATGTCGCCCACGCCCCAGATCGCAAAGCTGACGACAAGGAAGCTGACAACGGCTCCCATGACCAGTTTGCCGAGCCAGTTGGCCGAAGCTTTTCGAATGTCGCGCAGCATGATCCTGTTTGGGTTGTTTGCCTTACGGGAGTTCGTTGAGACGCCGCGAAAGCGGTGCATCATAGGTGTCGGGGCAAGGCCCCGCAACAAGCCCGCCGACTCAAGGGCGCCTTCGCCTCGCGGCCTGCAAGAGGGCTCTTTCGAGCCCCTGCGCACTCTGCTAACCGCTCGGACGGAATTCGGAAAGAGGAGAAGCGCGATGGGCGGACGATGGCCGCTGGTGGCGGGCAACTGGAAGATGAACGGGCTGATGAGCTCGGTCGGAGAACTGCGCGCGATGATCGCCGGCGCCTCCGCCCTCTCGGCCGTCACCGACCTCCTGATCGCTCCGCCGGCGACGCTCATCGCGACCTTCGCCGCGGTCGCGCAAGGCTCCCCGATCCGCATCGGGGCTCAGGATTGCCACCACGCGGCGAGCGGGGCCTATACGGGCGACATCTCCGCCGAAATGCTGGCCGACGCCGGGGCGACCGCCGTCATCGTCGGCCATTCGGAGCGCCGGCTCTACCACCGGGAGAACGATGCCGACGTGCGCGCCAAGGCGCAGGCGGCCTGGCGGGCGGGGCTGACGGCCATCATCTGCATCGGCGAGACCCGGGAGGAGCGGGAGGCCGGCAGGACGCTCGGCGTCGTGGGCGCGCAGCTTGCGGCCTCGGTGCCGGACGGCGCCACGGCCGCCAATCTCGTCATCGCCTACGAGCCCGTCTGGGCGATCGGCACCGGGCTCACCCCAACGCCGGCCGATGTGGCCGCGGTCCATGCCCTGATCCGCGAGCGTCTGGTGGACCGCTTCGGGGCCGTGGGGGAGGGGGTGCGCGTGCTCTACGGCGGATCCGTCAAGCCCGGCAACGCCAAGGAGCTGATGGGGGTCGCCAATGTCGACGGGGCGCTCGTCGGCGGCGCGAGCCTCAAGGCCGCCGAGTTTCTGGCCATTGCGGGGGCCTATCTCTGACCGGCAGCATGGAACTTGCCCCCGCTATCGTGTAGACACCCCCGCGACATCCTATATGAGCTGTGGCCGGCCGCCGTGAGCCGGGGGCTGAGGTTTTTTGCGAGTTGACGCATGCAGACTGTCGTCATCGTCATTCATCTTATGGTTGTCCTGGCCATGACCGGGCTGGTGCTGCTGCAGAGGTCGGAGGGCGGCGGGCTCGGCATGGGCGGCGGCGGCGGTTTCCTGACCAGCCGGGGCACCTCGAACGTGCTCACCCGCTCCACGGCGATCCTGGCGGCGACGTTCTTCGCGACGAGCCTGCTGCTGTCGATCCTCGCGGGGATCGAGCGCAAGCCGCGGTCGATCCTGAACACGGGGGCGCCGGCCGGACCCTCGGCGCCGCTGAGCGCACCGTCTTCGCTCCCGCTCGGAAACGACCGGGCGGCGCCTGCTCCCCAGCCCGGCGCTCCTCAGTCGGGCGCCCCCCAGTCCGGCGCGCCGCAGCCGACGGGCCCGCAGGTTCCGCAGTCGCAGTAGTCCGCCCGCGGCCGACCGTGCGCGCCTGTTGAAGGCGCGCCGACGGACTCGTCGAATCGGCTCGGGCGCGCTATAGGTTGAGTCCCATGGCGCGGTATGTCTTTATCACCGGCGGCGTGGTCTCCTCCCTGGGCAAGGGTCTCGCTTCGGCGGCGCTCGGCGCGCTTCTTCAGGCGCGCGGCTACAAGGTGCGCCTGCGCAAGCTCGACCCCTATCTCAACGTCGATCCGGGAACGATGTCGCCGTACCAGCACGGCGAGGTGTTCGTGACCGACGACGGGGCGGAGACCGACCTCGACCTCGGCCATTACGAGCGGTTCACCGGCCTGCCCGCAACGCGGCAGGACAACATCACCACCGGCCGCATCTATCAGGAGATCCTCGCCAAGGAGCGCCGCGGCGACTATCTCGGCGCGACCATCCAGGTCATTCCCCACGTCACCAACGCGATCAAGGAGTTCATCCTCGCGGGCAACGAGGGGATCGACTTCGTCCTCGTCGAGATCGGCGGCACCGTCGGCGATATCGAGAGCCTGCCGTTCCTCGAGGCCATTCGCCAGCTCGGCAACGAGCTGCCGCGCCAGCACGCCGTCTACATCCACCTGACGCTGCTGCCCTTCATCTCCTCCGCCGGCGAGCTGAAGACCAAGCCGACGCAGCACTCGGTCAAGGAGCTGCTCTCGATCGGCATCCAGCCCGACATTCTCCTCTGCCGCACGGACCGGCCCATCCCGAAGGAGGAGCGCAGGAAGCTCTCGCTGTTCTGCAACGTCCGCGAAAGCGCCGTGATCGAGGCGCGGGACGTCGACAACATCTATGCGGTGCCGGAGGCCTATCACGCCGAGGGGCTCGATCGTGAGGTCCTGCTCGCCTTCGGCATCGAGCCGGGCGCGCCGCCGGATCTCTCCAAGTGGGCGGAGATCAACGAGCGCATCCGCAACCCGGAAGGCGACGTCACGATCGCGGTGGTCGGCAAGTACACCGGCCTCAAGGACGCCTACAAGTCGCTCTTCGAGGCGCTCTCGCACGGCGGCATCTTCAACAAGGTGCGGGTCAATATCGACTGGATCGAGAGCGAAGTCTTCGAGAAGGAGGACCCCGCGCCGTTTCTCGAGCATGTCCACGGCATCCTCGTGCCCGGGGGCTTCGGCCAGCGCGGCGCGGAAGGAAAGATCCGCGCGGCGCAGTTCGCGCGCGAGCGCCGCGTGCCGTATTTCGGCATCTGCTTCGGCATGCAGATGGCGGTGATCGAGGCGGCGCGGAACCTGTGCGGAATCGAGCAGGCCAATTCGACCGAGTTCGGCCCGACGCCGGAGCCGGTGGTCGGCCTGATGACCGAATGGGTCAAGGGCAACGTGCTCGAACAGCGCCGCGCCGACGGCGAACTCGGCGGCACCATGCGGCTCGGCGCCTACCCCGCGAAGCTCGCGCGCGGCAGCCGCATCGCCCAGATCTACGGCACGACGGAGATTTACGAGCGCCACCGCCACCGCTACGAGGTCAACACCGCCTACAAGGGCCGGCTCGAGCAGCGGGGACTGAAGTTCTGCGGCATGTCGCCCGATGGCCTGCTCCCCGAGACGATCGAGTACGAGGATCATCCCTGGTTCATCGGCGTGCAGTTCCATCCCGAGCTGAAGTCGCGCCCGTTTGCGCCGCATCCGCTGTTCGCGTCCTTCATCGGCGCGGCGGTCGAACAGTCCCGCCTGGTGTAACGCGGTGCCATGCCGGCGCGCGGGCGGCGCGAGGGCGCCTGCTCACGCCGCACCGCGCGCGGAAGCGCGAGCGCCGCCGCGTGTTTCAACAAAGGTCAGGTTCGTACGGCGACAGCCGCTTCAGGCATCGCGGCGTGGCGATCGGCGTCCGCCTGCGCTAACGTCGGCGCGCCATCTTGGCCGGCTGAAGGAGAAAAGCTTTCATGATCTACGAGCTTCGCGTCTATCGCTGCGTGCCAGGCCGCCTGCCGGCGCTGCTCAAGCGTTTTGAAACGATCACGCTCAAGCTGTGGGAAAAGCATGGCATTCGTCAGGCCGGATTCTGGACCACGCTGGTCGGCGAGTCCAACCACGATCTGACCTACATGCTGGCCTGGGAATCGCTCGCCGAACGCGAGCAGAAGTGGACCGCCTTCTCGAACGATCCGGAATGGATCGCCAAGCGCGCCGAGACCGAGAAGGACGGCCCGATCGTCCAGACCCTCTCCAACCAGCTTCTCATGCCGACGAGCTTCTCGAGCGTGAAGTAGACGGAGCCGCTCCTCCCTCCCGCGCGGACCGCGCACGGAGAGGGAGGAGATCGAACCGCGCCGCCCGGCTCACTTGATGAGCGGCAGGCGCTCGAACGCGTGGAAGGGCGGCGGCGAGGGCAGCGTCCACTCGAGCGTGGTCGCGCCCACGCCCCAGGGATTGGGGCCCGCCGCTTCCCTGCGCCTGAACGCGAGATAAATCGTGACGAAAAAGACCAGAAGTCCCGTCGCGAAGACGTAAGAGCCGATCGACGAGATCAGATTCCACCCCGCGAAGGCGTCCGGATAGTCGGCGTAGCGCCGCGGCAGGCCGGCAAGGCCCAGGAAGTGCTGCGGGAAGAAGATCAGATTCGCGCCGACGAACGACAGCCAGAAGTGCAGCTTGCCCAGCGTCTCCGAATATTTGTAGCCGGTGATCTTGGGGAACCAGTAGTACCAGCCGGCGAAGATTCCGAAGGTCGCGCCGAGCGACATCGTGTAGTGGAAGTGCGCGACCACGTAATAGGTGTCGTGCAGCGCGCGGTCGACGCCGGCATTTGCCAGCATCACGCCGGTGACGCCGCCGATCGTGAACAGGAAGATGAAGCCGATCGCCCACAGCATGGGCGTGCGGAACTCGATCGACCCGCCCCACATCGTCGCGATCCAGGAGAAGATCTTCACGCCCGTGGGCACCGCGATCACCATCGTCGCGACGACGAAGTAGGCCTGCGCCTCCGTCGACAGGCCCACCGTGTACATGTGGTGCGCCCAGACGATGAAGCCGATCACCCCGATCGCCACCATGGCGTAGGCCATGCCGAGATAGCCGAACACCGGCTTGCGGCTGAAGGTCGCGACCACGTGGCTCACGATGCCGAAGGCCGGCAGGATGAGAATGTAGACCTCGGGGTGGCCGAAGAACCAGAACAGGTGCTGGTAGAGGATCGGGTCGCCGCCGCCTTCGGGCGCGAAGAAGGTGGTGCCGAAATTGCGGTCCGTCAGCAGCATGGTGATCGCGCCGGCGAGCACCGGCAGCGAGAGCAGGAGCAGGAACGCGGTCACCAGCACCGACCACACGAAGAGCGGCATCTTGTGCATGGTCATGCCGGGCGCGCGCATGTTGAAGATGGTCGTGATGAAGTTGATCGCGCCCAGGATCGACGACGCGCCGGCGATGTGCAGGGCGAGAATCGCGAAATCCATCGCCGGGCCGGGATGCCCCGAGGTCGAGAGCGGCGCATAGACGGTCCATCCGGCCCCGACCCCGAGCTCCCCGGGCGGCCCTTCGACGAACATCGACAGGACGAGCAGCGCGAGCGCCGCCGGCAGCAGCCAGAACGAGATGTTGTTCAAGCGCGGGAAGGCCATGTCGGGCGCGCCGATCATCAGCGGCACGAACCAGTTGCCGAAGCCGCCGAGGAGCGCCGGCATGATCATGAAAAAGACCATGATCAGCCCATGCGCCGTGACGAACACGTTGAATCCGTGCGGGCTGCTGAAGATCTGCATGCCCGGCTGCTGCAGTTCGAGCCGCATGCCGAGCGACAGAATGCCGCCGATCACGCCCGCCGCGATCGCGAACACGAGGTACATCGTCCCGATGTCCTTGTGGTTCGTCGAATAGAGGTAGCGCCGCCACCCGGTCGGGTGGGCGTGCGCGTGCGCGACCGCGGCTGCGCCCTGACCCCCGTGAAACGTCGCCGTCGTCATGCCCCGTCTCCTTGATTGCGAAGGTAGCCAATTCGCCGGAAGAAAAGCGGCCGGTTCCTTGATCTAGATCAATGCGCCGCGAAAGCGCCCCCGCGCAGCGCCGAATCGGACCCGGAAGGGCCGCGCGGCGCGCGCCGGCGCGTGTTAAGGAGGCCGTCGGCCGTGAAGCGGCTGGCGGCCCGGCCCGTGTGAGGCTAGACAGCGCAGGGCGCGGCGTGGAGGGCGCGCGGGCATGCGTCCGCGCTCGCGGCCGGTGGTACGCCTTCGGGCAACGGGGACGAGAGAAACGTCATCACATGGCTCGCGGTCTCGATCACATCGTCCATGCGGTCCGTGACCTCGACGCGGCCGGCGCGGCCTACGAAAGCCTCGGGTTCACCGTCGGCGCGCGCAACCGCCACCCCTGGGGCACGCACAATCGCATCGTGCAGCTTCCGGGTTTCTTCATCGAGCTTCTCGCCGTTGCCGAGCCCGAGCGCATTCCCGCCCCGGGCCCGCGCGCGCCGTCCTTCGGCGCGTTCAACCGCGATTTCCTCGCCCGCGGCGAGGGATTTTCCATGCTGGTTCTGGAAAGCCGCGACGCGGCCGGTGACGCCGAAGCGTTTCGGGCAAGCGGCATCGGCGATTTCGACGTCTTCCGTTTCGAGCGCGAGGGGCGAAAGGCGGACGGCGAGACCGGCAAGGTTGCTTTCTCGCTCGCCTTCGCGGCCGATCCGCAGCCGGCGCGGGCCGGCTTCTTCACCTGCCAGCAGCATTGGCCGGAGAACTTCTGGGATCCCGCCCTGCAGCGGCATCGGAACGGGGCGCGCGCCGTGGCCGGCGTGGTCCTGGTCGCGGAGAACCCCACCGACCATCACATTTTTCTGTCCGCCTTCGTCGGCGAGCGGGATCTCGAGGCGACGTCGGCCGGCCTCACGGTGCATACGCCGCGCGGCGAGATTCAGGTGATGGACCCGGCGGCCTTCCGCATCCACTTCGGCGTCGAGCCGCCGTCCGTCGCCGAAGGGCTGCGTATCGCCGCGCTGCGCCTCGCCGTCGGCGAGAGGGACGAGGCAGAGGCCGCGCTCGCCGCCGCGGGGCCCGTGTCGGAGCGGATGGGCCGGCTGGTCGTCCCGCCCGCGCGCGCGCACGGAGCGACGCTCGTGTTCGAGCCGGCGGCGCGGGGCCGCGGCTGAGGCGCGCCCCTTGCCGCTCCCATCGGTTCACAACGCCCGGAAGGTCCGCCCCGGCGGGGGCGAGCCTCGGCTCCGGCGTGCGACGGGCGGGCCTTCCGCCGCGTTCGGCCGCCCCGCCTTGCCCGTTGCGCGCGGGCGAAGTTGACCGCGCCGCCGCCCCGACGCAAGGTCGCGCCGCCATGACTGTGTCCGTAAATCCCGCCGCCCAGCCTGTCGTCGCCGTCGGCCCGGTTCGCTTCGGCAACGCGTTGCCGCTCGCCCTGATTGCCGGCCCCTGCCAGCTCGAAAGTCGGGCGCACGCGCTCGAAATGGCCGCCGCCTTGCGCGAGATCGCCGAAAAGCTCGGCATCGGGCTCGTATTCAAGACGTCCTTCGACAAGGCGAACCGCACCAGCGCGGCGAGCGCGCGCGGCGTCGGCCTCAAGGCGGCGTTGCCCATCTTCGCCGAAATTCGCGAGTCGCTGCGTCTGCCCGTGCTTACGGACGTGCACGAGCCGGCGCAGTGCGCCCCCGTCGCTGAGGCGGTGGACGTGCTGCAGATCCCGGCGTTTCTGTGCCGGCAGACCGATCTTCTCGTCGCGGCGGCGAAGACGGGGCGGGTCGTCAACGTCAAGAAGGGGCAGTTCCTCGCGCCCTGGGACATGGCCAATGTCGTCGCCAAGGTCACCGGCGCCGGCAATGCGAACGTGCTGGTGACCGAGCGGGGCGCCTCCTTCGGCTACAACACGCTCGTATCCGACATGCGCGCGCTGCCGATCATGGCCCGCACCACCGGGGCGCCGGTGATCTTCGACGCCACCCACTCGGTGCAGCAGCCGGGCGGGCAGGGCACCGCGTCGGGCGGCCAGCGCGAATTCGTTCCGGTCCTCGCGCGCGCCGCCGTGGCGGTGGGGGTTGCGGGCGTCTTCATCGAGACGCACCAGGACCCCGATCGCGCGCCCTCGGACGGCCCGACCATGGTGCCGCTGCGCGACATGGAATCGCTACTGCGCAGCCTGATCGCGTTCGACCGTCTGGCCAAATCCGCACCCTGAGAGGCATCGCCGCGTCGGACTGGGGCTGTCCGCTTTCGTCAAGGCTGGTCTGCGCGGCGATCCGCCGGTCGGGGGTTGACGCAGCGCAGGAAGCCGTGCGTCTTGCCCGATCTGCCGGTGAACGGGACTGCAGACGACTCGCGGCGGGCGCGCTGCCGCGCGCGACCCCATCGCGGCACAAGGGTTTTCAGGCATGACGCGCGTGCTGGCCGTCATCTGCGTGAGCAATTTCTTTGCGGCCTCGGCGTCGCGCATCACCGATCCGGTACTGCCGCAGATTGCGGCCGATCTCGGCGTGGACGTGCACGCGGCGGCGCTGCTGGCGACGGCCTTCGCGCTGCCGTGGGTGATCGCCCAGCCGATCTTCGGTCCGCTCGGAGACCTCATCGGCAAGACCCGCGTGATTCGCGTCAACCTCGTGATCCTCCTGGCGAGCACGTTCGTCGGCGCTTTCGCGACGCACTTCACGGTGCTGTTCGCGTCGCGCGTCGTGGCCGGAATCGCGACCGCCGGCGTCATGCCGGTCGGCTTCGCGCTCTCCGGCGACCTGACGCCGCCGGAAAAGCGGCAGGTGGGCATCGGGCGCATCGTCGCGGCCTCGATGTCCGGGCAGCTTCTCGGCGCCGTCGCCGCCGGGTTGCTCGGCGATTTTGTGGGCTGGCGCGGCGTCTTCGTCGGCGCGGGCTGCGGCGTCGCCTTCGCCGCGGTCGTCGTGCTGATCGGGCTGCGCAAGGTGGGCGAGCAGCGCGCCGGGGCGGCGAACGTCGCGGCCGTGTTCACGAACTATCGCAAGGTCTTCGGCAATCCGCTCGCGAAGATTTGCTTCGGGGCCGTGTTCTTCGAGGGCATCGCCGTGCACGGCATCATGCCCTACATCGCGCCGCTCCTCGTCGCGACCGGCGAGGCGCGGGCGATGATCGCGGGCGCGATCATCGCCGGCTTCGCCATCGGCGGGGGCGCCTATTCCTTGCTCGTGCCGGTCTTCATCGCGCGGCTCGGGCCGCAGCAATTGATGATCGGCGGCGGTGCGCTCGCGGCCGTGGGTCTCGTCACGGTCGGGTTCACGCCGCCCTGGCACGTGCAGATGCTGGCGTTGACCGCGCTCGGATTCGGCTTTTACATGCTGCACAACTGCATTCAGGTGCAGATGCTGGAACTGGCGCCGGGCGCCCGCGGCTCTGCCGTCGCCGCTCACGCGTCGTCATTCTTCATGGGGCAGGCCTTGGGTCCGGTGCTGTTCGGAATGGCGCTGCCGGTCATCGGCGCCCTGGCGACAACGGTCACGGCCGGCGCGCTGATGATCGCCGTCGGCGTCGTCAGCGCCCGCTTCCTCTATGCCCGCCCGAGCGCTCCCTGACGGCCGCACATGAAGCGCGTTCTCGCCGTCGTTGCGTTCGCGAGCTTCGTCTCCTCGATGTTCATTCGCATGGCGGACCCGCTGGTGCCGCAGATCGCTGCGGACTTTGCGGTGGAGCCGCGCACGGCGGCGCTCGTCGGCACGGCCTTCGCCCTGCCGTGGGCGCTCATGCAGCCGATTCTCGGGCCCATCGGCGATCTCATCGGCAAGACGCGGGTCATCCTCACCTGCATGTTCGTTCTCCTGGTCGGTGCCGTGGTCGGCACGCTGGCGACGAACTTTCCGACCCTGATCGTCTCGCGCCTCATCGCCGGCGCGGCGGCGGGCGGCGTGTTCCCCGTCTCGATGGCCGTCCACGGAGACCTCGTTCCGATCGAGTCGCGCCAGGTGAGCATGGGGCGGCTGCTCATGGCCAGCATGTCCGGCACGCTGGTGGGCGGCGCCCTTGCCGGCCTTCTCGCCGACTTCATTCCCTGGCGCGGCATCTTCGCGATCTACGGGGCTTGTGTCGCGGTCGCCTTCCTCGGCTGCGCGTTCGCGCTGCGCAGAGTCGCGCTCGCCCCGCCGCGGCGGGTGCATGTCGCCGCGATCGTCGCCCAGTACCGGCAGGTCTGGAGCAATCCGCGCAGCGTCATCTGCTACGGCGCGGTGTTCACCGAGGGCATCGCGATGATCGGCCTTTTTCCCTTCGTTGCGGTGCTGCTGGTGTCGATCGGCGAGGAGAGGGCGTCGATCGCCGGCCTCGTCCTGTCGGCCTTTCCGCTCGGGGGCGTGGTCTATTCGATCATGGTGGGCCAGCTCGTGTCGCGCTTCTCCACGCCGACGCTGATGGTGGGCGGGGGCCTTCTTGCCGCGCTCGGTCTCCTGGTCGAGGCGACGGTACCGCCCTGGCCGGTGCAGCTTCTGGTCTTTCTCGTTATCGGCGTCGGCTTCTACACGCTCCACGCCTGCATTCTGGTCTACATGACCGAACTCGCGCCGGAGGCGCGCGGCACGGCGGTCGCCGGGCACGCTCTGTCCTATTTCTCCGGGCAGGCGCTGGGTCCGGTGATCTACGGCCTCGGCTTCGCGGCGATCGGCGCTTCGGCGACGATCGTGCTCGCCGCGCTTGCGATCGCTCTCGTCGGACTCGTCACGCCCTGGCTGCTCGAACGCCGCGGCGCGCCGCCCGTGCGTCGCTGAGGCGGGCGGCCTTGCGAGCGGGTGCAAAACATCGGAAAATGCCGTTACGGCCTGGGGTGCCACGGCAAATCGTGGCTGAGAGCACACCCATTGAACCTGTCTGGGTCATGCCAGCGTAGGGAGCCGCCGATGGCAGTCTCGAATCTTCCCTCCTCTACGGACGTCGTCGTGATCGGAGCCGGGGTCGTCGGGCTCGGCATCGCTTGGCGTTTGGCGCAGCGCGGCGCGCGCGTCACGGTGTTCGACAAGGATGCCGCGGGGCAGGGGGCGAGCCATGCGGCGGCCGGAATGCTCGCCGCCTGCGCCGAGGCGGAGCCGGGCGAGGAGGCGCTCGTTGCGCTCGGCCGCGCGAGCCAGAGGATGTGGCCGGCCTTCGCCGCGGAATTGCGCGACGCGACCGGCATCGACGTCGAGCTGCGGGAGGAGGGAACGCTGATCGTCGCGCTCACCGCCGACGATCAGGCCCGGCTGATGCACGATCTCGCCTTCCAGAAAGGGCTCGGCCTGCCGCTCGACTGGATTTCCGCCGCCGAGGCGCGTCGGCGCGAGCCGCATCTCGGGCCGCGCCTTGCCGGCGCGATCGTGAGCCCCGAGGACCATCAGGTCGACAACCGCAAGCTTGCCGCCGCTTTGCGGGCGGCGGCCGAGGCGGCGGGCGTGCTCGTCCGCGAGCGGACCGCGGTCGCCCGCATCCTCGTCGCGGAGGACCGCGCCGCCGGCGTCGTCCTCGCCGACGGCTCGCACCTTGCGGCCGGAGCCGTCGTGCTCGCGGCCGGGGCCTGGTCGCGGCAGATCGAGGGGATCGCCCCCGAAGTCCTGCCCCCGGTGCGGCCCATCAAGGGGCAGATGGTGGCGTTGCGCATGGATGCGGCGGCGCCGCTGATCCGCCATGTCGTCTGGGGTCCGAATATCTACATGGTGCCGCGCAACGACGGCCGTCTCATCCTCGGCGCGACCGTCGAGGAGAAGGGCTTCGACAAGGCGCTCACCGCCGGCGGCGTGCTGTCGCTGCTGGAGGCGGCCTGGCGCGTCGTGCCGGCGATCGAAGAGCTTCCGGTGGACGAGATGTGGGTCGGCCACCGGCCGGGAAGCCGCGACGACGCGCCCATTCTCGGGCCCGCGCCGATCCGGGGGCTGGTCTACGCGACCGGCCATCACCGCAACGGCATTCTGCTCGCGCCCATTACGGCGGACGCGGTCGCCCGCATGGTGCTCGACGGGACGGTCGACGCGGCGATCAGGCCTTTCGGCATGGAGCGCTTTGCCCGCGCCCCGGCCGCCGTGGCCGCGGAAAAGGTGGGAGTGGAGTTGGCATGA
>JADGHE010000035.1 GCA_019689555.1 Variibacter sp. | reverse complement strand
GGCCGGGACGCCGCAGGGGCGGCCAGGGGGGTTGGACGCCGCCAGAGCGGCGCGGGCCGGGACGCTTGGTCCTTCCCTCCCGCAGCCGGCGCGGGCCTCCGGGCCGCAGGCTCAGCGGTTCTTGAACCGCGGCGGCCGCTTCTCGATGAAGGCGGCCATGCCTTCCTTCTGATCCTCGGTCGCGAACAGCGGGTGGAAGGCGCGGCGCTCGAAGCGGATGCCTTCGGAGAGCGTCGTCTCGAAGGCGCGGTTGACGCTCTCCTTGGCGGCGATCACCGCCGGCAGCGACATCGCCGCGATCGTCTCGGCGGCCTTCATCGCTTCGGTCATGAGCTCGGCGAGCGGCACGACGCGGGCCACGAGGCCGGACCGTTCGGCCTCGGCCGCATCCATCATCCGGCCGGTGAGGCAGAGGTCCATCGCCTTGGCCTTGCCGACCGCCCGCGTGAGCCGCTGCGTGCCGCCGATGCCGGGAATGACACCGAGCTTGATCTCCGGCTGGCCGAACTTCGCGTTGTCGGCGGCGATGATCATGTCGCACATCATCGCGATCTCGCAGCCGCCGCCGAGCGCGAAGCCGGCCACCGCGGCGATCACCGGCTTGCGCGCCCGCGCGATCGCGTCCCAGTTCGCGGCGAAGTCGCCGAGATAGGCGTCGATGTAGGATTTCTCCGCCATTTCCTTGATGTCGGCCCCCGCCGCGAAGGCTTTGTCCGAGCCGGTGATGACGAGGCATCCGATCGCAGGATCGGAGTCGAAGGCCGTCACGGCCTCGTTCAGCTCCGCCATCAGCGCGGAATTGAGCGCATTGAGCGCCTCCGGGCGGTTCAGCCTGATGAGCCCGACCCGCCCGTGCGTCTCGACGATGATGTTCGCGTAAGCCATGTCCGCTCTCCCTCCCCCGGAACGGGAAGGGCGTAACCCACGCGCTTGCCGCCGGCAACTCGCCGCGCCGCCGCGGGCGACCGGTCCCGGGCCGGACGGGCGCGGGCGCCGGGCGGCCTTGTTCAGGATCGCGGGGCACCCGGGGGCAGGGTCGGCGCGGCGCGCCAGGCCCCGGCATGGCGGCCGGCGATCGCCCAATAGACGAAGCCGGCCACGATGCCCGCCGCCGCCATGATTTCGATCTCGCGGCGGGCGAATCCGTTCACCCGCAGGGCGAGCGTGTCCCAGTCGCGGAAGTTGAGATAGAGCAGGGCGGCGACGGCCGCGCCGCCCGCGGCGTAGAAGAGCACGGTGCGGATCGCGAACGCCTCGGCGATCGCGATGATGGCGAGCGCCGGCAGCAGCGCGAAGCCCGAAAGAAAGATCGCCCCGAAGCCGACGAGGATTCCGAACATGCCGTGATCGAGCGGGCCGAGTTCGAGGCCCGCCCAGTCCGGCATCAGCACCGCGAGCGCCACCACGCCGCCGGCGGCAAGGCTGGCCGCGAGGCACGCAGACGCAACGACGATCAACCGCCACAGCACGCTCACGCTTCTCTCCTGCGCCGGCGCGGCGGGGCGCGTAAGGTCCTGCGCCGCGCGCCCTGCGGCGCTCACCGCGGCGAAAGCCGGGTGGACAGCCGGCGCGCGCAGGCATAGTCCCGGCGCATGCTGTTCTCAAGCGGAGGCCGCGAATGAGCGACACTGACAGGCATCGGTCGAGCGCCAACGCAGCCGGCCGGACCGCGCCGGACGCCAAAAGGGCCGTGTGCGCCATCACGGGCCGCGAGCGGTCGCGACACGATCTTGTGAGCCTCGAAGCCTTGCGTCCCGCCGTCGTCGAGCTCATCCGCGCCGACCACCCCAACCTGCCGGACGATGCGCTGATCGATCAGCGCGAGGTGAACCGCTACCGCAGCGCCTATGTGGAGGAGCTGCTGAGGCAGGAGCACGGCGAACTCTCCGAGCTCGACCGGGAGGTGGCGGACAGCATCGCCAACCAGGACACGATCGTTGCCAACGTGGAGCACGAGTTCGACCGGCGGCGCACTTTCGGGGAGCGGGTGTCGGACGGCTTGGCCGCCTTCGGCGGTTCGTGGGCCTTCCTGCTCTCGTTCGCAGCCTTCGTGGCCGCATGGATCGGGATCAACCTGGCGCAGGGACTGACGGGGGCGTTCGATCCCTATCCCTTCATTCTGCTCAACCTCGTGCTGTCGACGGTTGCGGCGGTGCAGGCCCCGGTCATCATGATGAGCCAGAGGCGGCAGGAGGCGAAGGACCGCCTGCGGTCGCTCAACGACTACCGGGTCAATCTCAAGGCCGAGCTGGAAATTCGCCACCTCCACGAAAAGGTCGACCACCTGATCATCCGCCAGTGGCAGCGGCTCGCGGAGATTCAACGAATTCAGCTCGAAATCATGCAGGAGAGCCGCGGCTCGCGCTGACCCTTCGGCTTGCGCGCGCAGGGGCGCCAGGCGGACCTCTACTCCGTCAGGGCCATGGCGCGCAGGGCCATGCGCTCGCGGGCCGACAGCTTTTCGGTGGCGCTCTTGAGCTGGCCGCAGGCGGCGAGAATGTCCCGCCCGCGCGGCGTGCGCACCGGCGAGGCATAGCCGGCGTCGAACACGATCTCGGAGAACTGTTCGATCCGCTCCCAGTCGGAGCACTCGAACGTCGTGCCCGGCCAGGGATTGAACGGAATGAGGTTGATCTTCGCCGGAATGCCTTTGAGCAGGCGCACCAGCGCGCGCGCGTCGGCGGGCGAATCGTTCACGTCCTTGAGCATCACGTACTCGAAGGTGATGCGCCGCGCGTTGGAGAGGCCGGGATAGTTGCGGCACGCCTCGAGCAGCGTCGCGATCGGATATTTGCGGTTGAGCGGCACGAGCTGGTCGCGCAGCGCATCGTTCACCGCATGCAGCGAAACGGCGAGCATGGTGCCGATCTCGGCCCCCGCGCGCGGGATGTTGGGCACGACCCCCGACGTCGAGAGCGTGATGCGGCGTTTGGACAGGCTGAGCCCCTCGCCGTCCGAGGCGATGAGCAGGGCGTCGCGCACGGCCTCGAAATTGTACAGGGGTTCGCCCATCCCCATCATCACGATGTTGGTGACGAAGCGGCCGCCGTCGCGCGGCACGAGGCCGTTCGCAGGCGGCGTGCCGCCCGGCCAGTCGCCGAGCCGGTCGCGCGCGACCAGAATCTGGCCGACGATCTCGCCGGCGGTGAGGTTGCGCACCAGCCGCTGCGTGCCGGTATGGCAGAAGGCGCAGTTGAGCGTGCAGCCCACCTGGCTCGACAGGCACAGCGTGCCGCGGTCGGCTTCCGGAATGTACACGCATTCGACGAGATGCGGCCTTTCGCCCGGGTGTTCTCCGGGCAGTCGCAGCAGCCATTTGCGCGTGCCGTCGACGGAGATTTGCTCGGCCTCCACGTCCGGCCGCGCCAGGGTGAAGTGGGCGTCGAGCGTCGTGCGCAGCGCCTTGCCGATGTTCGACATGGCCTCGAACGACTGCGCGCCGCGCACATAGATCCAGTGCCAGAGCTGCTGCACGCGCATCCTGCGCTCGCGCTCGGGCACGCCGATGCGGCCGAGCGCTTCGGCAAGCTCGCTGCGCGTCATGCCGACGAGCGAGGGCTTGGCCGGGGCGACGAAGCGCTCGCTCGGCGTCTTCTCGAGCGGAACGCCTCCCCCGGGGGGAGCCGCTCCGGTGGCAGCAGGAATGGGCGTGGTCTGCATTCAGGTATGCGTCCTCTGGGCGGCAGGGTTCTAGCATAAATAGGCGCGTGCGGGGGCGATCGCGAGCCTGAAGTCCCGCCTTCCGCCCCGCGGCCGGGGCGGCCCGCGGGCGCAGGGGCGAAACCCGGCCCTGCGTGCGTGCCGAGACCGCCGCTTTGGGGCGCGCGGGCTATGGCCGCAGCACCACCTTTCCCATCGCCTGGCGGTCGGCGAGCAGATGGAGGGCGCGCACGGCCTCCGCGAGCGGGAGGGCGGCATGCACGTGGACGGAAAGCCGGCCCTGCGCGCACCATGCGGCGAGCGCCTGCGTGTTGGCGCGGTGGGCGCTCGGCTCCCGCCGCGTCCACGCGCCCCAGAACACGCCGCGCACGTCGCAGCTCTTCAGCAGCGTGAGATTGAGCGGCAGCCTGGGAATCTCCCCGGCCGCAAAGCCGACGACGAGCAGGCGGCCGCCCCAGTTGAGCGCCCGCACCGCCGCCTCCGTAAAGCTGCCGCCGACCGGATCGAAGACGACGTCGACGCCGCGGCCCTGCGTGCGCGCGCGCAGCGCATCGCGCAGGTTCGCGTTCGTGTAGTTCACCGTCTCGTCGGCCCCGTGCCGGCGTGCGAAGGCGAGCTTGTCGTCGGACGACGCGCAGGCGATCACGCGCGCGCCCATGAGCTTGCCGAGCTCGACGGCCGCAAGTCCTACGCCGCCGGCCGCGCCCAGCACCGCGAGCGTTTCGCCGGGTTGCAGGCCGGCGCGATCCTTGAGCGCGTAGTAGCTCGTGCCGTAGGTGACGAGCAGGCCGGCGGCGCGGTCGAAGTCGAGCCCGGCCGGCATCGGTATCAGCGTGTCGGCGGACACGGCGATCCGCTCGCGCGCGGCGCCGTAATTGGCATAGCCCATCACGCGGTCGCCGGGCTTCACCGCGGTGACGCCGGCCGCGACGCTCTCGACCACGCCGGCAAATTCCGCGCCCGGAGAGAACGGCAGCTCCGGCTTGACCTGATACTGGCCGGCCACCAGCAACGTGTCGAAGAAGTTCAGGCCGACGGCCTTGACGGCCACCACGGCCTCGCCGGGGCCGGCGGCCGGCTCCGGCACGTCGGCGAGCGCCAGCGCGTCGAGGGGGCCGTACTGCGTGCAGAGAACAGCTTTCACGGGATCGCTCGCTCGGGCCGTTCGCGCCCGGGTCACGTCGCTTTCGCGAGTGTGCAAGGGCTTGCCGCTGCAAGGCAATCCCGAATTGTTGAACGGCTGCGTGCCTTCACAATGCCGACTTCGCTCGCTACCCATGGCTGCAGAGTCGTTCGGTGATTCATTTTGCAGCCCGGGACTTTGCCGATGCCGAAATCATGCGCCGCGCTTCTTTTGCTGGGGGTCGTTGCCGCGGGCATCGCATGGGCGCCCGGGGCGTTCGCCCAGAACGAAGGTCAGCCGGCGCTGGTCGGTCAATACGGGGACTGGGGCGTTTACGCCGGCACGAACGGCGGGCGCAAGGTGTGCTTTGCACTCACGCAGCCGGCATCGTCGGAAACCGATCCTCCGAATCGGCCGCGCGATCCGATCTACCTGTTCGTCTCCACCCGCCCGGCAGAGAATGTGCGGGACGAGGTCTCGATCATTATCGGCTATCCGTTGCGGCGCGGCTCGGACGTCGCGGTCGAGATCGGCGAGGCGAAGTTCGAGCTGATGACGCAGGACGACAATGCCTGGGTCAAGAACCCCGCGGACGAGCCGCGCCTCGTCGAGGCCATGCGCAAGGGCTCGGAGATGATCGTGCGCGGCGTTTCGGCGCGCGGCACGCGCACGACCGACAAGTTTTCGCTCAAGGGCATCTCGCAGGCGCTCGACCGCGTCGCCCAGGAGTGCCGCTGACGGCGCCGGGCGAGGCCGTCCTTACCGCTGTTGCTCCCCCTGGCGCGCGCTCGGGCCGAAAAGCGTCCGTCCCTTGCCGGGACGAGGCGCTTTCCGATCGCGTCCCGGGCATGGTATCAGGCGTAGGCGGACGGACGGCACGGGCGGGCTGCTGCCCCGACCGGCGTTCGCCGCGTGTGGCGGGGAAGAGCGGCGGCTTCCAATGGCAGCCATCGACGAAATCGGCGATCGTCTGGCCGAATTCAAGAATTCGGGTCTCATTGCGGATTTTGAGATCGCGGTGGCCGACGACAGCATCCGCGTGCGCGTGACCGCCCCGCGCGGTCAGAACGTCGCCAAAGTGAAGTCCTTCATCGTGGAAAGTCTGGAGGGACTGCTCAGCGGATCGCAGGTGAACGTCGAAGAGGCGGCGGCCTAAAGGCCGCAATTCCCGGCGGTTTTTTGGGAACCCGTCGGGAGCCCTCGCCGTTGGGTTCGGGCCGTCTCTGTCGAGGAGCTTGCGATGACCCGTTCCGCCCTTCTGCTCGCCTCCGGCGTGCTCGCTTGCACCTGCACGAGCGCTCCCGCCTCCGCTGAGGTCGTCCGCCAAAAGGTCGGCACCCTCGGCTGCGATATTTCCGCCGGCATGGGCCTGATCATCGCCTCGCGCAAGGAGGTCCGCTGCGTCTTCGTCCCGGCGGGCGGAGGGCGGCGCGGATACCGCGAATACTATGTCGGGTCGATCAGCAAGTTCGGCCTCGATGTCGGCGCGACCGCCGGCGGCCAGATGGTGTGGGCCGTTCACGCGCAGACCACGCTGCGGCGCGGCGCGCTCGCCGGTACCTATTCCGGCGCGAGCGGGGAGGCTTCCCTCGGCCCGGGCCTTGGCGCGAACGTCCTCCTGGGCGGATCGGACCGCACCATCGCTCTGCAGCCGGTCTCGATCCAGGCGCAGGCGGGGCTCAACCTCGCGGTCGGCGTCGCGGGCTTGACCCTCGTCCCGGTGCGCTGAACCCGCCCCTCGTTCGCAGGGCGCATGTGACGAAAACGCCGCCGGTGCGGCGGCGTCTTCATGCGTTCGCGAGAGCTTCATCCCGCGCGGCCGCGGCCTTATTGGAAGATTTCGTTGAACCTGCGCTTGATGCGCCCGCTCTCCTTCTCGATGTAGTCGTAGTCGATGGGGACGATTTTCATGTCCTTGAGGCTCGGCGCGCCGGCCGGCGGCTCGACGTCGAGGCGCGCCGCATAGCCGCCGCCGGCCGGAAACAGCTTCTGGACCGGCGGGCTGATCATGAACGCGGCGAAGAGCCTGGCGGCGTTCGGGTTGGGCGAGCCCTTGATGATCGAGGTGGGCGAGGGAATGACGAAGACGCCGTCCGCCGGATAGAGCGTTTTGATGGGATGGCCCTTCATGCGCTCGTCCGCCGCGTAGGAATCGAGCGCCCCGACCGCAATCAACCGCTCGCCGCGCTTGAGCATGTCGGTGGCCTGCTGATTGCTCTGCACCACCATGGTGTCGTTCGCACGCAGCTTTTCAAAGAAGCTCCAGCCGCGGTTCTTCGACATCATGCCGACCACCGACACCTGCAGCGACGTGAAGGACGGGTCGGTCGTGACGAGCTTGCCCTTGTATTTCGGGTCGAGCACGTCGCTCCAGTTTTTCGGCTCGTCGGCGGGCGGAACCTTGTCCTCGCGCAGGTAGATCGTCATCAGATTGAGCCGCTGGGCGATGTAGTGGCCCTGCGGGTCCTTCGCGGCTTCGGGTATCTGCTCGAAATCCTTCGGCCTGAAGGCGACGAACAGCCCCTTGCGGGTCATCGCCGCGGCCGCCGCCGGATCGGACGTCGTCATCACGTCGGCGGCGACGCGGCCGGCGTCCATCTCCTGGTGGAACCGGCGCAGGATGGCCGAGCCGCCCGAACGGAACATCTCGACCTTGATGCCGTATTCCTTCTCGAACATGTCGACGATCTTCTGCCCGATCGCGATCGGCGTCGACGTGTACCAGACGAGCCTGCCTTCCTTTTTCGCGGCATCGACGTCGACGGCGTCCTGGGCGTAGGCGCTGCCGACGAAGCCGCCGGCGGCGATGACCGCTGCGGCCAGAACCAGCGTGCGCTGGACCATGCGAACCTCCCTAAGACTTTGTTGCGTTTCGTTTGCGGCGGACGCTGCGCGTTTCGCCGCGCGCGCGTTGGGAACGCGCCGCGCCGTCTCGGCCCGAAGGCGCGCCGCTTGCCGCGCGAAGCGGAGCGCCGATCCTCCTTCGCCGCCGGGGCCGCCGCGCCGCGCCCGCGGCCGGCAGCGGAAGAAGACCTCCGCTTCGCTCCCCGCGTCGTTCATCCTCTGTAGCGCGGCTCCGGCTGGGTGAAGAAGCTCAAAAGAATGTGATAGACGATGTCGTAGTTCTTCTGCTGCATCGACGCATGGGAGATGCCGGGCATCACCGCGAACTGTTTGTCGGGGTTCGGCAGCTTCTCGAAGAACCGGATCAGGTCCTCGAAGCTTGCGATGCCGTCCCATTGGCCGCGCATGACGAGCGTCGGCACGGTGATTTTTTCGGGGTTCACGACCGGCAACTTGGTGCACATGTCGACATAGGTGCCGATCGGCACGGAGTCGTCGAGCTTCAGGATCGCCTCGGCGAAGGCGTCGATCACGCGCTCCTCCGCCGTGCCGGGGTGGTCGCGATTGAAGATCGAGTAGACGAAGGCGCGGTCGATCGGCCGGCGGTTGCCTCCCTTGACGTAGTCCGGCAGCTTCTTTCTGCGTTCGGCGAGGGTGGGCGAGCCTTCGCCCGTCCACACGAAGGCGTCGAGCGCGAGCCGCTTCACCCGCTCCGGGTGGCGCTCGGCGAACATGGCGGCGCGCAGCGCGCCCGAGGAGATGCCGTAGACGAGCAGCGGGCCGCAATTGCGGGTCTTCATGATGTATTCCGAGGCCGCCGCGCAGTCGTCGGCGCCGGTCGCGATATCGCAGGGGATGTCGCGCTTTTTGTCGGAGCGGCCATAGCCCTCCATGTCGACGCACCAGGTGTCGAAGCCCTGCTTGGCGAAGTAGTCCATCGCCGAGGAGTCCGGGCGGCCGGGCACCTGCAGGTCGAAGGTCGGCGTCGAGGCCATCGAGGAGCCGTGCACGAAGAGGATGGTGCCCCGCTTCTGCGGGTGCGGCGTGCGCTTCTCCCAGAGAAACAGGCGGACGTCGCCCTTGTTGGTCCAGTGTTCCTGGCCGGCGATCGTTTCGCCGGCGGAAGCGGGCATGTTCATGTGCGGCTCTCCACTCCGTCGAACCAGGGATTGCGGTCACGGTCGAAAGACGCTGCACTGCGCGGCGTCGATGTCGATCGTCACGGTCTCGCCGGGCGCGAACTGCTGCAGCGGATGCGTTTGCACGCGCAGCACCTGGCCCGAAGGAAGCGTAGCGTAATATTCGCTGATGTTGCCCAGGAATGTGCGGTCGGTGATGCGCGCGCACGGCGCCCCGTCGCCGCTCGCCGCACGCAGGCGGATGTTTTCCGGCCGCACCGCGACCTCGACCGCGTCGCCGGGCGCGGCCCCGTCGGGAAGGGGCAGAGCGAGCCTCAGCCCGCCTTCCGCCTCGACGAGGCCGCCGCCGTTGTGCGCCGCCACCACCCGCGCCGGGATGAGGTTCACGAGCCCCATGAAGTCCGCCACCAGGCGGTTCGCCGGCCGCGAATAGACCTCCACCGGTGTCCCGTATTGCTGCAGCCGGCCGCCGTGCATGACCGCAATTCTGTCCGACAGCGCTAGCGCCTCGGCCTGGTCGTGCGTGACATAGACGAAGGTGATGCCGGTGCGGCGCTGGAGCTGCTTGAGCTCGCTGCGCATGCGTTCGCGCAGCTTGGCGTCGAGATTGGAGAGCGGCTCGTCGAGCAGCAGAATGCCGGGCTCGACCACCAGCGAGCGCGCCAGCGCCACGCGCTGCTGCTGCCCGCCGGAGAGCTCGTTGGGGAAGCGGGATTCGAGCCCGGTCAGGTTCACGAGCGCGAGCGTCTCCTCCACCTTGCGCCGCGCCTCCGCGGCCGGGACCTTGCGCAGCCTGAGGCCGAAGACGACGTTCTCGTACACGGTCTTGTGCGGCCACACCGCATAGTTCTGAAACACCATGCCCATGCCGCGCGCCTCGGGCGGCACGACGCTCCCGGGCGCGGAGAGAAGCCGGTCGTCGGCATGGATCGTCCCCGCATCGGGCGAAAGGTAGCCGGCGATGAGCCGCAGCGTGGTGGTCTTGCCGCAGCCGCTCGGCCCGAGCAGCGTGACGAACTGGTTGTTCTCGATCACGAGATCGAGATCGGTGAGCGCCGCGAACGCCGTCTCGCCGGCGCCGAAGCGCTTCGACAGGCCTTTGATGGTGATTCCGGCCATCGGCTCCTACCTCGTGTCGCGGACGCGGTGCAGCGCGCAGCGCTGCCCCGCCGGTGCGAGATCTCGCTTCCGGTGCGAGCGAATGGGCGGGCTCTGCGGCGCCTTGCGGCGCGCGGCGCCGGGCCCAGGGACCCTGAAGACCTCATGGTCGTTCTCATGCCGGCGCTCCGTATCCCGTCGTGCGCTGGGCGATGCCGCCGCCGCCGAGCTTGTTGGCGACGAAGATGGCAAGCCCGATGATCGCCATGTTGATCATGGCGAGCGCGGCCACCGGCTCGACATAGCCCGTCTCGTACAGGTTGAAGACCGCGACGGCGAGCGTGATCGAGCCCGAGGAGAACAAGAGGATCGAGGCCGAGAGCTCCTGGATCACCGGCACGAACACCAGAAGCCAGCCGGCGAAGAGCCCGGGACGGATGAGCGGCAGCGTAATCTCCCGCATCGTCGTCGCCCACGAGGCGCCGAGAATCTGCGCGCTCTCCTCGAGCGAGGGATCGACCTGGCGCAGGGAGGCGTTGGCGGCGCGCACGCTGAGCGGGATGTAGCGCCCGACATAGGCGAGCAAGAGGATCGCGAGCGTGCCGTAGAGCGCGATCGGCATGCGCAGCCAGAACTGGATCAGCGCCACCGCCATCACGATGCCCGGCAGCCCGAGCGGAATCAGCGAGGCGTAGTCCAGAAGCTTTCGCCCCGGGATCAGCGTGCGAAGATCGATCCAGCCGATCACGGCGCCGAGCAGCACCGCGAGGGTGGCGGCGACGGTCGCCAGCATCAGGCTGTTGAGGATCGCCCGCTGGGTCACGTTGTAGTCGAAGAGGATGAACTTGTAGTGGGCGAGCGTGAGCCCCTTCCAGAAGTCGAGCCCCCAGGACTTCGAGATCGAGACGGCGATGAGCGTCGCATAGGGCGCGACGATGGCGACGAGGAACACGCCGACGCCGAAGGCAAACAGCGCCCAGCGCCACGGCCCGAGCGGCATGAGCTGCGGCCGCCCGCCCTTGCCGGCGAGCGTGACGAAGGAGCGGCGGGAGAGAAACGCCCGCTGCAGGTAGAGCGCGGCGACGGTGATGACGACGAACACCAGCGACAGCGCCGAAGCGAGTCCGTATTCGGGCGGATAGTCGAAGAGCGCATAGATGCGCGTCGGCAAGGTCACGACGCGTCCCGGCAGGCCGATGATGGCCTGCGAGCCGAACAGGGCGATGGCGTTGACGAAGGCGAGCAGCGTCCCGGACAGGATTGCCGGCGCGACGAGCGGCGCGGTGATGGAGATCGCCGTGCGCAGCTTGCTCGCGCCGAGGATCTGCGCCGCCTCTTCGTAGGAGGCGTCGACCGATTGCAGCGCGCTCGACGCGAGCAGATAAACGTAAGGGAAGGTGTGCAGCGCCGTGACCAGCACCAGGCCGGTCATGGAGAAGATGTCGAAGGTCGCCCACGGCAGGCCCGCGACATCGCGCATGAACACGTTGATCAGCCCGGCATTGGGGCTGAAGAGATAGACGAAGGCGATCGCGGTGAGGAAGGGCGGCGAGAGATAGGACAGGCTCGCGGTGATCTCGAGAAGACGCTTTCCCGGCACGTCGGTGCGGCTCACCGCGAAGGCGAGCACGATGCCGACGAGGAGGCTGAACAGTCCGGTCCAGGCGCCGAGAACGAGCGAGTTCTTGAGCGCGGTGAGATAGAGCCGGCCGGTGAGCACCTCGCCGAAGTGATCGAGGCTTAAGCCGCGATCGCCGACGAGGCTGCCGAGCAGCAGCGCCGCGATCGGCAAGACGACCAGGATCACCAGCGCGGCGATGGCGGCGCCCATCACCACGTGTTCGAGACGGACGCGATGGCCCGGCGCGGCGGGCGCAACGCCCGGGCGCGCGGACGCCTCTGCGATCGGCGTCGATGCAGTCAATAGCGGCTCCCCCCTCCGCTGTCCGGCGAGCGATCAACCAGAAAGGGCCGCATCCTGTCAATAAACGCCGCGGCGGGGACCCGGCGGCGAAAGATCGCGGGCGTCCTTCGGCGCGGGCGGCGGGGGCAAGACGACCGTTCAAACCGGTCCGCGTTTGCTGGTATGCTGCCGCGGGCCGGTTGCCGCCGAAGGAGTTCGGGAATGCGCAATCCTGGTGCACGGCTGCGCGCCGCGGGCGCGGGCCTGTCGATCGTGTTCGCCGCGATGCCGGCGGCCCCCGCTGCACAAGCGGCCGGCCTTGTGCCGGCACAGGCCGAAAAGCCGGAGATGATGGAGAACTGCCCGGGCCTCATCGCGCAGGGTCGGCCCTCTCCGCGTCCCGTGTCGTTGCGTCGCGCCACGCTCGAGCCGGACCAGGTGCGTCTCACCTTTGTGGGCCATTCCACGTTTTTGATCGAAAGTCCGCGCCTCGTGCGCATCGCGACCGACTACAACGATTTCGTGAAGCCGCCGGTGCTGCCCGATATCGTCACGATGAATCACGCGCATTCGTCGCATTACACCGACCGTCCGGAGCGGGGCATCAAGCACGTTCTGCGCGGCTGGGCCGAGCAGGAGCGGCCGGCGCGCCACGACCTGCATTACGGCGACGTGCGGGTGCGCAACGTGCCGACCAACATCCGCTCGTTCGGCGGGGCGACGGAGCGGCACGGCAATTCCATCTTCATTTTCGAGATCGGCAATCTGTGCCTCGCCCATTTGGGGCACCTGCACCACACGCTGACGCAACAGCAGATCAACGAGATCGGCCGCATCGACGTACTCATGGTGCCGGTCGACGGCACCTACACGCTCGACCTCGAGGGCATGATCGAGGTCATCGAGGCGCTCAAGGCGCAGCTCGTCATCCCGATGCACTATTTCAGTTCGTACACGCTCCACCGCTTTCTCGATCGCGTGCGCGACCGCTTCGAGGTGGAAACGCATGACACCCCGTCGATCGTGTTGTCGAAGGCGACGCTGCCTGCGAAGCCCACGGTGCTGGTGTTGCCGGGGCGCTGAGGCGCCTTCGGTCCATTCTCGGCGCGAACGGAGGCGCGCGCCTTGCGCGAGAGCCCCCCGTATGGCGCATGTCGCGTGTTGCTTGAGCGAAAGGCGGATGCCACGCATCGCCCACGGGCGCAGGGCATGGCGCCGCACGGCGGTGAAGCGGAGAAGCGAGCTTCAGCCGATGGCTGGAATCTGAGCGGGCTTGCCTGGGCTATGTCCAGATTTTGGGATTGACCGCGCAATCGTTCCGCGTCGGACGCGGGGTGCTTACGCCTTGGGGCAAGGGCTTGTGCGCGTGCTGTTCGATTCCGGCGCTGGGGCGTCTTTAAACAGGAGACGGCCCATCAGGCCGTTTGTGCGGCGTGCAGCACGGGCGGCGCCCCGCGCGCCGCCCGTGCATTCGCGATATCCGGCCTTACTGCTTCGTGGTGTCGAACGGCACCTTCATCTCGCCGGACTTGAAGCGCGGCGGATAGATGATGACCTGCTTGCCGGGCTGCTTGAACTGCTCGACGTCGTTGCCGACGATCCCCTGGTACTGCACGAGCAGCAGCCGCGGCTCGGCCCACTCGCCGTTCTCGGCGAACTTGACGTCGCCGACCACGGTCGAGAACGTCGCCTTGTGCATGTAGTCGGCGAGCTTGCCTTCGTCGAGCGAGCCGACGGCGTTGATCGCCGCTTCCAGGATCTGCATCTGCGCATAGGCGAAGGGCGGGATGTAGAGCCCGAGCGGATCGACGCCGGCCGCACCCGCGCGCTCGCGGTAGCGCCGCAGGAAATCCTCCGTGCCGGGGAAGTTCATCGTCGGCTCCGGCGCGTAGAGGTCGTAGCTGATGACGTTGTTGAGCAGCGGCCCGAGCTGGGTCTTCAGCGCGGCGAACTGCGGGCCGATGGTGCCGCCGCCGAACATCCGCGCCTTGATGCCGACCTCGTGCGCCGCGCGGATGAGCCCGGCCGAATCCGGCGGATAGGACGCGAGGAAGACGATGTCCGGGTTCGTCGCCTTCATGCCGCGGATGATCGGCAGGAAGTCGATCGTCGCCGGCGGGTAGGTGCGGTCGTAGACGATCTTCAGCCCGTGCTTCTTGGCGTTCTCGCGGGCGCCGGCGAGCGCGAGATGGGAGTACTCGGCGTCCGCGCCGACCAGCGCGATGGTCGTCGGCTTCGGATCGAGCGCCATCGCGAGCTCGAGATAGCCCTTGGAGAATTCGAGCTTGGCGTTGGGGCCGTTCGGCTGGATCTGGAAGTAGCGATCGTACTTGAACTGTTCGTTCACGGCGAGCGCGAACAGCGACATGAACAGCCGCCTGCGCTGCACGATGATCGGCATGGCGGCGGCCGTGGGCACCGTGGCGTAGCCGGACATCACGAGGTCGACTTTGTCGACGTCGAGCAGCTTCGTGTAGATCGCCGGCACCATGGAGGGGTTGCTCTGGTCGTCGTAGTAGACGAGCTCGACCTTGCGGCCGAGGATGCCGCCGCGCGCATTCACCTCCTCGGCCCAGATCTGGTAGGTCAGCAGGGCCGCCTTGCCGCCGGCGGCGAGCCCGCCGGTCAACGCCTGGCCGAAGCCGATCTTGATCGGCGGCGGGCTCGACTGGGCGATCGTGGGCGAGGCGACCGCGAGGGCGGCCGCCGAAGCGCCGCCCGCAACGAAATGCCGACGAGTGAGTTTCACGTCGTTCTCCTTTTTGTGGAATTGCCTCTTGCTGGCAGGTGGGACGATAGGGAGGATGATCGGACGTTTGAATGAACTCAATGCCGCTGTCCCCCGACAGCTGCATGAGCGCTATGTTGCCAACCACGATCCAGGGAGCCGGTCAACATGCCTTATGCGTCCACGCCCGACGGGGTGCGCCTCTATTACGAGGAAGTCGGCAGCGGTACGCCGATCCTCTTCGTGCACGAATTCGCCGCCGACTACCGCAGCTGGGAGCCGCAGATGCGGTTCTTCGCCCGCAGCCACCGCTGCATCGCCTATTCGGCGCGCGGCTACAAGCCGTCGGATGTTCCGCAAAACTCGGACGCCTACACCTACGAGCACTTCCGCGACGATGTCGTCGCGGTGCTCGACCATCTCGGGATCGAGAGGGCGCACATCGTCGGGCTGTCGATGGGCGGCTATTCGGCGCTGCAGGTGGGCCTGCGCTATCCGCAGCGCGCGCTGTCGCTGACGCTCGCCGGCACGGGCTCCGGCTCGGCGCGTGGCGAAACCGAGGAATTTCGCCGCGCGGCGCGCGAGACGGCGCAGCAGTTCGAAACGCTCGGCTCGGGCGCGGTGGCGAAGACTTATGGGCTCGGCCCCGGGCGGGTGCCGTTCCAGGTGAAGGACCCCCGCGGCTACCAGGAGTTTCAGGACGCGCTCGCCGCCCACGACGCGCAGGGCTCCGCCAACACGATGCGCAAATTCCAGGGCGAGCGGCCGCCGCTCCACGAATTCGACGCGGACATCCGCAAGCTCGCGCTGCCGGCGCTCATCATCGTGGGCGACGAGGACGATCCCTGCATCGAGCCCAGCCTGTATCTCAAGAAGACCATTGCGGCGTCGGGCCTCGCGGTCTTTCCGAAGAGCGGCCACACGGTGAATCTGGAGGAGCCCGCGCTGTTCAACCAGACGCTTGCCGATTTCCTCGCTCGCGTCGAGGCGGGGCGCTGGGGACCGCGCGATCCGCGCTCGATCCGCCCGGAGCCGTGAGATCGCAGGCCCGCTTGCCGCCGCACGAACTTGAGCCGCCGGCCCGCCGCGCGCGCCGCGTGGGGCCCCACGCGCGGCGGCGCCCGTGCGCCAGGCAGCAAACGTTCTCTGGGCCGCGCCGCGGCGCGCGGCGTCGCATGCGGAGAACGGCTGCAACGACATGTCAGGCCGCCCGACGCACTTCATCGGCAAGCGCACGGTAGGACAAGGCTTCCGCAATGTGGACACGCGCAACCTTCTCCGCCCCGTCGAGGTCGGCGAGCGTGCGCGCCACTCTGAGCACGCGGTGGTAGGCGCGCGCCGAGAGATGCATGGCGTCGGCCGCCTCGCGCAGGAGCGAAAGCCCCGCGCCGTCCGGCCGCGCCACCTCCTCGAGCACCGGCGCCGGCGCGGCGGCGTTGGTGCGGATGTCGGCAAGGCCCAAAGCCTCGTAGCGTTCCGCCTGGAGCGCGCGGGCGGCGGCGACGCGGGCTGCGACCTCGGCACTGCCTTCCGCCGGCGGGGGCAGGATCAGGTCCGCCGCCGTCACCGCGGGCACTTCGATGTGGAGGTCGATGCGGTCGAGCAGGGGGCCGGAGAGGCGGCTCTGATACTCGGCCTTGCAGCGCGCGTTGGGCCCGCGCCGGCAGGCGAAGCCGGGATCGTTGGCGTGGCCGCAGCGGCAGGGATTCATCGCGGCGACGAGCATGAACCGCGCCGGATAGGTGACGCGATGGTTGGCGCGCGCGATCGCCACCTCGCCGGTCTCGAGCGGCTGGCGCAGCGAGTCGAGCACCTGCGGGTTGAACTCCGGCAGCTCGTCCAGAAACAGCACGCCGTTGTGGGCGAGCGAAATCTCCCCCGGGCGCGCGCGCAGGCCGCCGCCGACCAGCGCCGGCATGCTGGCGGAATGATGCGGGCTGCGGAAGGGCCGCCGGTTGGTGAGCGCGCCTTCGGCGATCTCGCCCGCGACCGAGGCGATCATCGAGACTTCGAGCAGCTCGGCCGGCGTGAGCGGCGGCAGGATCGACGGCAGGCGCGCCGCGAGCATCGATTTGCCGGCGCCGGGCGGGCCGATCATCAAGAGGTTGTGGCCCCCGGCGGCGGCGATCTCCAGCGCGCGCTTGGCGCTCTCCTGCCCCTTGATGTCCTTGAGGTCGAGCGGGGCGCCCGCGAAATCGCAAATCTTCGGCTCGGGCCGCGAGAGCACCTGCGTGCCCTTGAAGTGATTGGCGAGCTGGATCAGCGAAGCGGGCGCGACGATCTCCATCTCCGGGCTCGCCCAGGCGGCCTCGGCGCCGCAGGCGGCAGGGCAGATCAGCCCCTCGCCGCGGGCATTGGCGCCGATCGCGGCCGGCAGGACGCCGGCGACGGCGGCGAGCGACCCGTCGAGGCTCAGCTCTCCGAGCGCGGTGTAGCCGTCGAGCGCGTCGGCCGGGATCGCGCCGATGGCGGCCATGAGGCCGAGCGCGATCGGCAGATCGTAGTGGCTGCCCTCCTTCGGCAAATCCGCGGGCGCAAGATTGACGGTGATCCGCCGCGCCGGCAGCGCGAGCCCGGAGGCGATCAGCGCCGCGCGCACGCGCTCGCGCGCCTCGGAAACCGCCTTGTCGGGAAGCCCTACGATCGTGAACGCCGGCAGGCCGGGAGCGATCTGCACTTGAACATCGACGGGACGGGCCTCGACGCCCTGAAACGCCACCGTCGTCACGCGCTGGATCATGACTGCCCCCCTTGCGAAAAGACTAGCGGAAGGCGCGGCGGACGACAAGAACACTACGGGAACAGACCGGGCGTTTCAGGACGCGCCTGTGCGCGACACGCGTTGCCTGCGGCCGCATCCGCAGTCGCCACCAAGCCCGCAGGTTTCAGGCGACGACGCGCGGCCGACTGTCATTCGCTATAGAGAACAATATCCTGTCTAGAGAACGAACTGTTCGCTTGACAGAACGGGCGGCGAAGCTATCGTCACGGCCGGCGCCGATTTGAGCATCAGCTTGCGGGCGCCTTACAAGTGCAGCTAAAGCGAGGTCGCAGAACCGCCCCAGCTTGCGCTGCGGCGGTTTTTTTGTGGAGGAGCGCGCCAAATGAGCGTCAAATTCGCCTACTGGGTGCCGAACGTCAGCGGCGGACTGGTCGTCAGCAAGCTGCCGCAGCGCACGGACTGGACCTTCGACTACAATCGCCAGCTTGCGCGCGTCGCCGAGCAGGTCGGCTTCGATTACGCTCTGTCGCAGGCGCGTTTCTTTGCCAGCTACGGCGCCGAGCATCAGCTCGAGGCGCTCACGCTTACGGCCGCGCTGGCGTCGGTGACGCAGCGCCTCAAGCTCATTTCTGCCATCCATCCCGGGCTTTGGCATCCGGGCGTGATCGCCAAGGCGGTGGCCACGATCGACAACATTTCGAACGGCCGCGCCGCGGTGAACATCGTCAGCGGCTGGTTCAAGGGCGAGTTCATCGGCTACGGCGAGCCCTGGCTCGATCACGACGAGCGCTATCGCCGTTCCGAGGAGTTCATCCGCGTTCTGAAGGGAATGTGGACGCAGGAGACGTTCACCTTCAAAGGCGACTTCTACCGCATCAACGACGCGCCGCTGAAGCCGAAGCCGGTGCAGCAGCCGCACCCGGAAATCTTCCAGGGGGGCAATTCCAAGGCCGCGCGCCGCATGGCCGCCCGCGTCTCCGACTGGTACTTCATGAACGGCGCGAGCGTGGAGAAGGTGGCCGAGCAGATCGCGGAGATCCGCGCGCTCGCCGCCGCCGAGGGCCGCGACCCCGAGTCGATCCGCTTCGGCCTCAACGGCTTCGTCATCCAACGTGACACCGAGAAAGAGGCGCACGATACGCTGCGCGAGATCATCGCCCATGCCGACGAGGAGGCGGTGGAAGGCTTCCGGCAACAGGTGCAGTTCGCCGGCAACGCCTCGCCCGAGAAGCAGGGCATGTGGGCGGAATCGAAGTTCGAGGACCTCGTTCAGTACAACGACGGCTTCAAGACCGGCCTCATCGGAACCGAGGAGCAGATCATCGAGCGCATCCGCGCCTATGAGGCAGTGGGCGTCGACCTCTTCCTGTGCGGCTTCCTGCATTTCACCGACGATCTTCCCCGCTTCGGCGAGCGGATCATTCCCCAGGTGCGCGCCGCCCCGAGCCGGCGGCCGGCGCGGGCGGAGCGCGTGGCCGAGGTGGCGTGATGCGCGTTCTCGGCATCAGCGGGAGCCTCAGCCAGGGCTCCCGCACCAGCCGCCTCATTGCCCATGTGCTTGCGGCGGCCGGGCAACATGCGGGCGTGGACACGGAACTGCTCGAGGTCTCTGAGCGCAGGCTCGTCTTCTGCGACGGCCGCCGGCCCGAGCTCTACGAGGGCGACACGCGGGCCGTGATCGACCTCGTCGCCGCGGCCGACGCCTATGTCGTCGGCTCCCCCATCTATCGCGGCAGCGTCACGGGCGCGTTCAAGAACCTGTTCGATCTGCTGCCCAACGAGGCGCTGCGCGGCAAGCCGGTCGGCCTTCTCGCCACCGGCGGCAGCGACCATCATTTCCTCGCGATCGAACATCAGCTGCGGCCGCTCCTGTCCTTCTTCCGCGCCTACACCATTCCGGGCGCGGTCTATGCGCACAACGCGCACTTCCAAGGCGATCGTCTCGATGAAACGATCGCCGAGCAGTGCCGGCTGCTGGGGGATGAAATCGTGCGCCTCGCGCACGCGCTCGGCGGGCGCGGCGCGGGACCCGCTTATCCGACGATAGAGCGAAAGCCAGGCGAGCGGGCGTAGCGGTCCGGACGACGTGCGCCGCGTCGGCCGCGCGCGCCGCGCTGGAGGGTGCCGCCTAAGGGCACCTTGCGCCGGCGGCTCCGTTCCGCCGCCCGCGCTCAGGCCGACCGCTTCGCCTCGATCTTGTCCCAGATCAGTTCGGCAATGTCGGGCCCGCCGACCTTCTTCACCGCGCGGATGCCGGTCGGAGAGGTAACGTTGATTTCGGTGAGATAGCCGTCGATCACGTCGATGCCGACGAACAGGAGCCCGCGCTCGCGCAGCGCGGGGCCGAGCCGCGTGCAGATCTCCCGCTCGCGGTCGGAGAGTTCGGTCGGCTCCGCGGCGCCGCCGCGCACCATGTTCGAGCGCAGGTCGTCGGGGGCGGGCACGCGGTTGACGGCGCCCGCGAATTCGCCGTCCACGAGGATGATGCGCTTGTCGCCCTGCTTCACGTTGGGCAGAAAGCGCTGCACCACCCAGGGCTCGCGGAACGACGCGGCGAACATGTCGTACAGCGAGCCGAAGTTGAGATCCTCGCGCGTCACGCGAAAAACCGCGCCGCCGCCGTGGCCGTAGAGCGGCTTCATGACGATGTCGCCGAACTCGGCGCGAAACGCCTTGATCTCCGCGAGGTCGCGGGTGATGAGCGTCGGCGGCATCAGCTCGGGAAACAGCGTGACGAACACCTTCTCCGGCGCATTGCGCACATGCGCCGGATCGTTGACGACCAGCGTCCGCGGATGCACGCGCTCCAGGAAATGCGTCGCCGTGATGTAGCTGAGGTCGAACGGCGGGTCCTGGCGCATCAGCACGACGTCGAACTCTTCGATCGCGGCCCGGCGCTCCTCGCCGAGCTTGTAATGGGCGCCCTCCACGTCCTGCACCCCGAGCGGCTGGACCGTGGCGAACACCCGCCCGTCGCGCATCGCCAGCCGGTCGGGGGTGTAGTAGCTGAGCTTGTGGCCGCGGGCCTGTGCCGCGAGCAGCAGCGCGAAAGTCGAATCCCCGCGGATGTTGATCCGCTCGATCGGATCCATCTGGACGGCGACGTTCAGGGCCATGGGCAACCTTCGGAAAGTGGGGTTAGCGACAACCGGGGGTTAACGTCTGCCGCGTAATCTGACGCATCGCAGCCTTCGCCTCCGGGTGACAACCGTGATGAGCATTGCGCCGAAGCTGTCGATCGCGGCGAAGCTTTACGCGATCTTCGCCTTGCTGGCGACTGCCGGAGGCGGGCTGGGTATGGCGGCGGCCCTCGGCGCGCCGCTTCCGCTCTGGGGCTTTGCCGGTTGCGTGGTTGTGCTCGCCGCCGCCGGCGCGGGGGTCGTGGCCGAGGCCGGCCGGCCGCTCCAGGCGCTCGGCGAGGCGGCGCAGGCGATGGCGGCCGGCACGAGCGGCGTCGAAATTCCCGGCTGCGGGCGCGGCGACGAGGTGGGCGCGCTCGCGCGGGCGCTGTCCCAACTGCGGGACGTGCTTCAGCGCAACGAGGCGTTCAGCCGCACGGTGCTCGACGACGCTGCGGCGCGCAGCCGAAGGCAGGAGGCGATCGGGACCGAAATCCTGCGCTTTGCCGAGGAGGTCGAAGCGACGCTCGCCGATCTCGCCCGCATCGTCGAGCAGGCGATCGAGGCCTCCTCCCGCGTCGTCGGCCGCGCCGGAGAGGCCTGCGGCCGCACCGAGGGCGCCAAGCGCGCGTCTCATGAGGCGTCGAGCCATGTGCGCGACATCGCCTCGGCCGCCGACGAGCTCACGGCCTCGGTCACGGAGATCGACCGGCAGGTCGCCCAGTCGACGCGGATCGTCGAAAAGGCCGTGGCGGAAGCGGAGCGCACCCACGCGGCCGTGAGCGAGCTCGACGAGGCGGCAAGCCGCATCGGCAACGTTGTGAAGCTCATCACCGCGATCGCCGAGCAGACGAACCTGCTCGCCCTCAATGCGAGCATCGAGGCTGCGCGCGCCGGCGCGGCCGGGCGCGGCTTCAGCGTGGTGGCGGGCGAGGTGAAGGCGCTTGCCGCTCAGACCGCCAAGGCCACCGAGGAAATATCGGGCCACATCGCCGCCATGCAGCAGGCCACCGGCCGCTCCGTGGTGGCGATCGGCGCCATCCGCAACACCATTCGCGACATCGGCGAGATCAGCGCCGCCATCGCCGCCGCCGTCACGCAGCAGGGGGCCGCCACGCAGGAGATCGCCCGCAGCGCCGACACGGCCGCGAAACGCACCGTCGACAGCGCCGAGGAGATCGCTCGCGCCAGCGAGGCGAGCGGCGAGGCGAACGCCAATGCGGTCGCACTGCGCCGCACGGCGGACGAGCTCGCGGTGCTCGCCACCCGCATGCGCGGCGAGATCGACGCCTTTCTCGCCCGGCTGCACGCGGCTTGAGCGATCGGGAAATCGCGCTCAGCGGCTCGCGTCGAACGCCGCCACGATGTGCTGCGGAACGCGCCCGGGCGCGACCAGCATCGCGTCGAAGCGCATGTCGCGCTGAGCGTCCTCGGGATGCGCGGCGAGCCAGGCTTCGGCCGCGGCGACGATGCGCGCGCGCTGGCGCGGCGTGACCGACCAGGCGGCGTCGTCGAGCCGCTCGCGCGCCTTCACCTCGACGAAGACCAGCAGCCGTCCGCGCCGGGCCACGATGTCGATCTCGCCGAGCGGCGACCGCCAGCGCCGCGCCGCGATGCGATAGCCCTTGGCGACGAGCAGCGCCGCCGCGCGGCTCTCGGCCGAGAGCCCGAGACGGAACGCCGTCTGCCGGCGCGGCTCCGGCGCGGGCAGCGGCTGCGGCGAGGGGAGCGGCGGTCTAGTCTCGCGCGGCATCGCGCCCCTCGCGGACGATGGCGAGCGCCTGGCGGTAGATCTCGCCGCGCGGCCGCCCGGTGATCGCCGAGACCTCGGCCACCGCCGCCTTGACCGAACCGCGCGCGAGCGCGCGCCGCAGCAGCGCGCCGGCATCCTCGGCGTCCGTTCGGGCGGGTTCTGCGGGCGGGGCGATGACGATGACCAGCTCCCCGCGCGGCGCGGGCCCTTCCGCGCAGGCAGCGGCAAGCGTCGCGAGATCGCCCCGGCGGACCTCCTCGTGCAGCTTCGTCAACTCGCGGCAGATGCAGGCCGGCCGCGGCCCGAGCCCGGCCGCGAGGTCGGCGAGGGCGGCCGCGAGCCGCGGGCCGGTCTCGAACAGAACGAGCGTCGTCGTCATGGACGCGAGCGCCGCGATGCGGGCCTGCCGGGCGGCCTTCTTGGGCGGTAGGAAGCCCTCGAACGTGAACCGGTTGGTCGGAAGCCCCGCAACCATGAGCGCGGCGAGTGCGGCCGACGCGCCGGGCACGGCGAACACGCGGTGTCCGGCCTCCAGCGCCGCCCGCACCAGCTTGAAGCCCGGATCGGAGATCAGCGGCGTGCCGGCGTCGGAGACGAGCGCCACGGCCGCGCCCTCGCCCAGCCGCGCCAGAATCTTCGGCCGGGCGACCGCGGCATTGTGGTCGTGATACGGGGTGAGCGGGGCCGAGATGCCGTAGTGGCCCGTGAGCTTGCGCGTGACGCGGGTGTCCTCGCAGGCGATCACGTCGGCCGCCGCCAGCGTCTCGAGGGCGCGCAGGGTGATGTCGCGCAGATTGCCGATCGGGGTGGCGACGACGTACAGGCCGGGCGCGAGCGGCGGCGCTTCCACGGGCTGGCCTGCCACGATGTAGCGCCGCTGCCGCGCCGCCGCCGCATTCTCGTGGTCCGCCCGTCGATCGTGCCGCATTGCGGCCAGTTTAATGGCGAGATCGTGCATCGTCACGGGTCCGTGCTTGGCATCGGTCTGCCGATTCTTTAACCATGGGAGCGCAAGGGGGTCGGTGAATCGCCTTGCGCGGCCACCAGGCGGGAGTTGAGCTTTGGCGCTGACGCGGGAACGGTCCACGCTACCGCAGCCGGGCAGGCGAGCCTGCCTCGCCGCGGCGCTTTTCGCTGCGGCTGGCCTGCTCGCGGCCTGCTCCAGCAGCTCGCTGTTCGAGAGCGCGCCGACGGCGCCGCAGCAGCCGCAGCAGCCCGCGACCGCCATCGGCTCGGGTCAGGTGCGCGCGGGGCTTATCCTGCCGTTGTCGGCCGGCGGCAATGCCGGCCCCGTCGCGCAGGCCATGCGCAACGCGGCCGAGCTCGCATTGAGCGAGTTCAGCGCGCCCAACGTCCAGCTTCTCGTCAAGGACGACGGCGGCACCGCGCAGGGGGCGCAGGCGGCCGCGGAGGCGGCGATCAACGAGGGCGCGGAGATCATCATCGGCCCGTTGTTCGCGCCGTCGGTCGCGGCCGTGGGGCAGGTCGCGCGCGGGCGCAACATTCCCGTGATCGCCTTCTCGACCGACACCAGCGTCGCCACGCGCGGCGTCTATCTCTTGAGCTTCCTGCCGGAATCGGACGTCGAGCGCGTGATCGACTACGCGGTGTCGCGCAGCAAGCGCTCGTTCGCCGCCCTGATCCCCGAGAACGCTTACGGCAACGTGGTCGAGGCCGCGTTCCGCCAGGCGGTCGCCCGCCACAACGCCCGGACGGTGGCGCTGGAGCGCTACGCCGCCGATCCCGGCCGCATGCAGGAGGCGGTGCGCCGGCTGGTCCCGGCGCTCGCGCAGGCGGATGCCGTATTTCTCCCCGGCGAGCCGGAGGCGGTTGCGGCGGTCGCCCAGTTGCTCGCCACCAGCACCGGCAACCTCCGGCGCCTGCAGTTCCTCGGCACCGGGCTGTGGGACGATCCGCGGATCGCGTCCAATTCCACGCTGCAGGGCGGGTGGTTCGCGGCGCCCGACACGGGCGGCTTCCGCAGCTTTGCGGCGCGCTACCAGAAGCGCTACGGGCAGGAGCCGCCGCGCACCGCCTCGCTCGCCTATGACGCGGTTTCGCTGGTCGCGGCGCTGGTCAAGACCCAGGGGCCGCAGCGCTTCTCGGAGCAGGTGCTGACCAATCCGTCGGGGTTCGCGGGGGTCGACGGAATCTTCCGCTTCAAGCCCGACGGCACCAACGAGCGCGGGCTCGGCGTGGTGCGGGTCACGCCGTCCGGTCCGCAGACCGTGAGCCCGGCTCCGAAAGCCTTCGCCGGCCAGACCTGACCGCCCTCGCCGCCGCGGCCGGCCCTTGGGCGGCACTATGCGGCGAGGTCGGCGACGATGGCGTCGAGCACCGGGAAGCCCGCGCGAGTCACGCGCAGGCGCCCGGGGGGCGTTCTTTCGACAAAACCGTCCGCCTCAAGCATGGCGATGCGCCGCGCATCGAGGGGGCGCCCCGTGATCGCGGCAAAGCGGGCGGGGTCGATGCCCTCGGCAAGCCGAAGCCCCATCAGGAGGAACTCGTCGCCGCGCTCGGCGCGGCTCAGCGGCTCGTCGGCGACGAGCCCATGCCCCGTCGCCTCGACCCGCATCAGCCAGGATTCCGGACGCTTCTCGGTTGCGGTCGCGCGCCAGGCCTCGTCCACCCGCAGCCGGCCGTGGGCGCCCGGTCCGATGCCGGCATATTCGCCGGCGCGCCAGTAGAGCAGGTTGTGCCGGCACTCCGCACCCGGCCGGGCATGGTTCGAAATCTCGTAGGCCGGCAGGCCGTGCGCGTCGCAGACCTCCTGCGTTACGTCGTAGAGGGCGCGCGCCTGTTCCTCGTCGGGCACGGCAAGCCGGCCGGCGGCGGCGAGGCTCGCAAAAGGCGTGTCGGGCTCGATCGTGAGCTGGTAGAGCGACAGGTGATCGGCAGCCTCGGCGATCGCGCGCTCGAGCTCCGCGCGCCAGGCCTCAGGGCTCTGCTGCGGTCGGGCGTAGATGAGGTCGAACGAATAGCGGTCGAAGATCCGGCGCGCGACCGCGACGGCGGCGAGCGCTTCCTCCGCCGTGTGCAGCCGCCCCAGCGCGGCGAGCGCCGCGTCGTCGAGCGCCTGCACCCCGAGCGACACGCGGTTGACGCCCGCCGTCCGGTAGCCGCGGAAGCGGTCGGCTTCGACGCTCGTGGGGTTGGCCTCGAGCGTCACCTCGACCTCGGGGTCGACCGCCCAATGCGCGGCGATGGCGTCGAGAATGGCGGCCACGGTCGCGGGCTGCATCAGCGACGGCGTGCCGCCGCCGAAAAAGATCGTCGAGACGGTGCGGCCGGGCGTGCGCGCTGCGGTTGTCGCAATCTCCGCCGCGAAGGCGCGGACGAAGCGCGCCTCGTCGATCGGCTCGCGGCGCACGTGGCTGTTGAAGTCGCAATAGGGGCATTTCGAGAGACAGAACGGCCAATGCACATAGACACCGAAGGGCTCGCCCCGCGGGGCGGGGGGGCCTCCCGCGTCCGGCGCAAGGTCATGGCCGGGCAAGGCATGCCTCCGCGAGCTTGAGAAAGGCGCGCGCGCGGTGCGACAGGCCGCGCCCGCGCGGCGGCAGAAGGTTCTTCTCCTCGTTGCTCATTTCGCCGAAGGTACGCTCGAAACCGTCCGGCTGGAACATCGGATCGTAGCCGAAGCCGCGCGTCCCGCGCGGCGGCCACACCAGCGTGCCCGAGACCCGGCCCTCGAACTCTTCGAGATGCCCATCGGGCCAGGCGACGCACAGCGCCGAGACGAACTGGGCGCGCCGCTGCTCGGGGGTCTCGGCCTTGCGCTCCTGGAGCGCCGTCTCGACCTTCTGCATGGCGGCGGCGAAGTCCTTTTCCGGACCGGCCCAGCGCGCCGAATAGATGCCGGGCGCGCCGCCCAGCGCCTCGACGACGAGCCCCGAGTCGTCCGCAAAGGCGGCCAGGCCGGAGGTCTTGGCGGCGGCGACCGCCTTGATGCGGGCGTTCTCGGCGAAGCTCGCCCCCGTCTCCTCCGGCTCGGGAAGGCCGAGCTTGGCGGCCGAGACGGCGTCGATCCCGTACGGCACCAGCATCTCGCGCATTTCGACGAGCTTGCCAGGGTTGTGGGTCGCGATGACCAGCCGGTCGGTGATGAGGCGATGTCCGAGCATGGCGAGCGTCATGCTTTCAGGCCTGGCTTTGAGCGGCGCTTCGCGCGCGGCGCCTCCGCGACGCATGCGCGACGCCGCCGGGCATTACATCACGGCGAGCTTCTGCAGCTCGATCAGCTTGGCGATGCCCTTGCGGGCCTGCGCCAGCAGGGCCAGGAGATCGGCCTCGGTGAAGGGAGCCTTCTCGGCGCTTCCCTGGACTTCCACCAGATGTCCGCTGCCGGTCATGACGAAATTGGCGTCCGTCTCGGCGCACGAGTCTTCCGCGTAGTCGAGATCGAGCACCGGCACGCCGTTGTAGATGCCGCAGGAGATGGCCGCCACCTGATCGCGCAGCGGATCGGTCCGCAGCATGTCGCGGGCCTTCATCCAGGCGATGCAGTCGCTGAGCGCCACCCAGCCGCCGGTGATAGCCGCGGTGCGGGTGCCGCCGTCGGCCTGGATGACGTCGCAGTCGATGGTGATCTGCCGCTCGCCGAGCGCCGACAGGTCGACGACCGCGCGCAGCGACCGCCCGATCAGCCGTTGAATTTCGAGCGTGCGGCCGGCCTGGCGGCCCGTCGCCGCCTCGCGCCGCGTGCGCTCGGAGGTCGCGCGCGGCAGCATGCCGTATTCGGCCGTGATCCAGCCGCGCGCCTGGCCCTTGAGCCAGTGGGGCACGCGGTCCTCCAGCGTCGCGGTCACCAGCACGTGGGTGTCGCCGAATTTCACGAAGCAGGAACCTTCGGCGTACTTGACGACGCCACGATCCAGCGTGACCGGGCGCATTTCGTCCGGCTGTCGGCGGCTTGGCCGCATCGTTCGGGTTCTCCTGGCGGGCTTGGCGCGGAAGCGTTCGCCTGCGCTTTTAGGAGCCGGCGGGCCGCCCGACAAGGCCCCGCTCTTGAAGTTCGGCCCCGGCATAGACAATTCTCCTGCCGCACGCGGGAGATAACTTCAGTGTCTCACGACGTTCCCATCGGCGCCCACCATGTCGGGCTTGCGCAGCTCAACGAGCGATCGCGCGAGATTTTCCGCCAGATCGTCGAGAGCTACCTGGCGACCGGCGAGCCGGTCGGGTCGCGCAACCTCTCGCGCATCATTTCGATGAGCCTGTCGCCGGCCTCCGTGCGCAACGTGATGTCGGATCTGGAGCAGCTCGGGCTCATCTATGCCCCGCACACGTCCGCCGGGCGGCTGCCGACCGAGCTCGGCCTGCGCTTCTTCGTCGACGCGTTGCTGGAAATCGGCGACCTCACCGAGAGCGAGCGGCGCGAGATGGAGGCGCGGATCGCAGCCTCCGGCAAGTCGGTCGAAGCGGTGCTGGACGAGGCCTCCACCATGCTCTCGGGGCTCACGCGCGCCGCCGGCATCGTGCTCACCGCGAAGGTCAACGCCCGGCTGAAGCACATCGAATTCGTGCGGCTCGAGCCCGAGCGCGCCCTGGTCGTGCTCGTATCCGAGGACGGGCAGGTGGAGAACCGCGTCTTCAACGTGCCGAAGGACCTGCCCACGTCCTCGCTCACCGAGGCGGCCAATTTCCTCAACGCCCGGATCCGCGGCCGCACGCTCGCCGAGGCCAAGGCGGACCTGGAAAAGGCGCTCGAGGCCGACCGCGCGAAGCTCGATCAGCTCACGCAGCGCATCATCGAGGCGGGCCTTGCGAGCTGGTCGGGGGGCGAGCGCGAGGACCGCAAGCTCATCGTGCGCGGCCACGCCAATCTGCTCGAGGACCTGCGCGCGCTCGAAGACCTCGAGCGCGTGCGCCTGCTCTTCGACGATCTCGAAACCAAGAAGGGCGTGATCGATCTTCTGGGCCGCGCCGAGCAGGCGGAAGGCGTGCGCATCTTCATCGGGTCGGAGAACAACCTGTTCTCGCTCTCCGGCTCGTCGACGATCGTGGCGCCGTACCGCGACAGCGCGGGGCGCATCATCGGGGTCATCGGGGTCATCGGGCCGACGCGGCTGAACTACGCGCGCATCATCCCCATGGTCGACTACACGGCGCGGCTGGTGAGCCGCGTCCTGGGGGGATAGCGCCGCGGGCCGGCTCGCCGCGCGGCCGGCACCCTCACAGGATCCGTAGCGGGCCGGGCGCCGCCGGTGTCGCGACGGCCTGCGGCAGGCTCGCGGATAGGCGAGCGCAGCCGGGCGAGCCTCCGCGGCTTGATTTTTGCCGCCCGAGCCCTGATATGCCGGCCGAATGTTCCATGTTTTGCCTGACAAGACGGGACTGGCATGATGACGGACAACGGCGCCCACGCGCCTGAAGCTGCGAAGCAGGACGGCGAAGACGTTGTGGAAACCGCTCCGCCCTCCGGCGCGGCGGCGGCCGAGACGGAAAAGCGCGAAAAGGAGGCCGAGGCGCAGAGCCGCGACAAGCAGGCCGAGGCGCAGAGCGGCGGCCAGGCCGTCGACGTCGAGGCGCTGGCGAAGGAGAGCGCCGAGTTCCGCGACCGCTGGCTGCGCGCCCTCGCCGAAATGGAAAATCTGCGCCGGCGCACGGAGCGCGAGGTCGCCGACGCCAGAACCTACGGAATCGCGAGCTTCGCCCGCGACATGGTGGGGGTGGCGGACAATATGCGGCGGGCGCTCGCCGCCGTTCCGCCCGCGCTGCGCGAGAGCGCCGAAGCGGGCATCAAGTCGCTCATCGAGGGCGTCGAGTTGACCGATCGGGAGCTCGCGAAAGCGCTGGAGAAGCACGGCGTCCGCCGGCTCGAAGCGCAGGGGCAGAAGTTCGATCCCCACGTCCACCAGGCCATGTTCGAGGTGGAGGACCCGTCGGTCCCAGCCGGCACGGTCGTTCAGGTGGTGCAGGACGGCTATACGATCGGCGAGCGCGTGCTGCGTCCGGCGCTCGTGGGGGTCGCCAAGGGCGGGCCCAAGGCGGCCAACGGTCCGGCCAACGACAACCCGGACGTTCAGGCCGGCGGCAAGCCGGAGCAGGACGAAGCCTCCGCCCCGGCGACCGGAAAGTAGGACGCCGCGGGAGGGCGGACTATTTGGGGCCGATGCCGTCGCGCACCTGGCGGAAGCGCGGATAGAGGGCAGGCCATGCATCCTTCCGCGCGATCCCCACGATGCGCAGCAACGTTCCCGTGCCGAAGCGCAGCCACTGGACGGCGGTGACGTCCGCCGCGGTCTTGGCGTCCTTGGCCTCGGCCAGGATTTCGTGACCCTGCTGCCCGGCCACGCGCAGCGGTTCCGAGCGCATCACCCGAACCTCCTTCAGCCCTGCGATCTCGCCGAACAGGCGGCGGGCGAAGCCGTCCCGCTCGCTCGGCTGGGGCTGCGTCATGAGCGGCGAGATGGCGACGAGGAGGAGCGGCTGTTCCGCGATCTCGATGACGTCGTTCGGGCCGTCGGTGAGCAGCGCGGCGCCGCCCGGCTCGACGCGGACGATGCGGAAGCCGCCGAGATCGTGCATGGCGAAGGGCAGCACCGAAAGCTGCTCTTCGAGCGGCACGACCGGACGGACGGTCAGCGTCGCGAGCGAGGCGCGGATCGCGGCGTCGGAGACGACGTCCTGAACCTGTTCGGGAACGATCGCCGTCACCACGGCGGTCAGGCCGCCGATGCGGGCGACGAGCGTCCACCGCAACACCGGACCTTGCGGACTGTTGGGGCGCCCGTGGAGAACGAACCCCGTCCCGCCGTCCTTGAAGGTGACGTCGGTGCGGGTGACGGGCACGGGCGTATCCTTCTCCAGATCGGCCGAGACCTGCTTCTCGATCGTATCGAAGGCGGAGCCGGGCAGCTCGGCGATGAGGATGGAGGCGCGCTTTTCGCTGTGGCGGAAGCCGGGAAAATCGGGGGCGGGAACGAAACCCGGGGGCGGCGCAAGGCCGATCCGAGAGGCCGGCGGAAAGACGGGCTCGCCGGACGGTCCGCCGGATTGCCCGTAGCTCGTGCGCGCGAGCGCGAGGAGCGCAACGGCGGCGAGAAAGACGGCGACGACGCCGAAACGGAACGATCGAAGCATGAACGAGCCTTGAAATCAGCCCGCTGCATTGGGCTCTTGTCGGGAGGATGAAAAACACACCCTAATAGGTCGCGACCGGGGAGAAAACAGGGCAGGCGGGCCGCCGGGAAAATGAAACGCGATTGGGGGAGCGGCTGTCTTGCGGGCAAAATCGCCTCCCCCTATATGCCGATCAGGCCGCGGGAGCGGCTGACCTGTAGCATCTTGGGGGCCGCGGGGGGGCGGTCGGCAGGCGCTTGCAGACCTGCCACGACGCTTCTGATCCGGGCGCTTTCTTGGTCCGGGCGGCCTGCCGCAACGAAAAGAGGATGTATCATGGGCAAGGTCATCGGCATCGACCTCGGCACGACGAACTCGTGTGTCGCGGTGATGGAGGGCTCCACCCCGAAAGTGATTGAGAATTCCGAGGGCATGCGCACGACGCCCTCGATTGTCGCTTTTACCGACGACGGCGAGCGCCTCGTCGGGCAGCCGGCCAAGAGGCAGGCGGTCACCAATCCGGAAAAGACTTTCTTTGCGGTCAAGCGCCTGATCGGCCGGCGCTATGACGACCCGACGGTGGAGAAGGATAAGAAGCTCGTTCCCTACAAGATCGTTCGCGCCTCGAACGGCGACGCCTGGGTCGAGGCGGACGGCAAGACCTATTCGCCCTCGCAGATCTCCGCCTTCGTCCTGCAGAAGATGAAGGAGACGGCGGAAGCCTATCTCGGGCAGAAGGTCGAGCAGGCCGTCATCACGGTTCCGGCCTACTTCAACGACGCTCAGCGCCAGGCCACCAAGGACGCCGGGCGCATCGCCGGCCTCGAAGTGCTGCGCATCATCAACGAGCCGACGGCGGCCGCGCTCGCCTACGGCCTCGACAAGAAGCAGTCGGGCACGATCGCGGTCTACGACCTCGGCGGCGGCACCTTCGACATCTCGATTCTCGAGATCGGCGACGGCGTGTTCGAGGTGAAGTCCACGAACGGCGACACGTTCCTGGGCGGCGAGGACTTCGACATGCGCCTCGTCAACTATCTGGCCGACGAGTTCCAGAAGGAGCAGGGCATCGACCTGCGCCGCGACAAGCTCGCGCTGCAGCGGCTCAAGGAAGCCGCCGAGAAGGCGAAGATCGAGCTGTCTTCGACGACGCAGACGGAGATCAACCTGCCCTTCATCACCGCCGACGCGACCGGGCCGAAGCATCTGACGATGAAGTTGACGCGCGCCAAGTTCGAGGCGCTGGTCGACGATCTCATCCAGCGGACCATCGAGCCCTGCCGCAAGGCGCTCAAGGACGCCGGGCTGTCGGCGGGCGAAATCGACGAGGTCATCCTGGTCGGCGGCATGACCCGCATGCCGAAGGTCCAGGAGGTGGTGAAGCAGTTCTTCGGCAAGGAGCCGCATAAGGGAGTCAATCCGGACGAGGTGGTGGCGGTCGGCGCCGCCATTCAGGCCGGCGTGCTGCAGGGCGACGTCAAGGACGTCCTCCTGCTCGACGTGACACCGCTTTCGCTCGGCATCGAGACGCTGGGTGGCGTCTTCACCCGCATCATCGAGCGCAACACCACGATCCCGACCAAGAAGAGCCAGGTGTTCTCGACCGCGGAAGACAATCAGAGCGCGGTGACGATCCGCGTCTTCCAGGGCGAGCGCGAGATGGCGGCGGACAACAAGCTGCTCGGCCAGTTCGACCTGGTCGGCATTCCGCCCGCGCCGCGCGGCGTGCCGCAGATCGAGGTGACGTTCGACATCGACGCCAACGGCATCGTCAACGTCTCGGCGAAGGACAAGGCGACCGGCAAGGAGCAGCAGATCCGCATCCAGGCTTCGGGCGGCCTGTCGGAGGCCGACATCCAGCGCATGATCAAGGACGCCGAGGCGCACGCTGCCGAGGACAAGCGGCGCAAGGAGCTGGCGGAGGCCAAGAACCACGCCGACGCCATGATCCACACGACCGAAAAGGCGCTGTCCGAGCACGGCTCCAAGGTCGGCGAGACCGAGCGCCGCGCGATCGAGGATGCGATCGCCAGCCTCAAGGAGGCCGTGAAGGGCGACGACGTCGAGAGCATCAGGGCCAAGACCAACACGCTGGCCCAGGCCTCGATGAAGCTCGGGGAGGCGATGTACCAGCAGGCGAGCGGCGCCTCCGGTTCCACCGGCGCCGAGGGCAGCAGCGCGCCGAAGGAGGACGTCGTCGACGCGGAGTTCACGGAAGTCGACGACGACAAGAAGAAAAAGTCGGCATGACGGCCGGAGGGTCGCATGCCGCTCGGCAGTGAGGAGAGGGTTGTCACCCCCGGGCCTGGCCCGGGGGTCCATCTTTATGCAAAGTTTTGGGCGGCCGGGCTGCATCCGGCCGGGACAGCCGTCTAGTCGGGGCGATGGCGTATGGCCAAACGCTGCTACTACGAAACGCTGGGAGTCTCGCGTGACGCGACCGAAGCGGAGCTGAAGGCAGCGTACCGCAAGGCCGCGATGAAGTGGCACCCGGATCGCAACCCGGGCAACAAGGAGGCCGAGCAGCGCTTCAAGGAGATCAACGAGGCCTACGACGTCCTCAAGGATCCGGAGAAGCGCGCCGCCTATGACCGCTTCGGCCACGCCGCCTTCGAGCACGGCATGGGTGCCGGCAACGGCGGCGCCGGGTTCGGGGCCGATTTCGCCTCCGCCTTTGCGGACATTTTCGAAGGCGTGTTCGGCATGGGCGCCCGCAGTCGCGCCTCCGGCCGCGAGCGCGGGGCCGATCTGCGCTACAACCTCGAAATCACGCTCGAGGAGGCCTATTCGGGCAAGACCGCGCAGATCCGCATTCCCACCGCGGTCGTGTGCGAGGCCTGCTCGGGCACGGGCGCCAAGGCCGGCAGCAGGCCCAGGGTGTGCATGACGTGCGGCGGCGCCGGTCGCGTGCGCCATCAGCAGGGCTTCTTCACGCTGGAGCGCACCTGCTCCACGTGCCACGGGCACGGGCAGGTGATCGACGATCCCTGCGCGCAGTGCGGCGGCTCCGGCCGGGTCACGCGGGAGCGCACGCTCTCGGTCAACATTCCCCCCGGCGTCGAGGACGGGACGCGCATCCGCCTCGCCGGCGAAGGCGAAGCGGGGCTGCGCGGCGGCGCGCCCGGCGACCTCTACATCTTTCTGTCGATCGAGCCCCACCCCTTCTTTCAGCGCGACGGCGCCGATCTGCACTGCCGCGTCCCCATCTCCATGGTGACGGCGGCGCTCGGCGGCACCTTCGAGGTGCCGACCATCGACGGCGGCAAGGCGCGCGTGAAGATTCCGGAGGGGACGCAGTCCGGCCGCCGCTTCCGGCTGCAGGGCCGCGGCATGCCGGTGCTGCGCTCGAAACAGACGGGCGACATGTACGTGCAGGTCGTCGTCGAGACCCCGCAGAACCTGACCAAGAGGCAGAAAGAACTCCTGATGGAGTTCGAAAAGGCCTCGTCCGACCAGACGCACCCCGAGTCGAGCGGGTTCTTTGCCAAGGTCAAGGAGTTTTTTGACGGACTGGGGAGTTCTCCCTAACCGGCTTGACCCCTGCCTGCGAGCCCGTTACGCGTGAGGCGCGGGCTTGCTTTCGTCCGCGCCGACGACAACAGCAATGCCGACTCAGTCGCTTCAGCGTTCCCAGAAAAGAATCCTCCGCCTCGACGACGAGGTCCGCTTCATCCGCTCATGGCTCGAGAAGCCGTTGGTGGTGGGCGCGGTCACGCCCTCGGGCCGCGTGCTCGCGCGCACCATGGCGCGCTATGTCGACCCGGGAAGGCCGGGCCCGGTGATCGAGCTCGGCCCGGGCACGGGGCCGGTCACGGAAGCCTTGATCGAGCGAGGCGTTGCGCCGGATCGGCTCGTCCTCGTGGAGTTCAACCCCACCTTCTGCCAGTTGCTGCGCACGCGCTTTCCCGACGCGACCATCATTCAGGGCGACGCCTATGGCATGTCGCGGCTGCTGGCGGACGTTTTGCATCGGCCGGCCGCCGCGATCCTGTCGGGACTGCCGCTGTTCACCAAGCCGCTCAGGACGCGCCTGCGGCTGTTCCGCGACTGCCTTGCGCTCCTGGCCCCCGGCGCCCCTTTCGTGCAATTCACCTATGCGGTGGTGCCGCCGATCCCGAAGTCGGTCGCCGGCGTGCGGGTCGAGGCGTCCGAGCGGATCTGGATGAACCTGCCCCCGGCGCGCGTCTGGGTCTACCGCAAGGCGTGACCGGCCGGCCTCGCCTTCGAGGCGGCGTCGCGCCTGCACTTGCGTCTGTTTCGTCGAACCCCGACGTGGTCCGGGGACCCGTCGCGCCGCGAACGCGGCTTCCTGATCTGCCGGGCGCAGGCCTTCGGGCGCGGCGCGCGCGGTGCGGACGAAGAGCATGTCTCAACCCAGGATTCTCGTCTTCGCGGGATCGGTGCGAACCGGCTCCTTCAACGCGCGGTTGGCCGCGCTCGCCGCCAAGGAGTTGACCCGGCTCGATGCGGAGGTGACGCTGATCTCCCTCGTCGATTTTCCGCTGCCGCTCTACAACGCCGACGCGGAGGCGGAGTCGGGCGTGCCCGAGAATGCCGTCAAGCTCAAGCGCCTCTTCTGCCGACAGCACGGCGTCTTCATCGCGAGCCCCGAATACAACGCTTCCATAACGCCGTTGCTCAAGAATACGCTCGACTGGATCTCCCGGGTGCGCGAGGGGCGCGAGCCCCCGCTCGCCGCCTTCAAGAACCGCGTCTTCGCGCTCGGCGCCGCCTCGAACGGCACTTACGGCGGCATGCGCTCGCTGATTGCGCTGCGCCAGGTGCTCGAACTCGGATGCGGCGCGCTCGTCTTGCCCGAGCAGATCGCCGTCCGCGAGGCGGCGGTCGCCTTCGACGAGATGGACAATCTGAAGGACGAGCGCACCGCCCGCCTTCTCACGGCCGTGACGGAGCGCCTGGTCGAGGCCGCGCAGCGCTTCGCATCCTAGCCCAGCGATCGCGTCGACGTCGCGCCGAATCGGGATTGACGGGGCGGCGGGCGCCCGGCAGAGCCGTGCTGCGGAGTCCGCAGCCGCCGCAAGGCGGCTTCAAGCGCCGCACTCTAGATTTGCGAACGAGGACAACGGCCATGACGCGTGCCCCCCGCGACCGGCTCATCGTCGCGCTCGATCTGCCGTCCGTCGCGGCGGCGGAAACAGTGATCGAACGGCTCGGCGAGTCGGTCGCGTTCTACAAGATCGGCTATCAGCTCGCGTTCGCGGGCGGCCTTTCTCTCGCCGAGCAGCTCGTCCGCGCGGGCAAGCGCGTCTTTCTCGATCTGAAGCTGCACGACATCGGCAACACGGTCACGCGCGGGGTCGAGAGCGTGGTGCGGCTCGGCGCGACCTTTCTCACCGTGCATGCCTATCCGCAGACCATGCGGGCAGCGGCGGAGGCGCGGCGCGGCTCCGGTCTGCGCATCCTCGCCGTCACGGTGCTGACCTCCTACGACGACCGCGACGTGGCGGAGGCCGGCTATCGCGGCACGGTCCGGGATCTGATCGCGCAGCGCGCGCGCCAGGCGCAGGAGATCGGGGTGGACGGGCTCGTGTGCTCGCCCGAGGAGGCGGGCCTTCTGCGGCAGATCGTCGATCCCGCCATGCTTCTCGTAACGCCCGGCGTTCGGCCGGCGGGGGCCGCGCTCGACGATCAGAAGCGCGTTGCGACGCCCCGGCTCGCGATCGAGCGCGGCGCCGACTATCTGGTCGTCGGGCGGCCCATCGTCGCGAGCGAGGATCCGCGCGCGGCGGCGGAGGCGATCGTTGCCGAGATCGCGGCCGCGACCTCCTAGTTCCGGGGGGGGGCGACGCGCGACCGGGCGCTTTTCTCCGGGGCGGCGTCCGGTTATATCCCGCGGGCGTTATCCGGGAACTCAAGGAATGGCCGACATGAGGCTGGTGAGCGCCGGCGCCGGCGGGCGCATGGGGCGCACGCTCGTCAAGGCGGCGGCCGAGACGGGCGGGCTGAGCC
>JADGHE010000081.1 GCA_019689555.1 Variibacter sp. | reverse complement strand
CGCCCCCGCCAACCCGCGTTCGCCGCCCGTGAACCGGCGTTCCCCGCCCCGTGGGCTGGGGCGGTCAAGACGGCGGCTTTTCGACCGGCCCCCGTTCCCGCGATGCGGCGGCGCCACGGGCCGGGATCGTCATGGCGGCCACCCCTATGACCACGCAGGCGAGCCCGGCCCAGGCGGCGGGCGCCAGCGTCTCGCCCAGGAAGAGGACGCCGATCGCGACCCCGATCGGCACGCGCAGATAGGCCTGCGCCGTCGTCCCCACCGAGCCCAGCGTGTTGAGCAGGCGGAAATAGATCACCACGCCCATGCCGCTCGAAAAGACGGCGAGCGCCGCCATGGCGCCGAGCGAGCGCGCCGAGGGCGCGGCCGTCCAGGGCTGCTCGAACAGGAGGCTCGCCGGCAGGAGCAGCACCGCGCCGCCGAGGAGGGAGCCCGCGGCCGGAACGATCGGGTCGAGGCCGCGAAATCCGCGCCCGATCACCGAGGCGACCGCGAAGGCGATCGTGGCGACGACGAGCGCGACTTGCGCGAGCAGATGGCGCCCGGCGCTGCCCAGCGCCTCGAGCCCCACGATCAGCACGATGCCGGCGATGCCCGCGACCACGCCGACGAGCTTGCGCGCCGTCACCGCCTCGTGGCGGGTGATGGCCCAGGTGATGAGAAAGGTGAAGATCGGCGAAGTGGAGTTGAGGATGGTGGCGAGCGCAGCGTCCACCGTCTTCTCCGCCCAGGCGATGAGCGTAAAGGGAATGACGCTGTTGACGCAGGCCTGGAGCAGGAAGCGCCGCCAGAGCGCGGCCTCGAACGGCATTCTCACGCCGCGCAGGGCCATGACGCCCCACAGCAGCAGGCCGGCGAGCAGCGAACGCCAGGCGATCAGCGTCACCGGGGGAATGGTCTCCACGCCGATCTTGATGAAGGCGTAGGACGAGGACCACAGCGTGGCGAGCACGCCGAGCAGCGCGAGTTCCAGCGTGAGGTTCGGCCCCGTCGATTTGTGGGCGGCGCCGCGGGTATGCGATTGCGAGGTCACGTCTGCGCTTCGTGCGAAGGGCGGCCACTGTAGACCGGCGCGCGCGCCGATGCACCTGCCGCGCCATGTCGCCGCCTTTCGCAATCGCGCGGAAGACCTTGCTGCGAGTCGACTTCGCAGCCAACGACGCGGGCCATAGACCAGCTGGCGAGTGATCGCGAGCAATTGATCGCGCCTCGCGCCCACGATGGCGATGCGCCTCATGAAGGCGCATTGACAGCGCGCCGGCCGGCCGACACCGTTGCCGACGCCGCCCTGCGCGGCATTTTCTTCAACAACGGACAGCGTGCCTCATGCTCCCGACCGAACGCCTCCCCTACTCCGGAATCGACCAGCGCCCGCCACTCAAATTTCCCGACGGCATCAGGCTCGTCGTGTGGCCGGTGCTCGCGCTCGAGCACTGGGACATCTCGCGCCCCATGGCGCGCATGGTGATTTCGCCGCCCCAGGGGCAGCCGCAGCAGCCGGACCATCCGAACTGGAGCTGGCACGAATACGGCATGCGCGTCGGCTTCTGGCGGCTCAAGCGCGTCTTCGAGCGCCTGCGGATGACGCCGACGGTGACGCTGAACGCGCGCGCCTGCGAAACCTATCCGGCGGTCGTGGAGGCCTGCCTCGCCAACGGCTGGGAGCTCAACGCGCACGGCTACGACCAGCAGCCCATGCACAAGCTCGACGACCAGCGCGCCGTGATCAACAAGGCGATCGACGTCATCGAGAAGTTCAGCGGCAAGCGGCCGCGCGGCTGGTTCGGTCCCGGGCTCACGCAGACTTTCGATACGCTCGATTATCTCTCGGAGGCCGGCATCGAATATATCGGCGACTGGGTGCTGGACGACGATCCGGTGACGCTCAAGACCACGCACAAGCCCGTGGTTGCCCTGCCCTACAATTTCGAAATCCACGACATCGTGATGATGGCGCTGCAGCACCTGCCCTCCGCCGAGTGGCACGCGCGCGCGATGGACTATTTCGAGTGCCTCTATGCGGAATCGGCGGAGCGCGCGAAGATCATGGCGCTCGCCGTGCATCCCTATCTCTCCGGCGTGCCGCACCGCATCGGCCATGTCGAGCGCACGTTCGCGGAAATTCTTGCGCGTCCGGGCGTCGCCTGCTGGGACGGCGCGACGATTCTCGATTGGTATCTCGCGCAGACGAAGTGAGGGCGGCCCCGTTTCCGGGGCGGATGCTTCTGCGTCTTGCGTGCGTCTTGCGCGGGCGCGACCCGTGCGCGCGACACCGCGCGCTTCTAGTCTAGACGCGTCTAGACGCGAACGGACCGCGGGGCGCGAAGCCGGCCGGGGCGGCGGGTCGACAGGCCTGCCGCCCGGCCCCCTCTCTCGACGGCCGTTGGCCCACGCGCCCGCGGCCTCCGCGGCCTCCGAAACGCGTGTACGAAGGAGCGGCGGCCTTCGTGCAGCGCCTCGTCGCCTCGGGCGCGCGGCGCGCCCCGCCCCCCGTGAACAAGTCTCGCCGCTCGTGCGTTGAAGTCGCGCAAGGTCAATGCGGCAGGCCGGACTTCGAACGGCAGAAAGCCATGGAGCAGGCGATGTCAGGACGGCAGTCGGCGTCAGGCGCGGCAGAGGTCGGTCGCGACGATGTGCGGCGCATCCTCGGCGACATCGACGAGGACAAGATCCTCGAAATCCTGGCTCTGAAGCCGACTTTCGCGGAGCTGGAGGAGGCCGCGATCTGGGTGAGCGGCGACGGCGACGTGCTCGCCAGGAGCGGGCGCCCGCTCACCGGGCTCGTCGCCGACATCGTCGACATTCTCACGGCCGACGAAGACGAACCGCCCCTCGCTTCCTGAAGTCCCGCGAACAGTCCGGGCCCCCGGCGGGCCGCGTCACCGCCACGCGGGATGGCTGTCGAAGGCCGCATTCACGAGCAGCGGGCCGATGATGGGGATGATGCAGCCGGCCCCGAGGCCCAGCGCCTCGCGCGACGTCAGGTGGCGGCCCTCCGCATGCCACACGACCGCCGAGGCGAACATCGGCGCGAGCGTCATGCAGCCGACCGTGGTCAGCAGGAAGGCGCCGGTGCTGAAGTGGCGTCCGTCGCCCGGGACCTTCAGCGTGCCCCGCTCGCGCAGCGCGAAGTACGCGCCCGTCGAGGCAGCCCCGACGGCGACGCCGCTTCCGAAGACGTTCGGATTGCCGATGCGGAACGGGCCGACATGCGCGTCGACCGGCGGCGGCGGAACGGGCCGCTTCGCCCGCGGTCGCTGGGCGGCGTCGGCGGGAGCGACGAGGCTCAGCGCCATCGCCGTCGCGATGAAAAGAGAAAGCAGCTTCTTCATGTCACCCGCTCCCGGGCGGCGCGGCGCATCGCGGGCATGGGCCCGTCCTGCGCGGGACGCGCCTTCCGCGCCTTTGCCCAACCAGCGCGCGAAAGGCGAATCGCCCGTCAAGCCCCGGCGACGGGATCGCACGAAGCGTCTTTCGAATGGGTGAACGGCGGGGTCTGGCCGGCTGCCCGGCGGCCTGCATGCGCGTGCAGTGGACCCCAAGGGCAGCGCCGGGCATCAGGTCGTCGTTGCGATGACCTGCATCGTTCTGCTTCTGCGCGGGAGGCCGGAAGAGCCTTACTGCGCCGCGCCGAGACGCGCGAGCAGGCGTCGCTTCTCCTCGATGTCGCGCTGGAGCCGGTGCCGGAAGGTCGCGACATTGGCGTAATAGGAGGACGGCTGTCCTAGGCGCTTCGCCGTCGCGGCATAGGGCTCCTCGCGCGCGGCCGTCTCGCAGGCGGCGGCGAGCCGGTTGACGATCCGCGGCGGGGTCGCGGCCGGCGCCATCAGCCCGCCGAAGCTCGCATGCGTGATGTCGAAGCCCTGCTCTTTCACGGTCGGCACGTCCGGGAAGGCGGGATGCCGTTCCTCGGCGAACAGGCCGATGATGCGCACGTCCTGCCCCGCCGCCGAGCCGAGCATGACCGTGGCGACGTCCGTGTGGCCGCCGCGCAGGCCCGCGAGCGCCGCAGCGTCACCCGGATAGGACGAGGCGACGAGCTCGATCGACGCGGCGTCGCCCAGCTCCTCCATCGCGAGATGCGGCAGGGTCGCCGGACCCGGATGGCCGTAGGTGAGCTGGCCCGGAGCTTCGCGCGCGGCCCCCACGAGGTCGGCGAGCGAGGCGAAGGGCGAGTCCCTCCGCACCACGAGGGCCAGCACGTTCGAAAAGGTCTGGCACACAGGCGCGAGCGCGAGCGCGTCGTAGCCGAGGTCCGGGCGCGCGGCCGGCAGCACCGAGACGACGAAGGCCGGGGCGAACAGGAGATGGCTGCCGTCGGGCTCCGCCCGCGCGACCTCCAGCGCCCCGAGCGCCCCGCCCGCCCCCGGCCGATTGACGAGGACGATTTCGCGCGAGAGCCGGCGCTCGAGGCCGGCCGCAAGGGCGCGCGCCAGGAGATCGGTCGAGCTGCCCGCCTCGTCGGGTATGACGATCGTGATCGGCCGGTCGGGAAGATCCTGCTGCGCGGCCCCGATATTCGGCGCCGCCTGCAGGACGAAAAGCGCCAATGCCGCCGCACGCCGGAAGCGCCTGCGCGCCATGCCTCGATTCCTCCGCATCCGGCGGCACCCTAGAGACGCCGTGCGTCAGCATTGTGGTCCCCTTGGGCCCCGGCGCTTTCCTTCCACAGGTGCGGCCCGCCGCCGGATCGGCTATCTTTCCCGGCCCTTGCCGAGCGGATCGCACACGCATGACCAAGTCGCTGTCGCAGCAAGAATTCGGCGCCCACGCCCGCAGCTATCTCACGAGCAAGCCGCACGCGCAGGGCAAGAGCCTCGAACGCATGGTGACGCTCGCCGAGCCGCAGCCGCACTGGCACGCGCTCGACGTCGCGACCGGCGCCGGGCACACGGCCTACGCCTTCGCGCCCCACGTCGCGCGCCTGTGGGCGACCGACATCACCGATGAGATGCTCGAAATCGTGCGCGGCGAGATCGCGAAGCGCCAGCTCGCCAATGTGCGGGTCGCGTTCGCGCGCGCCGAGTGCCTGCCGTTCGACGACGAGAGCCTCGACCTCGTCACCTGCCGCATCGCGCCGCACCACTTCGAGAGCATTCCGCGCTTTCTCGACGAGACGCGGCGCGTTCTCAAGCCCGGCGGCACGCTCGCGCTCGTGGACAACGTGGTGCCCCCCGGCAGCGTCGGCGACTACGTGAATGCGTTCGAACGCTTGCGCGACCCGAGCCACCTGCGAGCCTGGACCATGCCGGAGTGGCGCGAGGCCCTCGCCCGGCACGGCTTTGCGATCGCCCACGAGGAGGAGATCGCGAAGACGATGGAGTTCGGGCCCTGGGCGGCGCGCCACGACGCCACCATGCAGGCGCTGTTGCGGGCGATGCTGAAGGAGACGACGCCCGCCGTGAAGGACTTTCTCCGGCCGACCGAGAAGGACGGGGCACTCACCTTCGACCTTCGCGAGGGGCTGTTCATCGTCCGGCGCACCGCGGCGGCATAGCCGGTTCCGCGGGCGCCGCCCCTGCGCAAGCGCGTCCGCGAGGGCGCGCGCGAGGCGCCTCGGCGGTGCGACGCCGCGGCCGCGCGGAAGTGGCGACGCTGCGGTGCAAAAGTTTCGTTTCGCCGCTGTTTTTGAACTGTTCCAAACGGTTCCTACGCATAATTCCGGAGGGCGGAAGCGCCGCCTTGTTGCGCTGCATCAAGCAGCGCCGGGCGGGTGCCGCCTAGAGTCTCTCCCGAAATTGCAGTGCGCCCCGCGCGAGGCGTCAGGCGCAAGAGAAAGAGGAGAGAGCAATGCGGCTTCCACGCGACAGAAACGATCGGGTTCTGCTTGGAGCGGCTTCGGCCCTGGTGGGGCTCGGGATCGCGGTCGGGCTGAGCAACCTCGGCGTTCCGGCGCCGTCCGCCGAATCGCTGATGTCGCCCGCCCGCGCGGACACCGCCATTCGCGCCCAGCCTGCGCGCGGGCCCGTGCCGCTTGCCCACACGGCGGCGAAGATCGTCAAGAGCGACAACGTCGTCTCCATCGTCCGCGACCCCACCGACCTGCCGCCGCCGGTCGGCCGGCGCGGGCCGCAGCGCGTGAAGGTCGAGCTCGAGACCGTCGAAGTGACGGGCCAGCTCGACGACGGCACGACCTACCGTTACTGGACCTTCAACCAGAAGGTCCCCGGTCCGTTCGTGCGCGTGCGCGTCGGCGACACGGTGGAAGTGCGCCTCAAGAACCACGACGACAGCGCGATGATGCACAATGTCGACTTCCACGCCGTGACCGGACCGGGCGGCGGCGCCAAGGCGACCGATGCGGCGCCCGGCGAGTCTCGCGGTTTCGAGTTCACCGCGCTCAACCCGGGGCTTTACGTCTACCACTGCGCGGTGCCGGTGGCCGCGCAGCACATCGCGAACGGCATGTACGGCCTGATCCTGGTCGAGCCGGAAGGCGGCCTGCCCAAGGTCGACCATGAGTTCTACGTCATGCAGGGCGAACTCTACACCGAGGAGAAGTTCGGCACGAAGGGCGCGCTCACGGAGAGCTACGACAAGCTGATGAACGAGCGGCCGGAATACTTCGTGTTCAACGGCGCCGTGGGCGCGCTGATGAAGGAGAAGCCGCTGAAGGCGAAGGTGGGCGAAACCGTCCGCATCTATTTCGGCGTCGGCGGGCCGAACTTCACCTCGTCCTTCCACGTGATCGGCGAAATCTTCGATCGCGCCTACAATCTCGGCTCGCTGACGAGCAAGCCGCTCAACGACGTGCAGACCGTCACCGTGCCGCCCGGCGGCGCCGCCGTCGTCGAGTTCAAGCTCGAAGTGCCGGGCAAGTACATGCTGGTCGACCACGCGCTCACCCGCGTGGAACGCGGACTGATCGGCGTCCTCGAAGTGACCGGGCCCAACAACCCGGACGTCTTCAAGGATCTCAACCCCGCGCGCTCCGCGCAGGCGCTATCTCACTGACGCTGGCCGCCCTGGCCACCCGCCGCGAGCGACTTAGACTAGCCGGGCCGCTCGCGGCCCGACCTCTCCCAGCACGGCGGGGAGCGGTGAAAACCCGGCATGCGGCGAGAGGTGTCCCGGCGCGTCGCGCCCGAACGCGCCTCAGTTCAACCGGGTGCCCGCGACCGCATCGAAAAGGTGGCAGTGTTCGGGCGCGAAGCGGAAGGCGAGCGCGTGGCCCGGGGCGAGCGGAGTATTCGGCGGCGCCTTCGCCACGAGCGGCGTCGGCAGGCCGCAGTCGAAAAAAACGAGCGTGGCGTCCCCGAGCGGCTCGGTGAGCCGTACCTCGCCCCGCCGCTCGCCCTCCTTCTCGACGAAAACATGCTCCGCCCGAACCCCGAGCACGACGGAGCGGCCCGCGAGCGCGGCCGGCACGGAAGCCGGCAGCGGATGCGCGATCGCGCGCGAGCGAAAGAGCCGGCCCGCGCCCTCCGCCTCGATCGTGCCCTCGATGAAGTTCATGGTCGGCGTGCCGAAGAAGCCGGCGACGAAGAGGCTCGCGGGACGGCCGTAGATCTCGAGCGGGGTGCCGAGCTGCTCGACGCGCCCGCGGTTCATCACCACGATGCGGTCGGCCATGGTCATCGCCTCGGCCTGGTCGTGCGTGACGTAGACGAAGGTCGCGCCCAGCCGCCGGTGCAGCCCTTTTAGCTCCGTGCGCATGTCGACCCGCAGCTTGGCGTCGAGGCTCGACAGCGGCTCGTCCATGAGAAACACGGACGGGTTCGTGACGATGGTGCGCGCGAGCGCGACGCGCTGGCTCTCGCCGCCCGAGCACTGGCGCGGCAGCTTGTCCAGCAGCGGCTTGATGTGCACCGCCTCGGCCGCGGCGACGACGCGCCGTCGGATCTCGTCCTCCGGCACGCGCTTGACGCGCAGGCCGAAGGCGATGTTCTCGAAGACCGACATGTGCGGGAACAGCGCGAGATCCTGAAACACCATGCCGAGGCCCCGCTCGCCGGGCTCGAGATCGTTCACCACGGCGTTGCCGATGACGATCTCGCCGCTCGTCGGCGTCTCGAGGCCCGAGATCATGTTCAGCGTCGTCGTCTTGCCGCAGCCCGACGGCCCGACCATGATGAGGAACTCGCCGTCCTTCACCTCGAAATTGATGCCGTCGACCGCGGTGTAGGCGCCGAAGGTCTTCACGAGATCCCGCAGGACGATGCGCGCCACGATTCCTCCCCTCCTTCTTCGCCCGCCTCGGCCTATTTGCGGATGGTGCCGAAGCTGAACCCCTTCACCAGATGCTTCTGGATGAGGATGCCGAGGATCACCACCGGCAGCGTGATCACCGTGCCGATCGCCGCCTGCGGCCCGTAGAGCCGCCCCTCGGACGCGCTCTGGAACTTGTTCAGCAGCACCGTCAGCGTCGTCACCTCAGGATGCGTCAGCGTCAGCGCGAGCAGGAACTCGGCCCAGTTCAGGATGAACACGAACAGGAAGGTCACCACCATGCCCGACGCGACGAGCGGAATGACGACGCGGCGCAGCACCGTCAGGCGTCCCGCCCCCATCAGGCGCGCGGCGTGCTCCAGCGTGTAGGGCACCTCGTCGATGAAGCTCAGCATCATCCAGATGACGAAGGGCAGCGTCGTCACCGTATAGAGCAGAATGAGCCCCGTATACGTGTCGAAGAGGCTGATCTGCACGCCAAGGAGCGACGACGTCGCATACGGGATCATGATCGCGTAGTACATCAGGATCGCGATGGCGACGACGATGGGCGGCACCATGCGGATCATGAGGATCAGGTGGCGAAAATACCTGCCGCCGACATTGAAGCGCGAGATCGCATAAGCGAGGAAGGTGCCGAGCAGGAGCGCGAGCAGCGACGACGTCGTGCAGATGAAGGCGGCGTCGCCGAGCCCCTTCCAGATGCTGAAGGCCTGCTCGGTCGCCTGCCGGCTCAGCGAGGGATCCATCTCGCTGAACGCGAAGATCTGCGCGTAGTTGTGCAGCGTGGGCGAGTGCGGCAGCCAGTGCGGCGGCCAGGTGACCCACTCGCCGGCGTCCTTGAACGAGGTCGAGATCATCCAGAAGATCGGGAAGAGGACGACCGCCGTCCAGACGAGCAGGACAGCGTGGCGGATGATCCCGCGGCGGCGCTCGCGGCGCAGCCGGCGCGCCCGCGCCGCCTCCGCCGTCAGGGTCGCGACGGCCTTCATGCGACGCCCCTGCCCGCCGCGCCGTGGCCGTGCCGCGCGAGCATGTAGATGCCGAGGAAGATGAAGACGCTGAAGATCACCAGCAGCAGGACGGAGGCCGCCGCGCCAAAACTGAACTTGTTGAAGACCCACACCTGCTCCCAGAGAAAGTAGGCGACGGTCTGCGTCGACGTGCCGGGGCCGCCGAAGGTGAGCAGCACCACCGGATCGAACAGTTTGAGCGCCTCCATCGAGCGGATGACGACGGCGATGACGATCGCCGGCTTGAGCAGCGGAAGCTGCACGCGCCAGAAGATCTGCCAGGGCGAGGCGCCCATGACGCGCGCCGCGTTGACGAGCTGGCGCGGCAAGGCCGAGAACCCCGAGAGGAAAATGAGGAACGTCAGCGACGTCCACTGCCAGACGTCGGCGAAGATGATCGCCCATTGCGCGGCGACGGGATGCGACAGCCAGCGGATGCGCGGATCGCCGCCGAAGGCGGTGACGAGAGGCGCGAGGATCTGGTTCAGCGGGCCGCTGTCCACATAGATCATGGAGAAGTTGTAGCCGACGACGACCGGCACGATCATCATCGGCACGAGAAAGATCGTCGTGTAGACGCGCCGAAAGCGCGTCGTCTGGCTGACCAGCATCGCCAGCACGAATCCGATCACCAGTTCGAGCGCGACCGCGGCGCCCCCGAAATAGAAGGTGCGCCCGAGCGCGAGCCAGAACTGATCGTTGGCGATGACCGTCTCGTAGTTCGTGAGCCCGCTGAACCGCGCCTGCTCGAACGGCCGGTTCGCCCGCCACCGCAGCAGGCTGATGTAGAGGGTGAGCAGGAAGGGAACGAAGATGACGAGGACGAACAGCGCCTCGACCAGAAGGAACGGCACGAGTCGAAACACGCGCTCCTGCGCGAGCCAGGCGCCGAAGCGCTGAACGCGGCCCGCGCTGCGCCGCTGCGAAACCGCAAGACCGGTGACGGTCGTCGTCTCCGCCATTTCTCTTGTTCCTCCCCCCGAATGACCCCTCGCCCCGACCCTCTTCCCGCAAGGGGGGACAGGGAGACGCCGCGTCATGCGCCGCCCCGCCCC
>JADGHE010000034.1 GCA_019689555.1 Variibacter sp. | reverse complement strand
GGTTCATCAGCCGCCCCCGGCCGACAGGAGGTCGCCACGGAGGAGCGCAAAAGGCACTTCGTGCTCCCCGCGCTGCCGCGCCGCCGCCGCTCGGCGATCGCGCGCCGCCCGCCCGCGGCCGTCCCGCGCGCCCATCGCGCGATGGGGTGCTCCTGCGCGCGGGCGGCGCGGTCAGGCGATCGCCGTCACCTTCACCGGCGTGCCGGCCGCCACGCCGGCGAGCGCCTTCACGTCCGAGAGCGCCCGGGCAAATACGTTGCACGGGCTCGCAAGGCGCGTCTCGTCGCCGCGGCTGATCGGCGTGCGGCCGAAGCCGATGGCGATCGCCGGTCCGTCGGGCCAGTAGGCGATTTCGCCGGGCGTGACGACGGCGCGGGCATCCGGCTCGCGCGGCGCCTCCACCGGCACGGCGAAATAGACCTCCTCGCCCCAGGTGCTCACCCGCGCCTCGACGGGCAAGGCGGCTGCGATCGCCTTGGCCGTCGGCGTGTCGAGCAACTCCGCCTCGAGCGTGACGCGACCGAAATCGAAACGAATGCGGGCCATGGCGCTCCTCTGCTCCGGCGCCGATGCGCGCGCCGGCTTTACGCCCCGCCGGTTGACTACATCATGATCGGGGGCCGGCAGAATGATACCCGCAGCGGTGCGCCTGGCATCGCCCCGGTCGCGCCCGGCGCGGCCGAGAAAGTCCGGGGGCGCCCCTCCCCCGCCGGCAGTCAGTTGAGCCTGAATTCGCCGTTCACGGCCCGGATCTCGGCCGGCGCGATCAGGCGCGAATGAGCGACCGTGACCGAATGCAGCCGCCCTTCCAGCGTGCGCTGCCAGAAATCGAGAAAGCGCTGCAGGCCCGGGAAATGCGGGAAGAGATCGTAGTCCTGCCACACATAGGTTTGCAGCAGCCACGGATGATCCGGGCGGCGGTAGTGGATGTGTGCCGTGGTCAGCCCGTAACCTTCGAGCTGCCGTCGGAAGTCCTTGCCAACCATGACACGTCTCCCCTTCTCGCGGGAGCGGCGTCCGGCGCCGCTCCCCATTCCTTTGCTTAAAAGTTTCTCACGCCCCTCTCCGAACGCAAGTCAAAATTTGAAATTTATTTTTGCATTCAAGGCATTAGCAGCATTTACGAAAGTCTGCTAACAACCGCCTGGAGCTTTGCCGCGGCCTTGCAACGCCCGCGCCGGGGCTCGGTTCCCGCCCTCCCAGGGGGGGTCGACCGGGGGTGGCCAGGGTTCGGCGCGGCGGTACGGCTTGCGAGGGACCGCCGGTTTTGGCAGTCTCTGTCCGAGAGTGCTAAATTGTACACTAGGGGCCTTGAAGCGCGCCGGCGCCGTCCTATGTGGCGCATGGTCGACCGGGCGGTCCTTCGCCCGAAGCCCCCCTCTCGAAGAAATTGTCAATAAATCAGCAAGTTAGGAGGATAACATGAAATTCCGTCCGCTTCACGACCGGGTCGTCGTCAAGCGCATCGAGGCCGAGGAGAAGACCGCCGGCGGCATCATCATTCCCGACACCGCCAAGGAGAAGCCCCAGCAGGGCGAAGTGATCGCCGTGGGCCCGGGCGGCCGCGACGAGAGCGGCAAGCTCATTCCGCTCGACGTGAAGGTCGGCGACCGCGTGCTCTTCGGCAAGTGGGCCGGCACCGAAGTGAAGATCGACGGCGTCGAGTACCTGATCATGAAGGAAAGCGACATCATGGGCATCCTCACCGAGGAGGCCGCGCAGAAGAAGGCCGCCTGACGGACCCGAAGGCGGTCGAGACCGCCCTCCCCAGGCGCCGAGCGCAACGGGGGGCGCCGGACGAACGGGTTCAAACCAGCTTCGATCGTCCCTTCAGGCGCAGCGCTTGGCTGCGCCTGACGATGCCGAGTCGCAACAGGAGCTTGCACAAATGGCTGCCAAAGAGGTCAAATTCTCCCTCGACGCGCGCGAGAAGATGCTGCGCGGCGTCGACATTCTCGCCAATGCCGTGAAGGTGACGCTCGGCCCGAAGGGCCGCAACGTCGTGCTCGAGAAGAGCTTCGGCGCCCCGCGCATCACCAAGGACGGCGTGACGGTCGCGAAAGAGATCGAGCTCGAGGACAAGTTCGAGAACATGGGCGCGCAGATGGTGCGCGAGGTCGCCTCGAAGACCTCCGATCTCGCGGGCGACGGCACCACGACCGCGACCGTGCTCGCCCAGGCGATCGTGAAGGAAGGCGCCAAGGCGGTCGCCGCCGGCATGAATCCCATGGATCTCAAGCGCGGCATCGACCTCGCCGTCGAGGCAGTGGTGGCCGACCTCAAGGCCAATTCCAAGAAGGTCACCTCCAACGAGGAGATCGCCCAGGTCGGCACCATCTCGGCCAACGGCGACGCCGAGATCGGCAAGTTCCTGGCCGAGGCGATGAAGAGGGTCGGCAACGAGGGCGTCATCACGGTCGAGGAGGCGAAGTCGCTCGAGACCGAGCTCGACGTGGTCGAGGGCATGCAGTTCGACCGCGGCTACATCTCTCCCTACTTCATCACCAACGCGGAGAAGATGCGGGTCGAGCTCGACGAGCCCTACATCCTCATCAATGAGAAGAAGCTCTCCGGCCTGCAGGAGCTTCTGCCCGTGCTCGAGGCGGTGGTGCAGAGCGGCAAGCCGCTGCTCATCATCGCGGAGGACATCGAGGGCGAGGCGCTCGCGACCCTCGTGGTCAACAAGCTGCGCGGCGGCCTGAAAGTCGCGGCGGTGAAGGCGCCCGGTTTCGGCGATCGCCGCAAGGCCATGCTCGAGGACATCGCCATCCTCACCGGCGGCCAGGTGATCTCGGAAGACCTCGGCATCAAGCTCGAGAACGTCACGCTCGCCATGCTCGGCCGCGCCAAGAGGGTGATGATCGACAAGGAAAACACCACGATCGTCGACGGCGCCGGCAAGAAGGCGGACATCGAGGCGCGCATCGCGCAGATCAAGCAGCAGATCGAGGAGACGACCTCCGACTATGACCGCGAGAAGCTGCAAGAGCGACTCGCGAAGCTCGCCGGCGGCGTCGCGGTGATCCGCGTCGGCGGCGCGACCGAGGTCGAAGTGAAGGAGCGCAAGGATCGCGTCGACGACGCGATGCACGCGACCCGCGCCGCGGTCGAGGAAGGCATCCTGCCCGGCGGCGGCGTGGCGCTGCTGCGCGCCACCAAGGCGATCAACAAGGTGAAGACCGCCAACGAGGATCAGCGGCACGGCGTCGAGATCGTGCGCAAGGCACTGAGCTACCCGGCGCGGCAGATCGCGATCAACGCCGGCGAAGACGGCTCGGTGGTCGTCGGCAAGATCCTGGAGAACGAGCAGTACAACTACGGCTTCGACGCGCAAACCGGCGAGTACGGCAACCTGGTCGCCAAGGGCATCATCGACCCGACCAAGGTCGTGCGCACGGCGCTGCAGGACGCCGCCTCCGTGGCCGGCCTGCTCATCACCACCGAGGCCATGGTCGCCGAGCTGCCGAAGAAGAAGGAAGCGCCCGCCATGCCGTCCGGAGGCGGGATGGACTTCTGATCGCGGACGCTTTCGGCGGCGCCGCCGAACGCGCGGCGCCGTTGCGCGAGAGCCGCATCGGACTCTCGCGCCGAATTCTCGCGCCGAATTCTCGCGCCGAACTCTGCACGCCCGGGCCGACGCCCGGGCTTTTTGTTGCGGCCGATCCTGTTCAGTGGCGGACAAGCCTCCGCCGAACGCCTCGCCGTGCACCACCGCAATTTGTCGCCAGGCCGGGAACGCGGGGGCCGCTGCCTTGTTGAGTCCTCGCGCGAGGGGCGTGTTTGTGAGAGGCACATCCCCATGAAAAGCTCATTGCTTTCCGCCGCCGCAGTCGCCGCTCTGATCGCCGGAACGAGCGCCGGACTCGCGCAGCGTGCGCAGCAGCAAGACAGCGGCTCACCCCCCTCCGCGACCCAGCCCGCCTCCCCGGGCGGCGGCATGCAGCAGCGTGGATCGGAATCGCAAGGCTCGACAACGGGCCAGACGCAGCGCTCTCCCACCACGAGCGAGCCCCAGAGCCAGCGGGAACCTTCCGGACGGAGCCGGGAGGACGCGCAGCCCCCACGCCAGGGCCAGACCGGCCCGTCAACCCAGGGGCAGACCGCCCCATCCGGGGAGCGAGCCCAGGACCGGCAGAGCCCGACGGGTCAGCAGGGCCAGCGCGAGCGGAACGGAGGACGGGAGACCACCGGCGCCGCGCCATCGGGAGGCGTTGCGGTCAGCACGGAGCAGAAGACCAAGATCAAGCAGCACATGGGCGCGCTGCGCACCGGGCGCATGGACCGTGCCGAATTTTCGATCTCCGTCGGGACAACCGTGCCGCGCAGCGTGACGTTGCACTCGCTTCCGAGCGAGATCGTCGAGATCGTTCCCGCCTGGCGAAACTACAGATACGTGATGGTGCAGGATCAGATCGTCATCATCGACCCTGAGACCTATCGCATCGTCGCGGTCCTGGAGGTCTGACCGGCCGGCGCCTGGCGACCGGGCTCTCGCCGCGGCGGCCGCGTGCGCCAGGGGCGAACTCGTGAAGACCCGTGTGCCCGTCGGCCACGACAGGCACGCGGTTCTTTCGTTCCCGGCTTCCCGCGCTGCACGGGGCGGAACGCGGACCGAGGGCGGGGCGTTGAAGGAAGAATCGCCTCGCTTGCGGTCTTGCGTGTGGTCAGGAGTAGTCGATGGCGGCCCGCCCGTATTGGAAAGGCTTTTTGCGACTGTCGCTCGTTTCCTGCCCGATCGCCCTCTACCCCGCCACGACCGAGGCGGAAAAAACCCGCTTTCACCAAATCAACAGCAAGACCGGTCATCGCATTCGCTACCGCAAGGTCGACGAGGAAACGGGCGACGAGGTCGATCCGGACGCCATCGTGAAAGGCTACGAGCTGTCCAAGGGGCAATACCTCGAGGTCACGAACGAAGAGCTCGAGGCGGTAGAGATCGAGTCGAACCGCACGATCGAGATCGAGCGCTTCGTGCCGCGCGCCGAGATCGACGATCTCTACAACATCCGACCGTATTACATCGCGCCGGACGGCAAGGTCGGCATCGAAGCCTTCGCCACCATCCGGGAAGCCATTGCGGCGACGAAAATGGTCGCGATCGGGCGTCTCGTCCTCACCACGCGCGAGCACATGATCGCCATCGAGCCGCGCGGCAAGGGCCTCGTGGGCACCCTGCTGCGCTATCCTTACGAGCTGCGCGACGAGGCCGACTATTTCGACGCCATTCCCGACATCAAGATCGAGAAGGAGATGCTCGATCTCGCCAAGCACATCGTCGAGACGAAGCGCGGCCATTTCCAGCCCGACGCCTTCGAGGATCGCTACGAGGAGGCCGTGAAGGAGCTCATTCAGCGCAAGGCGAAGGGCGAGAAGATCGCGCCGCCGAAGCGCGAACCGCCGACGAACGTCGTCAGCCTCATGGATGCGTTGAGGCGCAGCGTCGAGGCCGAGGGCGGCCGCAAGCCCGCCCGCCCCGCGACGCGCCGGCCGCGCAAGGCCGCGGCGCCTTCTCCACGCCGCACCTCCGGCCGCAAGGCGCGCAAGGCAAGCTGAAGCGCCTTCCCCCTGCGCCGCGGCGAGACGCGGTTCGCTGTTTCTTGATCTGCGGGCTTCCGTCCATCCGCGCGCCGCGCTTAGATAGGCCCACTCCTCGCGCGCGGAGCGTCGATGACGAGGTCTTGTGGAACCATTCGGGTCGGCGTAGGCGGCTGGACCTTCGAGCCCTGGCGCGGCGTCTTCTATCCGCGCGGCCTTCCGCAGGCGGAGGAGCTCGCCTTTGCGAGCCGCAGGCTGACCTCGATCGAAATCAACGGCACCTTCTACCGCACCCAGACCCCGGCGACCTTCCGCCGCTGGGCGGGCGAAACGCCCGACGGCTTCGTGTTCGCGATCAAGGGCCCGCGTGTCGTAACGCACCGGCGGGAGCTCGGCCAGGCCGGCGACTCCCTGAAGCGCTTCTTCGATTCCGGCGTGCTCGAACTCGGCGACCGGCTCGGCCCGGTGCTGTGGCAGTTCCCGCCGACGACGAAGTTCGACGAAGCCGAATTCGGCGCCTTCCTGGAGCTGTTGCCGCAGGAGATGGACGGCCGCCGCCTGCGCCACGCCGTCGAGGTGCGCCACGCCAGCTTCTGCGTTCCATCCTTTCCGGCGCTGCTGCGCCGGTTCGGCATTGCCGTCGTGTTCTCCGAGCACGCGACCTATCCGGCGATCGCCGACCTCACCGGCGATTTTGTCTATGCGCGGCTCCAGAAGGGCGAGGACTCGATCGAGACCGGATATCCGCCGCCGGCGCTCGACGCCTGGGCGGCGCGCCTGCGCCTGTGGGCCGAGGGCGGAGAGCCCGACGACCTCCCGCGCATCGAAAAAACCGAACGCCCCGCCGCCAAGCCGCGCGACGTGTTCGCCTACCTCATTCACGAGGGCAAGGTGCGCGCGCCGGCGGCGGCGATGGCGTTGCTGCAACGGCTCTCGGCCTGATCCAGGGGCAAGATCATGCGTCCTCTCTTCACCATCGGCTATGAGAAGGCGACGGCCCGCGCCGTCATCGAAGAGCTCGCGCGCGCCAAGGTCGACATTCTGGTCGACACGCGCGCGGTGACGGCCTCGCGGCGGCCGGGATTCTCGAAGCGCCAGCTCGCCGCCGCGCTCGACGAAGCCGGCATCGCCTACATCCACATGCAGAAGCTCGGCACGCCGAGCGAGGGCCGGCAGGCCGCGCGCAGCGGCCGCCGCGACGAGCTCTTCCGCATCTACGAGCGCCACCTCGCCACGCCTGCGGCGCAGGAGGAGCTCGACGCGCTCGCCGGGCTGATAAAATCCGGCAAGCGGGTCTGCCTGCTCTGCTGCGAACGCGACGTCAACGAGTGCCACCGCCGCCGCATTGCGGAGGTGATGCAGGAGCGCAGCGGCGTCGCCGTGAAGCATCTCGTGCCGCCGCTGTTCTGACGCGCTTCTGACGCGCGGCGCCCCCTTCAACGGCGCGCCGGTTCGCCCGACGCCGCGCGCTCGAGCGGATCGCCGCGCGGCCCTTCCACGCGGAACACGACATAGCGCTCGATGACCACGCCAGAGCGGGTGCGTTCGAGCTGCGCCGCCTCCTCGACGCGCGCGAAGCGCGCCCGCACAAGCGCCAGGTTCTCACAGGGCGCCGTGCAGACATAGAGCAGCGGCGCGCCGAACAGCGCTTGCTCCGGCTCCGGTTCGTTGACCCAGCGGATGCGTTCGTTCACCTGCACGACCGGAGGGCGCGACGGCAGGTAGAACGACAGCCAGGCCGTCGTCGCATAGCCGGTCGCGAGCACCGCCGGGGCGCCGACGCGCGCGCGCAGCGCATCGATCTCCGCGCCGAGATTTCGCCAGCCTGCGCCGAGCTGTCGCGCCGTCGGATCGACGCTGCCGAGCGGAACAACCCCGACCGTCGCCTGAACGTAGATGATCGCGGTGATGGCGAGCCCCACCGGCGCGGCGAGCCGGCGCGACCAGAAGGCCGCCTGCGCCCAGCGCCCCCGCCAATCGACCGCATGGGCGGCCGCCGCAGCGGCGACCGCGAAGGCGGGAAAAAGCGGCGCCGTCCAATTGCCTTCGACCCGGGCGTGCAAGGAGTGCCAGGCGAAGTAGACCGCAAACGGCCAGATCAGCGCCGCGAGCAGCACGCGCGCGCCCGGCGCGCCGCCGCACCCGCGAGCGAAGGCCGCAAGACCCATGGCGCCGAGCACGAACACGAACGGCGTCGCGAGCCCGACCTGCCCCCCGACGTACTCGAACAGAAACCGCAGCGTGAAGCCGTGCGGCACCGCGCGACCGAACTGCTTGATGAACGACGCCCAACCGTGCTCGGCGTTCCACAGGATCACTGGCGCAAACACGGCGAACGCGACCACGCCGCCGAGATAAGGCCACGGCGTCGCGAGCCAGCGCCGCTGCTCAGGCACGAGCAGCAACCAGGCGAGAATGCTCGCGCCGAACATCAGCGCCGTATATTTCGCGGCGAGCGCGCTGGCGACCGCGAGCCCCACCGCGAGCCACCACGCGCCGCGCCCCGTTTGATGCACCTTCGCGAGGAAGAACAGCACGAAGGCCGACGCCGTCAGAAGCGGCGCATCCGGCGTGACGATGACGGTGCCCACCGCGACGATGAGCGTCAGATTGAAATAGAGCGCCGCCGTGGCGGCAAGCGTTCGGTCCCCGAACAGCAGGGCGGCCGCTCGCCAGACGGCCCAGGTCGCGGGAATTCCGAGCAGCGTCGAGAAGAGGCGCACGCCGAGCTGCGTATCGCCGGCGAGCGCCGTGCCGATGCGGATCACGAGCGCGACGAGCGGCGGGTGATCGTAGTAGCCCGCGGCGAGGTGTTTCGACCAGCGCCAATAGTAGGCTTCGTCGAAGGCGAGCGGAGCGGCGGCCGCGCCCGCGAGCCGCGCCGCCATCATGGCGAGCACGAGCAGGGCAATGCCCCGCGCGAAGGCGTCCGCGCCTCGGGTGGTGCGACCGGTCTCCACCCTATTCCGCCGCCTGGATTACGCGCCGCTGGCCGCGCTCGAGGCTCATTGCCAGCAAAACGAACGACTGGACGGACACCAAGAGCACCGCCGCAACGGCGGCGATCGCCCCGAGCACAAGATCGAACCCGCCCTGCGCGTGGAGCAGCCCGATTGCCGAGACCGCGGCGGCGGATGAAACGAAGGTGAGAAAATAGCGCACCGCATAGACCCGGCCACGCCAGGCGTCGGCGGTGTACCGGGCGATCACGATGTCGCCCGACGTCACCTGCCCGTAGATCGCCGACATGGTGACGGCGAGTGCGACCAGGAGCATGACGCCCGTCGCAAAGGCCGACCAGACGATGGCGGCGAACTGCAGCGCCACCACGCCGCTATAGAGCAGGAGCGGCGGATAGCGCTCGACGAGGCGCCCCATCGCGAGCTGCGCCAGCGCGCCGCACAGGAAAACCGCGGTCGTCAGGCCGCCGACGGCCATCAGCGAAATGCCGCCGCCCAGCCGCTCGTCCACGATTTTGGGCAGCGCGACGGAGACCGTGTTGAAGATCAGCCCGCCGGCGAGCGAAATCACGACGTAGAGTCCGAATACGATCGCCGCCATGCGCGGCGAGAACACCACCTCGGCGACGCTTGCACGCTTGCCGATCCGGTGGCTGTCGTCCGGCATCAGCGCGAGAAAGGCGACGCCCGTCAGCACGCAGGCGGCCGCGGGGATCAGGAACGCGCCGCGCCATCCGAACCAGGACGCGAGCGCCGCCGTGATTCCGGCCGCGAGCGCCGCGCCGAGGTTCCCGCACACACCGTTGAGCGCGAGCGTGCGCCCGCGCGCCTGCGAAATGTCGATCAGCATCGCCATGCCGACCGGGTGGTAGATCGCCGCGAACATGCCGAGCGCGAACAGCGCGACGGTGAGGACGATGAAGTTCGGCGCGAGCGCCGCGCCCGCCACGGAAACGCCGCAGCCCAGAAAGAACAGCGCCATCATGTTGCGGCGGCTCCAGCGGTCGGCGAGCCAGCCGGCCGGCAGCGAGAAGACGCCGAACGCGGCGAAGCAGGCGGTGCCGAGAACGATGAGCTCGCCGTAGGGGCGGCCGTAGACCGCCTCGAGCCCGATCACCACCGTCGGGAAGATCAAGAGAACATAATGGTCGACGGCGTGACCCCAGTTGAGAAAGCCGATAGCGCGCCGCCGGCTCGACGCCTCCGCCACATCCTTCGCTCCCGCGCTCATCGGCCGTGTCCCGAACCCTGTCGTGCTCTGGCGGCCAGCATATAGCGCAGCTTGCGCCCCAATCCCATTCGAAATCCACAAGGCAAAGGCACGGCGCTGCCGCCTCTCCGCCCGATGCCGGCGTCAATCGAGCGTGCGGCGGAAACGCGTCACGGCGATCGTCATCGCGACCAGCATCAGCCCCAGGAGAATCGCCGCATCGTAGTGCAGATCGACAAAGGTCGCGCCCTTGAGCAGGATGGCGCGCACGATCCGCAGGTAGTGCGTGAGCGGAAGCGCCTCCCCGATCCACTGCGCCCAGCCCGGCATGCCGGCAAAGGGGAACATGAAGCCCGACAGGAGGATGTTGGGCAGAAAGAACATCATCGCCATCTGCACGGCCTGCAACTGGTTTTGCGCGAGCGTCGAAAACGTGTAACCGATGGACAGATTCGTGGTGATGAACAGCGTGCTGAGGCCCGCGAGCAGCGCGAGGCTCCCGAGCACCGGGATGCCGAACAGCCAAACGCCGGCGCCGATGATGAGCGAAGCCTGGAGGAAGCCGACGATGATATAGGGCACGATCTTGCCGAGCATGATCTCGATCGGCGTGATCGGCATGGAAAGCAGGCTCTCCATCGTGCCGCGTTCGATCTCGCGCGTGACGGACAGCGCGGTGAAGATGAGCATCGTCATGGTGAGAATCGTGCCGACGAGCCCCGGCACGATGTTGAGCTGCGTCGAGGCGGCGGGGTTGTAGCGCGCGTGCGCGCGGATTTCGAATGGCGGCGAGGAGAACTCGGGGATCCCGCGCTCGTAGGCCAGGGCCGTCTGCGCGACCTGCGCAAGCGCGCCCAGCGCCGAGCCCGCGGCCACGGGGTCGGTTGCGTCGCCGGCGATCAGCAAGGCCGGACGGTCGCCCCGCCGCAGCGCCCGCTCGAAGCCCGCCGGCACCTCGATGCCGAACAGCACCTGGCCCGAGGCCATGAGTCGGTCGAATTCGGCCTCCGTGCGGACTTCGTGCGTGATGCGGAAGTAGCGAGTGTTCGCCAGCGCGGCGAGGATCGCGCGCCCGACATCCGATCGCTCGTGCAGAAGCACCGCCGTCGGCAGATCGCGCGGCTGCGTGTTGATGGCGTAGCCGAACAGAACGAGCTGCATCAGCGGGATCATGATGATCATCGCGAACGAGACGCGGTCGCGCCGGAGCTGGATGAACTCCTTGATCAGCATCGCCCAGGTGCGGCGCCAGAATCCGTTCGTCGGAGCAGCACCGGGCGCATCCGCCGCGCCGAGCACGCTCATGGCCGCCTCCTCTCAGAAGTTGTCCCGCGCGCGCGTCATCAGCTCGATGAACACGTCTTCGAGCGACGGCCCGGACCGGGTCCAGTTCAGGCCCGGCCGGTCGCGATAGGGCGCGATCGCGGCCTCGAGCGCCTGCGGATCGCGGCCCGAGACATGCAGGCTGCCGCCGAACGGAGCCACCATGTCGACGCCCGGCCGATGCTCCAGCTCGGCCGCGAGTCGTTGCAGATCGTCGCCCGTCACCGTGTAGGTGACGAGCTTCGAGCGCTCGATCACGCCCTCGACCGTGCCGTGGGCCAGCAGCTCGCCATAGGCGATGTAGGCGATCTCGTGGCAGCGCTCGGCCTCGTCCATGTAGTGGGTGGACACGAGCACGGTGAGACCTTCGGCGGCGAGCGCGTGGATCTCGTTCCAGAACTCGCGCCGTGCCTTCGGATCGACGCCCGCCGTCGGCTCGTCGAGCAGCAGGAGCTGGGGGTTGGGCAGCGTGCAGGCGCCGAGCGCGAGCCGCTGCTTCCACCCGCCGGAAAGCTCGCCCGCAAGCTGCCTCTCGCGGCCCTCGAGGCCGAGCCGCGCGATCATCGCGCGCGCCGCCGCCGGCGGATCTGGCATCCCATAGAGCCGCGCGACGAACTCGAGGTTCTCGCGCACCGAAAGGTCCTGGTAGAGGCTGAACCTCTGCGTCATGTAGCCGACGTGGCGCTTGATCTCGCGCGCCTGGGTGCGGATGTCGTAGCCGAGGCAGGTGCCCTCACCCTTGTCCGGCGTCAGCAGCCCGCAGAGCATGCGGATCGTGGTGGTCTTGCCCGAGCCGTTCGGCCCGAGAAAGCCGTAGATGGTGCCGCGCCGCACCTGCATCGACAGATCGCGCACCACCACGCGGCCGCCGAACGACTTCGTCAGCCCGCGCACGTCGATGGCGATGTCCGGCGCGCTCATCGCTCGGCCCTCTCCGCGCCGCCCGGCACGACGTCGACCGGCTGGCCGACGCGCAGCCGTTCGGGGTGCTCGGGAACGGCCTCGACGAGGAAGACGAGCTTGTCGCGCTCCTCGCGGCTGTAGATGACCGGCGGGGTGAACTCCGCCGAGCCGGCGATGAAGTTGATGCGCGCGGCGATTTCGTCCGCGCAGCCGTCGCAGCGGACGCGCACCCGGCCGCCGATGGCCATCTGCGGCAGCGCCGCCTGCGGCACGAAGAAGCGGATCTTCACGTTTTCGGGCGGCAGCAGCGCGAAGACCGGCTTGCCCGCCGGCACCATCTCGCCCACGCGGAAATAGACCTGCTGCACGACGCCCGAGGCCGGGCTCGCGACGCGCCGCCGCGCGAGGCGCGTTTCGGCCGCGGCGCGGCGCGCCTCGGCCGCGGCGAGGGCCTGGCGGGCGGCCGCAATGTCCTCCTCGCGCGCCGAAAGCTGGGCGACCACGATCTGCCGCCGGATTTCGTCGAGCGCGGCGCGGTCGCGGTTGAAATTCGCGGTCGCGGCGTCGAGCTGCGCCTGGGCGGCGATGCCTTTCGCCGCGAGCGCCTTCTGACGCTCGAGTTCGGAGGTGGAAAGGGCGAGCATGGCCTCCGCCCGGCGCTCCTGCGCCTTGAGCACCGCAATCTCCTCGTTTCGTTGCTGGGCGTTCTCCAGCCGGGAAAGGCGCGCCCGCGCTTCGGCCTCCGTCGCCTGCGCCGCCTTGAGGTCCGCCTTCTGCAGGTCGGAGTCGAGCGCGAAAACCGGCGCCCCCGCGGCGAGCGTATAGCCCTCGCGCACGTTGAGCGTCTCGAGCCGGCCCGACTCGTCGGGTCCGACGAAGATCAAATCGGCCTCGACCCATCCCTGATAGCGCCGCTCGTTTCCGTCGCCGCACCCGGCGAGCGCCAGAACGACAAGGCCGATCGCGAACCTGCGAAGGGCGCGCCGCACCGCCGTCATGGCGCCCCCTCCCCTTCGAGAATGAGGTCGAGATGCGCGCGCATCAGCGCCGCCGCGTCGAGCGGCTCGAAGCGAGAGAACAGCGCATCCCAGATGACGGCCATGAGCCCCGGCGCGACCAGGAGCTGCGGGAAGCGGACGAGCGCATCGCTCTTCATTTCTCCGCGCTCGTAGGCCCGCTTCAGGCTCTCGCGCACGAAGGGCAAAGCCCGATTGACGACCTCGCGATAGTGGATGTGGGCGAGCTGGGGGAAACGCTGCCCTTCGGTGAGGACGAGCCGCAGCACATCCTTGCGCCGCGTGCCGAGGACCTCCCGCACGAAAGTGTCGACGACGCGCTCGGCGAAGGCCCGCACCGAAAGGTCCTCGCCCGGCGCCGTCGCAACCCCGTTGATGACAGGCCCGAGATACGCGCGCACCAGTTCCTCGAAGAGGGTCTCCTTGTCGCGGAAATGCACGTAGATCGTGCCCTTGGCGACGCCGGCGCGGCGCGCCACGTCGTCGAGCCGCGCGGCGGCGTAGCCGCGCGCGGAGAATTCGTCGAGCGCGGCGGCGAGGATCGCCTCGCGCGTCGCGGCGCTCTTCTGCCGGCGGCGGGACGCGGGCCGGCCGCCGCCCCGGGCCGCCTGCGGGCCGGCCGGCTCCGGCGCGGCCGGCGGGCGCGCTTCGGCACGGGCGGTATGGCCAGCCTGACCGGCGTGGCCCGCCTGGCCCGCGTCGCCCGCGTCGTCGATCGCGCCAGCCCCGCGCCCTCGCGTCGCGGCGGCTTCCCGCGCCCTGTCCCGCGAATTCGCCATGAGATTTGCCCAAAGTGACTGACTGGTCAGTCAGTGTAAACCAAGGAGCCGGGAAATCAAGAGCGCGGGGTACAAGGCGGGGAGGACAAGGCGGGAGGACAAGGCGGGCGACACAAAACGGCGGGGGTCGCGGCGGCCCCAGGGGTCGACGCAGAGACGAGAGGTTAAACGGGAGCTTGCGCGGGCACATCGCAGCGCGGCCCCGAGCAAACCGTTTTGGCGCGTCGGAGGGGCACCGCCACGCCGGGCAGCCTGAGACGTTCTGCCAGAGGCCCAACGCCCGCCCGGCCCCAGGGCCGGCCTGAAACGTACGGCCTTTTACCGGATGCTGGAGGCGTGAGACGCGTGTTGGCGGCCCCATCCCGAAGTCGGAGAACCTGAGACGTTCCGCCTGTGTCGGACGCGGGAGGCCAGAGACGTTTTGCGCCCCGTGGCGCACACCGCCGGCCCAAGGCCGGATAGGCCTGAGACGTTCCGCAGGGCGCATGCCGCCGCCTGGCCCCCGGGAGGCAAGACGCCCGAGTGGGGCACGCACCGGCCGGGCGGCCCGGGACTTCGCCCCCCTCTTCGGGGCTCAGAGCGCCACGCGGCGCGGCCGACCCGGTCGCCCGAAAGCGGTGTCAGACGGGCTCGACCGCCGCCCGCGCCGCGGCGAGCGCGTCCGGCGTGTCGACATCGATGAACACGGCACGGTTCTCGACCGGCACCTCGACCACCGCATCGGCATAGGTTCCGATCAGGTGCCGCGCGCCGACGTCGCCCTGGAGGGCGCCGAGATCGGGAAAGAAGCGCCGCGCCCACAGCACCGGATTGCCGCGCTTGCCCTCGAAGGTCGGCACCACGATCAGCGCCCCGGCCGCAGGGTCGAAGGCGGCGATGAGGCGGTCGATCAGCTTCGCGTCCACCTGCGGCATGTCGGCCAGGCAAATGATGGCGGCATCGACGTCCGGCGGAAGAGCGGCAATGCCCGTCTTCAGCGAGGTCGAAAGCCCTTCGGCGAAGTGCGGGTTGTGGGCGAAGCGCACGGGCAGGCCCGCGAGCGCCTCCTCGACCCGCTCGCGCTGGTGGCCCGTCACCACGACGACCGGGCCCGCCTGCGAGGCGAGCACCTGCTCGACGGCCCGGCGCACGAGCGGCTTCTGCCCGATGGATTCGAGCAGCTTGTTGGGACCGCCCATGCGGCGCGACTGGCCGGCCGCGAGCACCACCGCGGCGACGCAGCGGCCTTCGGCCGCCGGTTCCTCGCGCGGCTGCGGGCGCGTCACGATCTCCATCAGCAGGCCCCCCACACCCATGCGCGAAATGTCCTCGCGCGTCACCGGCAGGCCGGCAAGCAGGCGCCTCAGCACCCAGTCGAAGCCGTTCTCCTTGGGGCTGCGCGCGCAGCCGGGCGCACCCAGCACCGGCCGTCCCTCAAGGTCTGCGACCAGTAGCAGGTTGCCGGGGTCGACCGGCATGCCGAAATGCTCGATGCGTCCTCCCTGCGCCTCGATCGCGGCGGGGATGACGTCGCGGCGGTCGGCGATCGCGGAGGCGCCGAACACGAGCACGAGCTCGGCGCCCGCCGCGAGAACCTCCGCCACCGCCGCCGAAAGCGCAGCGGTCTCGTGCGGCACCCGCCGCTCCGCGACGATCGTCGCGCCGGCGGGCGCGAGCCGCTCGGCCGTCACGCGGAGCGTCTTGTCGATCACCTTGTCGGAGAGGCCCGGCAGCACCGTGGACACCACGCCGACCCTGGCGATGCGGTAGGGCGCAACGCGGATCAGCGTCCGGCCGGCGGCGACGGAGAGCACGCGATCGCGCGCGGCCCTGTCGACCGCGAACGGGATGATCTTGACGGTGCCGATCATCTCGCCCTCGACCACCGGCTTGAAGGCGGGCAGCGTCGCCAACGTGATCGACTCGTCGACCGCGTTGAGGCGGTTGATCCCCTCGGTGTCGAGCACGAGCACGCCCGCGCCGGCGGCGAAGAGATTGCAGCGGCCCGTGAAGGCGCGGTCGACCCGCACGCGGTCGCCGGCAGCAGCCGCCGCGATCTCGGCGGCGGCGACATCCTCCGGCACGTCGTCGGCCTCGAGCCGCGCGACGACGATGGTCTCGATGCCGGCGGCGCCCAGCGCCCCGATCTCCTCCTGCCCGACGACCGTGCCCTTCTTCAGCACGAGGCCGGGCGTGCGGATCGAATGCACCGCAATCGCGCCTTCGGCTTCAGCGATCGGAACCGGACCGAATTTCATCGCCGCCTGCCTCCCTCGAGACGCCGCGCCGCCGTGATCTCGCCCATGATCGCCACGGCGATCTCGGGCGGAGACACCGCGCCGATGTCCAACCCGATGGGCGCGTGGATGCGGGAAAGATCGGCGTCGGTCGCGCCCTTGGCCTTCAGCCGCTCGATGCGCCGCGCATGCGTCTTTTTCGAGCCGAGCGCGCCGATGTAGAAGCACTCGCGCTCAATGGCGTGCAGGAGCGCAGGATCGTCGATCTTGGGATCGTGCGTGAGCGCGACGAACGCCGTGTAGTGGTCGATGCCGAGCGGCGGCAGCGCCACGTCCGGCCACTCGGCGATCACGGACACGTCGGGAAAGCGCTCGGCCGTGGCGAAGGCCGTGCGCGGGTCAACGATGGTCACGTCGTAGCCGAGCAGCCGCGCGATGGGCGCGAGCGCCTGGCTGATATGCACCGCGCCGATGACGACGAGGCGCGGCGGCGGCACGTAGACGGTGAGAAAGAGCCGGGCGCCCTCCGCCTCGATCATGCCGCTCTTGCCGGAACGAAGCCGCTCCTCGAGCACGTCCTTGAGCGGATCGGCCGCAACGTCGGCCGCCGTGACGAGCCGCTGCTCGCCCGACTCCACATTGGTGACGACGATGACCGCGCGGCGCGCAGCGCGTTCGGCGTTCAGGGTGGAGAGGAGCTCGAGTTTCACGTTTGCGTCTCCGCTCGCTCAGGCTGACCGGCCGACATTCGCCGCACGGGAGGGTGTCCGCGTTTGTTGCATGCCCACGAACGCAGTCTCCGCCGCACGTTTGGCCCCTACTCCACCTTCTCGACGAGCACCCGGATGGTGCCGCCGCAGGAGAGCCCGACCTTCCAGGCCGTGTCGTCGGCGACGCCGAATTCGAGCAGCTTCGGCTTGCCGCTTTCGATCACGTCCAGGGCTTCCGTCACGACCGCGCCCTCCACGCACCCGCCCGAGACCGAGCCGAGGAAGTTCCCCTCCTCGTCGATGACCAGATTGGAGCCGACGGGGCGCGGCGCCGAGCCCCAGGTTTCTACCACCGTGGCGAGCGCAACGCCCTTGCCTGCGCGTCTCCATTCTTCGGCGGCCTTGAGGATGTCTTCGTCCGTCGCGAGCATGATCCGCTCCTTCTCTTCCCCCGCCTCCCGCGCGCGGGAAGACGGTCCGGCCGAGGGGTCCCCGCTCATGGGCGTAACCTTCATGATTGCGCCCCTTCGCCCTTGTCGGTGCGCTTCCCGCGCCGCCCTCCCCGCCTGCGGGGAGAGGCGACCTTAAGCCACCTTCTTCAGCCACGCCCGCGGATTGTCGGCGACGGCGCGGTCCGCCGCCGACAGAGCCTGACACAGCGCGGCGACCGACTCCAGATTGTGGATCGGCCGGAATTCGTCAACATGCGGCAGCATCGCGCGGATGCCCTTCGCCCGCGCCTCGAAGCCCTCGAAGCGCAGAAGCGGATTGAGCCAGATGAGCCGCCGGCAGGACCGGTGCAGGCGGTCCATCTCGAAGGCGAGCGTGTCGTCCGGGTCGCGCTCGAGCCCGTCGGTGAACAGGAGCACAATGGCCCCGCCGGTGAGCACCCGGCGCGCCCACAGCTTGTTGAACGCGCGCAGCGAGGCGGCGATGCGCGTGCCGCCCGACCAGTCCACGACGCTCGCCGAGCAGGCGGCGAGCGCCTCGTCGGGGTCCCGCGCCTTGATGGCGCGCGTGACATTGGTGAGGCGCGTGCCGAACAGAAAGGTGTGCACGCGCTTGCGCGCGTCCGTCATCGCGTGGAGGAAATGCAGGAAGAGCCGCGTGTACTGGCTCATCGACCCGGAGATGTCGAGGAGCGCCACGATCGGCGGCAGCTTGGTCTTGGGGCCGAGATAGCGAAGATCGATAAGGGCGCCGCCCGCCTTCATGCTGGCGCGCAGCGTGCGGCGCAGATCCATGACGTGGCCGTGCCGGTGCGGCGCGAGCCGCCGCGTCTTCACCGCGTCGAGGGGCAGCACCATGCGTGTGACGGCCTCCCGCGCCGCGGCGATCTCGGCCGCCGTCATCTGCGCGAAATCCTTGCGTTGGAAAACCTCGCGATCCGAAACGGTGAGGCGCGCGTCGACCTCCGTCTCGCGCCGCGCGATCTCCTGCCGGTCGAGCCCGGAGAAGAGCGCCTCCTGGATCCGCTGCGCCGCCGGCTTCTGCTTCTCCTCCCCCGCCGGCGGCTCGACCTGCGGCATCATCATGGCCATCAGCTGCTCGATGTAGCCGCGCTTGCGGAAGAACAGCTTGAAGGCCTGGTCGAAGAGCGCGGAGTGTTCGTGCCGCTTCACGAACACGGCATGCAGCGTCCAGTAGAAGTCCTCGCGCGTGCCGACGCCGGCGGCCTTCACCGCCTCGAGCGCATCGAGCACGGCGCCGGGCCCGACCGGCAGCCCGGCCGCGCGCAGCGCGCGGGCGAAATAGAGGATGTTTTCGGCGAGGCGGCCGTCCGTCCCGCCCGCTCCGCCGCCCGTCGCCGGCGGGCGCTCGTGGGGCTGCGAACCCGCCCGGGTCGGCTCTGGCTCCGCGTTCATGCGCAATCCCCGAACACGGCCGTCGATCCCTCCCCCGCTCCGGCCCGCACGCCCCGTTCGCAGCGCGCGGCCGCGCGGGTCGTGGCGCGGAGGGACCGACGCGTCATTGCGCGGCTCTCAGCTCCGCGCGCACCTCGTCGAGCATCGCCTTGACCTTGGTCCCCTCGAGCCGGGCGATGTCGTCCTGGTATTTCAACAGGACGCCGAGCGTGTCCGACACGGTCTCGGGGTCGAGCGCGACGACGTCGAGTTCCGTGAGGGCCGTCGCCCAGTCGAGCGTCTCGGCGACGCCCGGCGCCTTGAACAGGTCCTCGCGGCGCAGCGCCTGCACGAAATGAACGACCTGCTGCGAGAGCGCCGTGGCGATGCCGGGCACCTTCGCGCGCACGATCGCGAGCTCGCGCTCCGCGCTCGGATAGCCGACCCAGTGGTAGAGGCAGCGGCGCTTGAGCGCGTCGTGAATCTCGCGTGTGCGGTTGGAGGTGATGACGACGATGGGCGGATGCTCGGCGCGGATGGTGCCGAGCTCCGGCACCGTCACCTGGAAGTCGGCCAGCACTTCCAGCAGGAACGCCTCGAAGGCCTCGTCGGTGCGGTCGAGCTCGTCGATCAGCAGGACCGGCGGCCCCTCGGGATGCGGTTCGAGCGCTTGCAAGAGCGGCCGCTTGATGAGGAAGCGGTCGGAGAAAATGTCGTGCTCAACGCGCTCGCGGTCACCCGCCCCCTCGACCTCGGCGAGGCGGATGGCGATCATCTGCGCCGCGTAGTTCCACTCGTAGACGGCGGCGGAGACGTCGAGCCCCTCGTAGCACTGCAGGCGGATCAGCCGGCGGCCAAGCGTCCGGCTCAGCACCTTGGCGATCTCGGTCTTGCCGACGCCCGCCTCGCCTTCGAGGAAAAGCGGCCGGCCCATGCGCAGCGCGAGGAAGAGCACCGTCGCGAGCGATCGGTCGGCGAGATAGTCGGCGCGCCGGAGAAGATCGAGCGTGGCGTCGATGGATTCGGGCAGCGCGTGCAGCGCGCCCACGGAGGCGGAGGGCGAATGATCGTTCATGCAGGCCCTACATAGTGCATCCGCCGCCGCAGTTCGAGAGCGACGGCGGCGCTGAGGCCACCGCCCCGCACGCGATCGGGCGAGGCCCCTTCAGACAGACGGATGGCCGGGACGCGCCCGGCCATGGAACCGTTGAGCGCGCCGGCCGGGGCCTGCGGCGCCGTTCGGCCGCGTTCAGCCGTAGGCGACCGCCTTGGCGGTGGCGCGGCGGGCCATGACGCCGACGAGATGGGCGCGGTACTCGGCGCTCGCGTGAATGTCGCTCGCCAGCCCCTCCGGCGAAATCGACAGGCCTTCCAGCGACTTCGGCGCAAAGCGCTTCTTCAGCGCCTCCTCGAAGGAGGGCACCCGGAAGACGCCACTCGCGCCCGCGCCGGTGACGGCCACACGCACCTCCGAGCCGCGCTTCGCCACGAACACGCCGACCAGCGCAAAACCCGACGCCGGATGCTTGAACTTCTCGTACGCGCACTTTCGGGTGATGGGGAACGAGACCTTGGTGATGATCTCGTCCGGCTCGAGCGCCGTCTCGAACAGGCCGGTGAAGAACTCGTCCGCCGGGATCTTGCGCTTGTTCGTGATGATGGTCGCGCCGAGGCCGAGGCAGGCCGCCGGATAATCGGCGTTCGGATCGTTGTTCGCGATCGAGCCGCCGATGGTGCCGCGATTGCGCACATGCGGGTCGCCGATCGAGGCCGGAACGGCGGCAAGCCCCGGCATCGCCTCCTGCACGATCGGCGAATTGGCGACGTCCCGGTGTCGGGTCATCGCGCCGATGACCAACGAACGGCCCTTGAGCTCGACGCCCGTGAGCTCCTGGATCTGCGACAGGTCGATCAGGGTGCGCGGGGACGCGAGCCGGAGCTTCATCACCGGGATCAGCGAGTGGCCGCCGGCGAGCAGCTTGGCGTCCTCGGACTTGGCGAGCAGACTGACGGCCTGACGCAGCGTCGTCGGCCGATGGAAATCGAATGCGTACATGAAAGGTCCTCCGAACCTCTTCGCTCTGCTCCCGGTCGCCGCGAGGCCGGCGCGGCCTCGGACCGGGAGCGTGGGATCCTGCTCCCCTTAAGCCGCCTGCCGTGGCTGCGCCCGGCTGCGGATCGCCGACCACACCGCCTGCGGGGTCGCCGGCATGGGAATGTCCTCGACACCGACGGCGTCCGTAACCGCGTTGATGACGGCCGCGGGCGCGGCGATGGCGCCGGCTTCGCCGCAGCCCTTGACGCCCAGCGGATTGGACGGGCAGCGCGTCACGGTCATGTCCACCTTGTACGACGGCAGGTTGCCGGCCCGCGGCATCGCATAGTCCATGAGGGACCCCGTGACGAGCTGGCCATCGCTGTTGTAGACCGCGTGCTCCAGGAGCGCCTGCCCGACCCCCTGCGCGATGCCGCCGTGCACCTGACCCTCGACGATCATCGGGTTGATCACCACGCCGAAATCGTCGACGGCGGTCCAGCCCACAATCGTCACCTCCCCGGTGTCGGGATCGACCTCCACTTCGCAGATGTGGCAGCCCGCCGGGAAGGTGAAGTTCGTCGGGTCGTAGAAGGCGCCCTCCTTCAGGCCGGGCTCGAGCTCCTGGCCGGAAAACTTGTGGGCGATGTAGGCGTGCAGCGCGACGTCGGCCCAGGTCGCCGATTTGTCGGTGCCGGAGACGATGAACTTTCCGTCCTTGAACTCGATGTCGCCCTCCGCCGCCTCCAGGAGATGCGAGGCGACCTTCTTCGCCTTCGCTTCCACCTTGTCGAGCGCCTTGGCGATCGCCGACATGCCGACCGCGCCCGAGCGCGAGCCGTAAGTGCCCATGCCGAACTGCACCTTGTCGGTGTCGCCGTGGATGACGCTGACGTTCTCGATCGGAATGCCGAGACGGTCGGACACGAGCTGCGCGAAGGTCGTCTCGTGACCCTGCCCGTGGCTGTGCGAACCGGTGAGCACCTCCACCGAGCCGGTCGGATTCACCCGCACCTCCGCGGATTCCCACAGGCCGACGCCCGCGCCGAGCGAGCCCACCGCCTGCGACGGCGCAATGCCGCAGGCCTCGATGTAGGTCGAAAACCCGATGCCGCGCAGCTTGCCGCGCCGCGCCGACTCGCGCTTGCGCTTGGGGAAGTTCTTGTAGTCGGCGATCTCGAGCGCCTTCCGGAGCGAGGCTTCATAGTCGCCGGCGTCGTAGGTCATGATCACCGGCGTCTGGTGCGGGAAGCTCTTGATGAAGTTGCGCCGCCGCAGCTCCGGCGGATCAATGCCGAGCTCGCGCGCGCCGACCTCGACGAGCCGCTCCACGACGAACGTCGCCTCCGGCCGCCCGGCGCCGCGATAGGCGTCCACCGGAACGGTGTTGGTGTACACCGCATCCACCTCGCAATAAATGTGCGGGATCGCGTACTGGCCCGACAGCAGCGTCGCGTAGAGGTAGGTCGGGATGGAGGAGGAGAAGGTCGACATATAGGCGCCGAGATTGGCGATCGTGTGCACGCGCAGCCCGACGATCTTGCCCTTGTCGTCGAAGGCCATCTCGGCGTGAGTGACGTGGTCGCGGCCGTGCGCATCCGCGAGGAAGGCTTCCGAGCGGTCACAGGTCCACTTCACGGGGCGGCCGACCCGCTTCGACGCCCACAGGGCGACCACCTCCTCGGGATAGATGAAGATCTTGGATCCGAACCCGCCGCCAACGTCCGGGGCGATGACGCGCAGCTTGTGCTCGGGCGCGAGCCCCACGAAGGCGGAGATGACGAGGCGCGCCACGTGCGGATTCTGCGTGGTGTTCCAGAGCGTGAAGGAGTCGCTGCCCGCGTCGTATTCGCCGATCGCCGCGCGCGGCTCGAGCGCGTTGGGCGCGAGCCGGTTGTTGACGATGTCGAGCCGGGTGACGTGCCTTGCGGAGGCGAACGCCGCGTCGGTGGCCGCCTTGTCGCCGAGCGCCCACTCGTAGATCGTGTTGCGCGGCGCGACCTCGTGGATCTGCGGCCCCTCCTTCGCCTTGGCGGGATCGGCGACGGCCGGCAGCACCTCGTAGTCGACGACGATCTTCTCGGCCGCGTCCTTGGCCTGCGGCAGGGTTTCCGCGACCACCACGGCCACGGGGTCGCCGACATAGCAGACCTTGCCCACCGCGAGCGCAGGGTGCGGCGCCATCTTCATCGGCGAGCCGTCCTTGGAATGGATCATCCAGCCGCAGATGAGGTTGCCGATCTTGTCCGCCTGAAGCTCGGCCCCGGTGAGCACCGCGAGCACCCCGGGAAGATTCGCGGCCGCGGACGTATCAATGCTCCGGATGCGCGCATGCGCGTGGGGCGAGCGCAGGAAGCAGGCGTAGGCCTGGCCGGGGCGGCTGATATCGTCCGTGTAGTGCCCCCTGCCGGTGATGAATCGGAGATCCTCCTTGCGGCGCACCGCCGCACCGATGCCGGTTCCGGTCATGGCTGGTCCTCCCGTGGAATTTCGGTGGACTCTGAACGCTTGCGGCTCCGTCCACTGCCCTTTTTGCGTCCTGGCGGGCCGGCGCCGCCGCTCAGGCCCCAGCGCTGTCCCGCATGGCGCGCGCGCCGGCGTGAATGGCCTTGACGATGTTGTGATAGCCGGTGCAGCGGCAGAGATTGCCGTCGAGCTCTTCGCGGATCGTCTTTTCGTCGAGATCGTGGCCCTTGCGATAGACCATCTCGACAGCCGCCATGATCATCCCAGGGGTGCAGAATCCGCATTGCAGCCCGTGGTGCTCCCGGAACGCCTCCTGCATCGGATGGAGCTTGCCGTCCTTGGCGAGGCCCTCGATCGTGGTTACGTGGCAGCCTTCGACCTGCCAGGCGAAGGTGGTGCAGGACTTCATGGCCACGCCGTCGACATGGACCACGCACGCGCCGCACTGCGACGTATCGCATCCCACATGAGTCCCGGTGAGCCGCAGGTGTTCGCGCAGGAACTGTACGAGAAGCGTACGCGGCTCCACTTCCGCGCTGACAGGCTTCCCGTTCACCGTCATGGATACGGTGGGCATGGTCTTATTCCTCCTCGAAGCTCCCCGCCCAGGATGCCGGGGCGATGCGGGCACCACGACATGAGCTGACGCATGTCAGTCGCACGCGCCGCGTCTAGGTGAGTTGAACTAGACCAAGTCTGAACCGCCAACGTGCAGGTGGTCAAGCCACAAGCACGGCGGGCGCGCCGCGCCCGCAGGCCGCGGCGGCGGCCGCGCAGGCGCTCAGGCCTGTTCCTTCGGATTGACGGCGGCGGCGAACTTTTCGAAGAACTGGTCGGCCAGCTTCTTGGCCGCGCCGTTGACGAGCCGCTGGCCGAGCTGCGCGAGCTTGCCGCCGATCTGCGCCTCCACCGCATAGCTGAGCACGGTTCCCCCGTCCTCCGCCGGCGTCAGCGTCACGGTCGCGCCGCCCTTGGCGAATCCCGCAACCCCGCCGTCTCCCTGGCCGGAAATCTTGTAGCCGTTCGGCGGGTCGAGATCGGAGAGCGTGACCCGGCCTTTGAACCGGGCCTTCACCGGCCCGATCTTGTTGGTCGCCACGGCCTCGAACTCGGTATCGGATTTCTTGTCGAGCGACTCGCAGCCGGGGATGCAGCTTTTGAGCACCTCGGGATCGTTCAGCTTTGTCCAGACCTCCTCGCGCGGTGCTTGGAGCCGGACCTCTCCGTTCATGGTCATTGCCATGGCTTGTCTCCACCTTGGACGGCGCCGCCGCGGCCGCCTTGCCGCCGCGCGCCGACGCCCAACGCATTTAGCAGATGCCGCGCGGCAAGGACCAGCCATCCCGCGGGACGGGCTTGGCGCCGCGGCGCTGCCGACCTAGGCTGCCGCGCCGCGAACGGCGATCCGACTCGAAACCCGCCAACCGTGGCGCGCAGGCTGCACGGGCCGCTCGGGCCCCGGCCGACGCCGCCGCCAAGATCTTGGAGAATCAGACGATGCCTTTCATCGACGCCGACGGCTGCCGCATTCACGTCGAGGTCGAAGGACCCGAGAACGCGCCGGCGCTGATGCTGTCGAACTCGCTCGGGACCACCTTGCACATGTGGGACGCCCAGGTGCCCGCCTTCACCCAGCACTTCCGCCTCATCCGCTACGACCGGCGCGGGCACGGCCAGTCCGACGTGCCGGCCGGACCTTACACCATGGAGCGCCTGGGCCGCGACGCGCTCGCCGTGCTCGATGCGCTCGGCATCGAAAAAACCCATTGGTGCGGTCTTTCGATGGGCGGCATGGTGGGCATGTGGCTCGGCGCGCACGCGCCGGAGCGCATCGGGCGTCTGGTGCTGTCCAATACCGCCGCGCGTTTCCCCTCCCCGGATCCCTGGAACGAGCGGATCAAGATCGCCACCGCGCGGGGCATGGCGCCGCTCGCCGAGCCGAGCCTGGAGCGCTGGTTCACGAAAAGCTTCCGCGAGCGCGCGCCGGAGAAGACGAAGCCGGTTCTCGACATGCTGCTCGCCACCGCGCCGGAGGGTTATGCGGGCTGCTGCTACGCCATCCGCGACATGGACTTGAGCGAATCGATCCGCCGCATCACGGCGCCGACGCTCGTCATCGCCGGGCGGCACGATCCGGCGACCACCGTCGAGGCAGCCGAGTTCATCCAGTCGCGCATTCCGGGCGCCAAGCTGACCGTGCTCGACGCGGCCCACATCTCCAACATCGAACAGCCGGAGGCCTACAACGCCGCGGTGCTCGAGCATCTGCTCGCGCGCTGAGCGGAGAAAAGCCGCGGACGAGCGCCGGCGGTCCGAAGCCGGCATGGCCCGCCGGCGCAAGACGCTGGGCGGGGCCTCGAATGTGGACAAGGCGGGGCGGCACGGCGCGCAAGGCGGCATGCGCCCCGCCTCCGCGCCTTCAGGGACGGCGGCCGTTGCCGCGCGCCGTCGCGCCGCGCTCTCCGCCCCGATCGCGGAAGGCCTGCGGCGTCATGCCGGTGTGCTTGCGGAAGAAGCGGGCGAAGTGCGAGGGGTCCGAGAAGGCGAGGTCGTAGGCGATGTCGTGGATCGGCTGCGCGGTGAAGACGAGCTGGCGCTTCGCCTCGGTGAGCACGCGCTGGCGGATCAGGTGGCCCGCGGTGACGCCGGCTGCGCGCTTGACGTGATCGTTGAGGCGGTCGGGGGTCATCGCGAGCTTCTGGGCGTAGAAGGAGAGCCGCCTTTCCCTGCGGAAATGCTCCTCCACGAGCCGCCCGAGCGCCTGCACCGTGGCGTCGCTCGGCGCGAGCGTCACGGCGCCCGAACGCGCCCGGCTCGCCGCGAGGCGCCCGACTTCGATGGCGATGAGGGCGAGCAGCCCGCGCATGGCGAGGCGGAAGCCTTCGCGCGCGAGGAAGCCCTCCTCGTGCAGGTCGGCGCAGAAGGCCGACAGCCGCCGGATTTCAAACGGGTGGGCGAGCGGCACGACCGGCTGCGCGGCGAGCGCCCTGAGGCGCGCCAGCGCCTCGCCCGAGCGCTCGCCCAAGCCCAGCGCGACGTCCTCCGTGAAGCTCACGACCCATCCGTCCGTCACCTGCGGCTCGAATTGGAAGCCGTGGGCGATCGTCGCCGGCACGAGGATCGCGGCCGGCGCGGCGAAGGGAATCATGGACGCCTCGTAGGCCATCCGGCCCCCGCCGCGCTCGATCACCAGGATCTGGAACAGATTGCGGTGGCGGTGCGCGCGAATCGTCCAGTCGTGGAGCGAGGAACGCGAGGCGATCGTCTCGATGTGGATGAAGTCGAACGCCTGGTCGTCGGGCGGATCGCCGTAGAGGTGGAACAGCGGCAGCGCTTGGACGGTCGCAGGCATGGCGCGATCTTAGGCGAGCGGCGCGGCGAATTGAATGCGCGAAGCGCGCGAGCGGCGGACGCAAAGCCCTGCGCACGCGCACGCGGCCCTGTGCGCGCGCACGCGCACAAGCGCGGGCGCAGGGCCGCGCGCGGAAGGGCGCGACGCGCCTTCCCTTGCCGCCCCCCCAAAGGGGGCGCGGGACGCCGGGCGCCGGAGGCGAGAAGGCTTGGCGCCGGCTTGCGGCGCGGGCCTTGCCCCGCTCCGGACCCGCGGGCCTCGGCGCCTCGCGGCACACGAGGCATGCCGAAACGAAACTTCCGCAAGTCCGCCGGCTCTCCCGGCGTCCCGCGCGCGGCGATTTTTTGGCTTGCTCCGCAGGACCCCCGGTGGGCTGACCGTTTCAGGCGCCGGGCGTTGCCGACCGGGCGCCTTCCCACCGCTGAAGGGCCTCGCCGCTTCGCCGTCGTATGGCGCTCGGGCTTGCGGCGGCCATATCCCCGTGGCGCGCGGCTGGCGCGCCGGGACCCTGCGGCTTGGGCCGCGGCGCCGCGTTGGGCGTGCGTCTTTGCGCCCGTGCGGACCGCTCGCCGCTCCCGCCCCGCGCTTCGTGACGCTCGCGAAACGCCCCTCGACCGGGGCGGGACGGCGATGAGAATATAATCCTTGGGAATAAAGTCAAGGGGCAAAATGGGTCGCGCGCCAGCGAGACCATCGCACGATGGTGCGGGGGCGGGCGCCGCGGGCGGGGGCGATTGGTGGATGTCGCGGACGCTCAACCCACCTACGGGCTATGCCGCCGGCACGCGCAGGAGCCCCGCGGCTTTCATTTGCTGATGCAGCGCCTCGGCATCGAGATCGAGCCCGTTCGGCCAAGCCAGGCCGCTGCCGTCCTTGGTGAAGGCGCGGGCGAAATAGGCCGGATCGCGCAGCGGCTCGACGAGCGAGCCGCGTTCCGCGATCAGATCGGAAAAGTCGCGCTCGCCTTCCGATCCATCCGAGAAGCGCAGAAACAGGCGATAGCCGCCGCGCGACTCAATCGAGGAGATCTTGATCATCCTCCAATCCCGGAATGCGCTCGAGCGGTTCCAGCGCCTGCCCTCTCTGCCAGTTGCCTTCGAGTTCAGATTTATACCTCAGAACCCGGGAGCGAACCGCGATGAATCTCCCCGTCGGCGATTCTGACCTGCGCTTCGAAGCCATGATATTTCGCGTGCGCGTGCGGCGGGCCGTGGTCGCGATGAAACGCCTGGATCGTCCAGCTTCTTCCACGGCTCCTTTTCTTGTGTCGAGCGCCGGCTTTTCACCAGCGGCGCCTTCGGGTCGCCGCCGAGCCGGCCGGCAGGAACCTTCTCCGCCAGGCACAGCATGCGCGGCACCAAGGTCGCGCCCTGCCGAAACGCCTCGCGATACGGAGATCCGCCCTCATACGTCGCCTCGCTCGGCGCCGGCGCGTCGGGCGTGACCTTGAGGTGCTTGTCGGCCATTTCCTCGTGGGCGTCGCCAGGGGCAATTGCCCCTTGTATGCCGTCACCGTCTTCGGCGTCGGGACGCTCAGCCCGCGCTCCGCCTTTGCAAACAGGACGCAGGACGGCACCGGAAACAGGGGCTGTACATCTTCGTCGAAGGTCCACGCCTCCGTGAATTGCACCTTCTTCCTGTGAAACGCGCCGGTACGGAATTTCTCGAACTGGCCACGCGTGAGCGCCGCAAGCGGCATGACGAAGGCCATGGTGCCGCCCTCGCGCAGATAGAAGGCGACGCTCTTGGCAAAGAACAGCGCGGACAGGTCGGCCTGGGTCGCGAGCTTGCCCCCGACATAGACGTTCTCGCCTTCGGCCACTTCCTTGAAGCGCTTCTGGAATTCCTTCGACCTGTGGCCCAGCGCGACCCAGGGGGGATTGCCGACCACCACATCCGCCCGCCGCTCGGCCGACGACAGGTGCAGCGGGCGCGACAGATTGCGCGCCACATAGGACCAGATCGTGTTCCGGCCTTCTCTTCGGAGAGCGTCGAGCTTCTCGTAAGTCTGGCGCAAGACGCTCAGATCGTAACTGGGGATCGCCTTTCCCCTGCATGCAGCAGCGAGCGAACCTTCTCGTGCCGGGGCTTTGTGGCCAACTCCGCAGCGATTTCGGAAAGACGATCTTCGGCGAGTCGCATGGCGCGCAAAGCTTGCATGCGCCGCCCGAAGGGTAAAGCCCCGCCAGCGCACCCCCCTTCGCTCACGCCCGGATACGGCCAAAGCTGATCTCAGCGCGCTCTCGCGTCGTGGACAGGGCCATGCGATGAAATGGGAAGCAGCGTCAGGGGCGCGGAGCGCGGACCCGCCCCCTCACACTCGCTTGTAGGAGCGCTCGTGGTAGACGAGCGCCGGGCAGGCCTCGCCGATATGCACCGCCTCGACCACGGCGAAGAAGACGTTGTGGGTCGCGACCGTCTTCACGTCGATGGTGCGGCAGTCGAAGGCCACGGCGGCCGAGCGCAGCACCGGCGCGCCGGTCGCCAGGGTCATCCAGTCGCCGACCTTGAACCGCTCCTCCCCGGCGGCGCCCGTGCGCCCGGCGAAGGTGTCGGCGATCTCCTGGCCGTCCGCCGCCAGCGTGTTGACGCAGAAGACCCCGTTCTCGCGCAGCGCCGGCGTGCCGCGGCTGCGGCGGTTGAGGCAGACCAGCAGCGTCGCCGGCTGGTCCGAGACCGAGCAGACCGCCGTGGCCGTGAAACCGGTCCGCCCCGCCCGCCCGGCGGTCGTCACCACATGCACCGCGGCCCCGAGGCGCGCCATGGCCTCGCGGAACGTCGCCGCGTCCACGGTCTTGAGGGCTTCCGGACCGAACGCCTCGAAAGCACCGGCCATGGCATCATCGGGGCGTTGTTCGATCCAGCTCATGCCCAGGGACCAGTGGAGAGAGTACGTGACGCGAATATAAGCGTTTTGCCGTTTCTGCGCCGCAATCAATTGCGCACGATATTTTTTCCCAAGCGGAAGAAATCGGGAGCGGATTGACGCCCGGCGAGATGCCGTCCCACGCCCGGGTCCGGCGGGGCGGAGCCTTGCTGCGCCCCGCATGCGCCGCGGCGGCGGCGCGGAAGACGCAAGGTCTCCGGCTGGGCGGAAGGGCCGCTACTCGGCGGCGTGCGCCGCGCTCGCGCGACCCGGGGCGCCGTCCGGGTTGAGCCAGGTGTCGTCGGTCCAGCCGTTCTCGTCGTAGTCGGCCATGCACTGCTCGGCGAGCGCGATCATGGCGTCGAGCGCGCCGGAGCCGCGCGCGTTCCACAGCGCCTGAATGCGGATGTCCTCGTGGTTGCCGGCATAGTTCATCTCGTAGAGCTCGTGCCGGCCGCCGAACTCCGTGCCGATCGCGTCCCACAGGAGCTTCATGACCTTGATACGCTCGCGGTAGCCGATGCCGTTCGAGCCGCGCACATAGCGCGCGAGGTAGCGGTCGATCTCGGGATTGCGGAAGTCCTTGGCGGAGGACGGGAGATAAATGAGCGCGGAGGCCACGATCTTCTCCACGATCTCCTTGACGCGCCCGTAGGCCTCCCCGGCGAAGACGCGGTAGCTCGCCCCCGACTGCGCGTTCGGCAGCACGGTGTCCCCGACCCAGGGAACCGGGTGGCCGGCCATGGCGTCCGAGATGGCCCAGAAGAGATTGCGCCAGGCGATCACCTCGCCGAGCATCGCCTGGTTGCCGCGAAAGTCGTCCGCCCCCGTCGCCCGCAGCGCCTTGGCGATGACGCCGACCAGAAAGTCGAGCTTCACCGCAAGGCGCGTGCAGCCCTGGAACTGATAGCCCGCGAGGAAGCCCGAGCGCGGATAGAAGACCTTGATCTTCTCGAGGTCGCGGTGGAGCAGCACGTCCTCCCAGGGGACGAAGACGTTGTCGAAGACGAAGATCGCGTCGTTCTCGTCGAAGCGCGACGACAAGGGGTAGTCGAAGGGCGTGCCCATCACGCTCGCCGCCATTTCGTAGGAGGCGCGGCAGATAAGCTTCACCCCCGGCGCGTTCATGGGCGCGATGAACATCACCGCAAGATCCGGGTCGTTGATGGGCATCGCGGCGTTCTGGCCGAGGAAGTTGTAGTGCGTGAGCGCCGACGCGGTCGCCACCACCTTGGCGCCGGAGACGTAGATTCCGGCGTCGGTCTCCTTCTGGATGGTGATGAACACGTCCTTCACCTGGTCGGCGGCCTTGTGGCGGTCGACCGGGGGATTGACGATGGCGTGGTTCATGAACAGGACGTTTTCCTGCGCCCGCTTGTACCAGGCCTTGGCGTTGTCGGCGAACTGCTCGTAGAAGGCGTAGTTGGCGCCGAGCGTGTTCATGAGCGACGCCTTGTAGTCGGGCGTGCGCCCCATCCAGCCGTAGGTCATGCGCGCCCAGTGCGCGATGGCCTGGCGCTGGCCGATCAGGTCCTCGCGCGAGCGCGCGACGCGGAAGAACTTGTGCGTGAAGCCGCCCGAGCCGGTGTCCGTCGGGCATGTCAGCACGCCCTTGGCGACCGGGTCGTGCAAGGCGTCGTAGAGCCGGGCGATGGAGCGCGCGGCGTTGCGGAAGGCCGGGTGCGTCGTCACGTCCTCCACGCGCTCGCCGTAGATCCAGATTTCCCGGCCGTCGCGCAGGCTTTCCAGATATTCGGCCCCGGTGAACGGCCGGCCCTTGTCCTTGATGGCGTCCTCCGCCTTCGCGCGCGCCATGGGCGTCCTCCCAAGTCCTGGCGCGCTTTCCCGCGCGCCGAATCTTGCCCTCAAGATGGGGTGGCCCGCGCGCGAACGGGAAGGCACGAAACCGGCGATCGCTGGAACGAAAGCGGGAGCTTTTTGCGCATACGCCGCGCGGCCGCGCGCCCGCAGCGGCCGCCGAGCCCTTCCCGGATGCCTCCGAGAGGCCGCCGCACCACCGCCGCCGATGTAATCACGTTCCGAACGCGAAGTCCGCCTTTCGGGCGGCGCGGTTTCACCGCCCGCCCTTCGGGCGCAAGTGCAACGTGCTCCTGTGCAAGGATCGCGCGCAGAGCGCGCAAGCGGCGGCCGCCGGCGCGATCCGCCGCGTTGCCCGCGTCCGCGACCCCTGTTACAGTTTGAAAAACGTGTGACAAAGGCTCGACGCGCCCGCGAGAGGCGCGCGGGCCCGCGGGGGGATCAGAAGGCGCATGGAAGTCTTCCTCCAGCAGGTCATCAACGGCATCACCCTGGGCTCGATCTACGGGCTGATCGCCATCGGCTACACCATGGTCTTCGGCATCATCGGCATGGTGAATTTCGCCCATGGCGACGTGTTCATGGTCTCGGCCTTCGTTGCGCTCATCGCGTTTCTCATTCTCACGCTGTGGGCGGGCGTGAGTGCGATCTTTCTCGCCCTCGTCATCGTGCTCGTCGCCGCCATGGCGCTCACCTCGCTCGTGAGCTGGACCATCGAGCGCCTCGCCTACCGGCCGCTCCGCGGCTCGTTCCGCCTTGCGCCGCTCATCTCCGCGATCGGCATGTCGATCCTGCTCATGAACTTCGTGCAGGTCACGCAGGGGCCGCGCAACAAGTCCGTGCCCCCGCTCGTGCGCGGCGAGTTCGTGTTGCTGCGCTCCGAAGGCTTTCCCGTCACCGTCTCCTACAAGCAGCTCATCATCTGGGCGGTGACGGCCGTGCTGCTCGCGATCTTCTGGTATCTCGTGGCCCGCACTCAGCTCGGGCGGGCGCAGCGCGCCTGCGAGCAGGACCAGAAGATGGCGGCGCTGCTCGGCATCGACGTCGACCGCACGATCTCCATCACCTTCGTGGTCGGCGCGGCGCTCGCGGCGGTGGCGGGCACGCTCTATCTCATTCACTACGGGGTGGTGAGCTTCGCGGACGGCTTCGTGCCCGGCGTCAAGGCGTTCACCGCGGCGGTGCTGGGCGGCATCGGCTCGCTGCCCGGGGCGGTGATCGGCGGGCTCCTCATTGGGCTCATCGAGACGCTCTGGTCGGCCTATTTTTCCATCGATTACAAGGACGTCGCGGCCTTTTCCATTCTCGCCATCACGCTGATCTTCCTGCCCCAGGGCATCCTGGGGCGGCCCGACGTCGAAAAGGTGTGAGATGACGGGACGGGAGGCGAGGCTGGACCCGCAAGACCTCTCCCCGCCTGCGGGGAGGGCAACATCGCGCGGTGCGCTCCTGGGAACGGTTGCTTTGATCGGGGAGAGGCCCCCTCATCCGGATCGCTGCGCGATCCGACCTCTCCCCGCGACCGGAGAGAGGTGAATGGCGCGAGGCCGCAGCGCGAAAGCCATGGCCGCCGAGGCCCCCGCAAAGCCGCGCGTCGCCGTCGCGCACGCGCTGAAGGACACGGGCGTCGTCGCGCTCATCGCGGCGGGGCTGTTTTTGCCGCTCGTCGCTTTCCGCACCGAGCAGAACATCCGCAACGAGCTCACGCTCGAGACGCGCTGGCCGCTGTTCTTCGCCATTGTGGCGATCGTCGCCGCGGGCCGCCTCGCCCATACGCTCGTGCTTGCGCCGTGGCTCGAGGCGCGCCGCCGCCGGCCGCGCCCGGCCGCCGAAGGCCTCTCGCGCTGGGGGGCGGCCGCCGCGCGCTGGCTCGGCCCCATGGCGATCGGCTTCGCCGCGAGCTATCCGGCGCTGGTGCTGGCGCTCGGCGGCAGCGGCGGCGCGGTCAAGTGGATCGACAATTTCGGCATCCAGATCCTCATCTATGTGATGCTGGGCCTCGGGCTCAACATCGTCGTCGGCCTCGCCGGCCTGCTCGACCTCGGCTACGTCGCCTTCTACGCGGTCGGGGCCTATTCCTACGCGCTGCTCGCCAAGACCTTGGGGCTGTCGTTCTGGATCCTGCTGCCGCTCGCCGGCATTCTCGCCGCGTTCTGGGGCGTGCTGCTCGGCTTTCCGGTGCTGCGCCTGCGCGGGGACTATCTCGCGATCGTCACGCTCGCCTTCGGCGAGATCATCCGCCTCATCCTCATCAACTGGGTGCCGGTGACGAACGGCTATGCGGGCATCAGCGGCATTCCGCGCCCCACCTTCTTCGGCCTTCCCTTCAACGCCTCGGACGCAGGCTTCGCGGCGACGTTCGGGCTCGAATTTTCGCCCCTGCACCGCGCGATCTTTCTCTACTACGTGATCCTGGGGCTCGCGCTCCTCACCGCCTTCGTGACGGCGCGGCTCAGGCACCTGCCGGTCGGCCGCGCCTGGGAGGCGCTCAGGGAGGACGAGATCGCCTGCCGGGCGCTGGGGATCAACACGACGAACACCAAGCTCACGGCCTTCGCCATGGGCGCGATGTTCGGCGGATTCGGCGGCGCCTTCTTCGCCGCCCGGCAGGGCTTCATCAGCCCGGAATCCTTCACCTTCACCGAGTCGGCGATGATCCTCGCGATCGTCGTTCTCGGCGGCATGGGCAGCCAGATCGGCGTCGCCGTCGCCGCCGTCGCCATGATCGGCGGCACCGAGATCATGCGCGAGCTCGATTTCCTCAAGCGGATCTTCGGCGCCGGCTTCGATCCCACGCAGTACCGCATGCTGCTGTTCGGCTTCGCCATGGTGCTGCTCATGATCTGGAAGCCGCGTGGGCTGATCGCGACGCGTGCGCCCTCCGCCTTTCTCAAGCCACGCAGGAACATCTCCGGCGCGCTGGCGCGGGAGGGGCGCGGATGAGCGACGCCGCGGACGACGCGGTGCTCAGAGTCGAGCACCTGACCATGCGGTTCGGCGGACTGGTCGCGGTCGACGACCTGTCGTTCACGGCGCGAAACGGCGACATCACCGCCCTCATCGGGCCGAACGGCGCCGGCAAGACGACGGTGTTCAACTGCATCACCGGCTTCTACAAGCCGACGGAGGGGCGCATCGCGCTGCGCCACGGCGATCCGCGCGTCTGGACCGCGCTTGCCGCCCTCACCGACTCCGGCCGCCGCAGCCTCGTGCGTTCCGACGGCGCGCTGTTCCTGCTCGAGCGCATGCCGGACTATCTCGTGACGCAGAAGGCGAAGGTCGCGCGCACCTTCCAGAACATCCGGCTGTTCTCGGGCATGACGGTGCTCGAAAACCTGCTCGTCGCGCAACACAATGCGCTGATGGTCGCGTCCGGCTTCACGCTCTTCGGCGTGCTGGGGCTCGCCTCCTATGCGCAGAGCGAGCGCCGCGCGATCGAGCGGGCGGCCTATTGGCTCGATCTCATCGGCCTGACCGACCGGGCGGACGATCCCGCCGGCGCGCTGCCCTACGGCGCCCAGCGCCGTCTCGAGATCGCGCGTGCGATGTGTACCGAGCCGGTGCTGCTCTGCCTCGACGAGCCGGCCGCCGGCCTCAACCCGCGCGAGAGCGCCGAGCTCAACGCGCTGCTCCTCTCCATTCGCGACCGGCACAAGACGTCGATCCTGCTCATCGAGCACGACATGTCGGTGGTGATGGAGATTTCCGACCACGTCGTGGTGCTCGACTACGGCATCAAGATTTCCGACGGTCCGCCGCGGCAGGTGCGCGACGACCCGCGCGTGATCGCCGCCTATCTCGGCGTCGCGGACGAGGAGGTCGCGCGGGCGGAGGCGGAGGTGGGGCTGTGAACGGCTTTGCGTGCGGTCGACCGGCTTCCTCCGACCTCCTTCCGAAAGGCCCCCTTTCAGGGGGAGGTGAAGGAGCGCCGTCATGAGCGCGCCGCTGCTCTCCGTGCGCGATGTGTCGACCTATTACGGCAGCATCGCTGCGCTCAAGGGCGTGAGCCTCGATGTCTATCCCGGCGAAATCGTCACGCTCATCGGGGCGAACGGCGCGGGCAAGTCGACGCTGATGATGACGATCTTCGGCAATCCCCGGGCGCGCGAGGGCCGCATCGTCTTCGACGGCCGCGACATCACTCATTTAAGGCCGCACGAGATCGCCTGGCTGCGGATCGCGCAGGTGCCGGAGGGCCGGCGCATCTTCCCGCGCATGACGGTTCTGGAAAACCTGCAGATGGGCGCGGTCGTTTCCGACCCCGCGCATTTCGAGGACGATCTTGCGCGCGTCTTCGCGCTGTTTCCACGCCTCAAGGAACGGATGAAGCAGCGCGGCGGCACCCTTTCGGGCGGCGAGCAGCAGATGCTGGCGATCGCCCGCGCGCTGATGAGCCGGCCGCGGCTTCTTTTGCTCGACGAGCCCTCGCTCGGGCTTGCGCCGCTGATCGTCCGGCAGATCTTCGACGCCATCCGCACGCTCAACGAGCGCGAGAAGCTCACCGTCTTCCTCGTCGAGCAGAACGCGTTTCACGCACTCAAACTCGCCCATCGCGGCTATGTCATGGTCAACGGCAGGATCACCTTGAGCGGCACCGGGCGCGAGCTCCTGGAGCGGGCCGAGGTGCGCGTGGCCTATCTCGAAGGCGGGAGGCGCTGAGGCTGCGATGGACATCGACCTTCCCGCACTGCTCTCCGAGGAGGACAGCTTCGGCGTGTTCCTGCTCGTCACCGTCGTGCTCGGCGGCGGCGCGGCCTGGCTCGCCGGGCGCGCCATCGCCGGCACCTGGCGGCCGTGGTGGCACCTGCCGCTCTACATGCTGATCCTCGGGGCGTGGGTGCGCTTCATCCACTTCGCGCTGTTCGGCGGCACGCTCGTTTCTCTCCGCTTTTACGCAGTCGACACGATCGTGTGTCTGATCCTCGGCGCGCTCGGCTTCCGCTTGACGCGCGCCGCGCAAATGACGCGGCAATACGCCTGGATCTATGCGCGCCGGGGCCTGTTCGGCTGGCGCCGCCTGGGGGAGGACGAAGCGCCTCAAGGCCGCGATTCAGGATGACTTTTCTCGTGTTTGGCGATTGAATTGCATAGGGGGGGAACGCGGGCGCCGGGGACGCGACCGGGGCGCTCGGGGTGCCGCCTTTGCGATCCATCGAGGGAGAGCCTCATGAAAAC